>JBCKBY010000065.1:0-11472 GCA_038910715.1 Gaiellaceae bacterium
GCCCGAGCAGATCGCACCGGAGCCGGCCACGGTGAGTGCCGTGCTCTCGCGAATCCAGCACGACGAGCGCTAGCCGCAGGATCGACTGAGTGGGATACGTGAAGGGTCGACTCGGGCTCGGTGCATTCGGGGCTGTTGGCGTCGGGCTCTACACGTTCCTGGTGCGCGGCTCCCTGACGTTGGACGTTGGCATCGGTAGACGTGTGCGAGCACTTGGGCCGTTCTCCTGCCAGATCGCGGCGAGCCGGGAGGTCGTGTTCGACGTCATCTCCGCTCCATACCTACACAAGACGCCGCGCGCGCTCGAGAGCAAGCTCCGAGTCCTGCAACGGAGCTCGACCATGGTTCTTGCGGAGCACTTCACGCGGGTCGGGCCGGTTGTGACGACGACACTCGAGACAGTTCGCTTCGAGCCGCCCGAGCGCGTGCACTTCCGGCTCGTCCGCGGCCCCGTGCCATATGTCGTCGAGCAGTTCGTCCTACGCGAGACGACTGACGGGACCGAACTTGCGTACAGCGGCGAGCTCGGCACGGACTTCTGGTGGCTGGGACGCGCGTGGGGTGGGCTCGTCGCCGCGAGGTGGGAGGCGGCCGTACGCCAATCGCTCTCCGCCATCAAGGCGGAGGCCGAACGACGAACGCCCCTGAGTCGTCGGCTCGATTCTTCGGCGTTGTGAAAGTCGAAGTCCTCGCGTTCTCGCCTGCCGCATCTACCGCACCGGACAAGGGATCGCAGGAGTTCCCGACGAGCGCTGGCTCCGCGACGCGCTCACAGCGTCGCGGTCGTGAATCCAAGGGGTCTGCGGTCGCATCGAAGGAGATGATGAAACGCCGCTCGCGCGCAGTGCTCGGATTCCTCGCACTCGTGATCGCGCTCGCCCTCGCAGGCTGCGGGGGCTCCGGCGACAGCAAGTCGACCGAGGAGGAGCTCGACGAGGCGCTCGCGAGCCTCGAGGAAGAGCTGGCCAAGAACCCGCCGGGGCCCGGGCTGGGAGAGGGCTCTCCTCCGCCGGCCGACTCGGCACTGTGGAAGACGGATTTCTCGAAGCAGCTCGTCCCGCTCGACGAGTTCCAGTCCGGTGGCCCTCCGAAGGACGGGATCCCGGCGATCGACATCCCGCAGTTCACTCGCGCCGACGAGATCGACTGGCTCGGTGAGCGCGAGCCCGTGATCCTCGTCGAGGTCGACGGCGAGACGCGTGGATACCCGATCCAGATCCTGATGTGGCACGAGATCGCGAACGACCAGATCGGCAGCACGCCTATCGCGGTCACGTTCTGCCCGCTCTGCAACACGGCGATCGTGTTCGACCGTCGCCTCGATGGCGACGTGCACACCTTCGGCACCACGGGGAAGCTCCGCGAGTCCGACCTCGTCATGTACGACCGCACGACCGAGTCGTGGTGGCAGCAGTTCTCCGGGGAGGCGCTCGTCGGTGAGCTCGCCGGCAGGAAGCTCGAGCAGCTGCCGGTGAGGATCGTCTCGTGGAAGGAGTTCCGTCGCGAGCACCCGTTGAGCCTCGTCCTGAACCGCGACACGGCCTTCGTTCGCGACTACGGCCAGAACCCGTACGTCGGCTACGACTCGATCGACTCGCCCCCGATCTTCGCGACGCGCAACGGTGGCGACGACCGCCTTCCACCCAAGGAGCGGGTCGTCTACATCGAGGTCGGCGACGAGGCGTTCGGCGTCCCGTTCTCGTCGCTCGCGAAGGTGCGACGCGTGACGTTCGACACCGAGGAAGGTGAGATCGACGTGCGCTGGAAAGGCGGCGTCGCGTCGGCGCTCGACGGGGTCGGGATTGCCTCCAGCCGGGATGTGGGCTCGGCCACCGTGACGCTCGACGGTGAGCCCGCCCCGTTCCACGAACCATTCTGGTTCGCTGTGGCGGCCTTCCGCCCCGATATCGAGATCGTCGACGGCTGAGCCCGGCGTGGAGACGCCTCGCGGCCCCGACGAGCGGCCGCGAGGCGTGAGCGCGTACGGATCAGCTCACGGCTGCGCAGACTGCGAACACCGTCAACGACCACGTGGATCCGGTCCCCACGATCTCGCGGGCGGTCGCCCGGTAGACGCTGTCGTTGTCCGGGAACGACTGCTGCAGCGCGACCTGCGGAAGAGCCGGGTTCAGGCGAGCTCCCCCTCCGAGCAGCCTCTTACCGGCCGGGCAGGCGATCGTTGCCGTTTTGCTGGACGTCGAGTTGTTCGCGGAGGTGGACTCGACGCGCTCGACAGCGCTCACTCCGGGAGGCCCAGCCGGCCCCGCGGGTCCCGCGGGCCCAGCCGGCCCGGTCGGTCCAGCGACCAGCTGTCCCGAGGCGAAGTCCACCCTCAGGAGTGAGCGGTTCTTCACCTGGGCTGATGTCACCGCGTTCGAAGCGAGCTTGCCCGTCGTGACCGCCGAGCTCTTGAGCTGTGCGGTGCCGACGCTGTTCTTCGGCACCTGTAGGACGGCTGCATACCCGGTACCTCCAAGCGCGATGCCGAGTGCGACGCACGCGATCACGAGCGCCGGGGATGGGTGCCGGAGTGAAAGACCTCTCATCGTCTACCTCCCTGTGGTGGTCAGACCTGGAAGGCGCCGACGGTACCAACCGACCTTGACGATTCGGTAAACGCTCCCGAGCCAGGCGCTACGCGGGCACCGCGGCGCGATCGAGGCACTCGAGGAACGCCCGCGACCACTCCGCGAGATCGCCCCAGCCACGACACGAGACCATGTTTCCGTCCACGACGGCCGCACCATCGACGTACTCCCCGCCGGCGAGCTCGATGCCCGGAGCGAGCGGCGGAAAGCCCGACGAGCGTCGTCCGCGCAGCAAGCCGAGCGCGGCCGGCACCTGCGGACCGTGGCAGAGCGTCCCCACTGGCTTGTCCTCAGCGAAGAAGTGCTCCACGATCCGCGGCACTTCGGGGTCGACTCGGATGAACTCCGGCGCACGCCCACCCGGAATCACGAGCGCCGCATAGTCGGCCGGGTTCACGTCGGCGAACGCAACGTCGACGGGGCACGTCCGCCCCGGTCGCTCGACGTACGTGTCGTAGTCTGGCTCGAAGTCGTGTACGACGAGCTTGATCGGGCGCATCGTCGGCGCGGCCACGTGCGGCTCGTGCCCCGGCTTCGGCCAGCCTGTACTTGACGTACATCGTCTCGAGGTCCTCGGCGGTATCGCCGGCGAGAATCAGCACCTTCGCCATCTCATGCTCCTTCCGTCGGTCGCCCCGGATCGTACGACGAAGGGCCGGCCGTCGCAGCTACTCGACGGTGACGGTCTTCGCGAGGTTGCGGGGCTGGTCGACGTTCAAGCCCCGCAGGCGCGCGATCTTGTAGGCAAGGAGCTGCAGTGGGAGGATCGCGAGCACGACCTGGAGGAACGCCGGAGTCTTCGGCACGTAGATG
The DNA here is from genome assembly GCA_038910715.1 of Gaiellaceae bacterium. GTDB lineage: Bacteria > Actinomycetota > Thermoleophilia > Gaiellales > Gaiellaceae > GMQP-bins7. Next base: position 3,402 of record JBCKBY010000065.1, read on the forward strand.
ACGTCGTCGGCGTGATGCTGGATGTCTTCGTTGCCGTCCGTCGCGATCGCGATGACGTGCGCCCCGCGCGCGCGAACTTCCTGGATGTTGGAGACGATCTTGTCGTAGACGTGGATGTTGGTCGCGACGACGACGACCGGCGTCTGCTCGTCAAGCAAGGCGATCGGGCCGTGCTTCATCTCGCCGGCGGAGTACGCCTCGGTCGGGATGTACGAGATCTCCTTCAGCTTGAGCGCTCCCTCGAGCGCCACGGGCAGCCCGATGTGGCGCCCGAGGTAGAGGAAGAAATGTGCGGCGTGATAGCGCTGCGCGATCTCGTCGATCGGATGGTCGCCGTCGAGGAACGCCTGGATCTTGCGCGGCAGCTTGTAGACGTAGTCGAGGATGAACTCGATCTCGCCAGGCGGCAGCGTCTCGCGGATCTGTGCGAGCTTGAGGGCAACAAGGTAGAGGAGCGCGACCTGAGCCGTGAACGTCTTCGAGGCGGCGACCCCCGTCTCGAGGCCAGCGCGCGTGTACAGCACCGAATCGACCTCACGCGTCACCTGCGAGCCCATCATGTTCGTGATCGCGACCGTGCGGGCGCCGAGCTTGCGAGCGAGCTTGAGCGCCTCGATCGTGTCGCGCGTCTCGCCGGACTGGGTGATGCCGATGACGAGGTCGTGCTCGTTGATCACCGGGTTGCGGTAGAGCCACTCGCTCGCGATGTCGAACTCGACGGGCACGCGGGCCCATTCCTCGATCACATAGCGACCGACAACACACGCGTGGTACGCGGTGCCGCAGGCGAGGAGGACGATTCGGCGGAGCTCCTTGACCTCTTTGCCTGACATGTCGAGCCCTTCGAGGACGAGCGTTCCATGCCGCACGCGGTCGCCGATCGTCTCGGCAACCGCCTCCGGCTGCTCGTAGATCTCCTTGAGCATGAAGGTCTCGAATCCGGCCTTCTGGGCGCCTTCGTCATCCCAGTCGAGCTCCATCGGCTCGTGCTCGACCGGGGAGCCGTCCGCGAGTGAGAAGACTGCGCCCTCGGGCCGCACGGCGATGATCTCGCCGTCGCCCGGGAACTGCACCGTGCGTGTCTCGCGGAGGAAGGCCGCAGCATTGGACGCGAGGAACATCTCGTCGTTACCCAGGCCGATGACGAGCGGAACCTGGTGCCGTGCGCCGACGAGAAGGCCCGGATGGTCGTGATGGATGACGACGAACGCGAAGTGGCCCTCGAGCTCGCAGAAGGCGCGCCGGACGGCCTCGACGAGATCGCCTTCGTAGTGGCGTTCGATGAGGTGCGTGACCGTCTCCGCGTCGGTCTCGGACGTGAACGTGTGGCCATCTGCGCCGAGGCTCGCGTGCAGCTCGCGGTAGTTCTCAACGATGCCGTTCAGGACGATCGAGAGCTTCGCGGGATCGCAGCCCGCGAGCGGGTGCGCGTTCTCCTCGGTGACGGCGCCATGGGTCGCCCAGCGCGTGTGCGCGACACCAGTGGTCGCGGTCGACGAGTTGGTGCTGGCTCGGGCTTTCAGGTTGTCGAGAACACCGACTGCGCGGACGTACTCGAGCCCCCCGCTCTCCAGAAGAGCGAGACCCGAGGAGTCGTAGCCGCGGTACTCGAGGCGTTCGAGTCCCTGGAGGAGCAGCGGCTTGCACTCACGTGACCCGACGTATCCGATGATTCCGCACATGCGATCTCCTTAGAAATGCGAAAGAGCCCGGCAGCGCCCCTCGTCGGGCTCAACCGAACTCTCTTTCCACGAGCGCGGCGATGCTACCACACATTCTCTCTGCATCTTGGGCATTTTCCATCTCGGCCAGGACGCGAACCACCGGCTCGGTGCCCGACGGGCGGACGAGCACACGGCCGCTCTCGCCAAGCTCTGCGGAGATCCGATCGACCTCGTCGAGAACGGACTGCGGAAGGTCGGTTCTGGTGACACGGATGTTCCTCTTCGCCTGCGGATAGCGCTGCATTACAGACGCCGCTTCGCCGAGCGTTCGCCCGCGCAGCGCACTACACAGGAGTAGCGCCGCGGCGAGCCCGTCACCCGTCACGTGGTTCCCGAGCCAGATGATGTGGCCGGACTGCTCTCCACCGAGGAGCCCGCCTTCTGCTCGAAGTGCCTCGAGGACGTAGCGGTCGCCGACCGGCGTCGTCACGACGCGGATCCGGCGCTCGGCCATGAGGCGGTAGAAGCCGAGGTTCGTCATCACTGTCACCGCAACCAAGTCGACGCCCAGCGCGAGCGCGAGGATGGAAAGAATCTCGTCGCCGTCGAGCGGCTCGCCGCGCTCGTCGACGGCGAGCATCCGGTCGCCGTCCCCGTCGAACGCCACCCCGAGGTCGAGACCGCCGCTCGTAACAGCCTGTTGCAAGGCGGTGAGATCCGTGGCGCCGCAGCCGACGTTGATGTTGTTTCCATCCGGGCTGTCTCCGATCGCAGTCACCTCGGCGCCGAGCTGCTCGAACACTTGCGGCGCAAGCGACGAGAAGGCACCGTTCGCGCAGTCGACCCCAATGCGAAGTCCGCTCAGATCCGAGCCGAAGCGCTCGACGATGTATGCGAGGTAACGCTCGCCGGCACCCTCGAGGCTCTCGATCGAGCCGCTCCCAGGCGCCTGTGAGTCGAGCAGCCCCTCGATCGCTTCCTCATCCTCGTCGGAGAGCTTGCTCCCCGCGGCATCGAAGATCTTCACCCCGTTGTACTCGGGCGGGTTGTGCGAGGCTGAGACGACGGCTCCGAGATCCTCGGCCAGGAGCGCGACCGCGGGCGTGGGGAGCACACCCGCGAGAACGGCGGTGCCGCCCGCGCTCGAGATCCCGCGAGCGAGCGCCTCCTCGAGCTCGAGGCCAGACCCGCGCGTGTCCCGCCCGACGAGGACGCGACCGGCGCCGGCCCAGAGCGTCGCCGCCTTGCCGAGGCGCTCGACGAGCTCCGGCGTGAGGTCGACTCCCACAACGCCGCGAACACCGTCCGTTCCGAAGTAACGCCTTTTCCCCATGCCGGCAAGGGTCAGGCTAAAGCCTGAACCCGGGCGACGCTGCAGACGGGCGCGTCGAGCACCGGGCCGAGCCGCCGCAGGCGTCAGCGCGTGAGCGTGAGCGTCCGGCTGATTCCCGCGACGTAGCCCGGACCAGCCTGCGTGGCAGGCATGAACATACGGATGCGCGAGCGTCCGCTCGGGAGCCGAACCCTGAAGTTCGCCGACGACGTCGAAGTGAGCGTCACCTTCTTCAGGGACACCCACTGCCCGAAGGCGTTCTTGCGCTGGAAGTAGACGAACTTGCCTGCGAGCGACCGCACTCCGCGCGCCTTCGTGAAGAAGGTGACAACGCGGCCGCTCGCCGCCTTCACGCGGAAGCCCACCTGCGGCCGCACCCTGACCGAGGCTTGAGAGCTCGTCGCCGTCGCGCCCTGCGAGGCCGGCTTCCAGCGGGCCTCGTAGACCGTCCGCAGCTTCGGCTTGACGAGGTAGCTCCAACCGCCGTCGCTCCCGCTGATCGCGCTCCCCACCGCCGCGAACGACGTCTGACCGTGCGGCTGGGCGAAGATCGTGACCGACTCACCCGTGCGCTTGCTCGATACCGCCCCGGAGAGCGTGACCGTGGCGCCGTAGACGACGAGCGCGGGCGACGCGGTCTGGGTGACGGTCGCGACCTCGGCTGGCTTCTGCACAGTCACGGTGCCTCTGAACTTCTTCACGACCATGTCCTGATATGCGAAGCGACCCGCCTTGGTGTAGACGAACGAGTAGCTCTCGCCGGGCTTCAGGACGGGCGACACGAACCCTGCGCTCTTCGACTCGACCTGGTGGCTGGCGGTGTCCGCGTTCGTCCAGGTGACCGTGTCTGCAACCCCGACCGTTACCGCGCTCGGATTGAAGCCCGACTTGGTGATCGAGATCGTGAACGTCGCGGCCCGTGCCGGCGCGAGGAGGACAAGCGCCAGGAGAAGGGCCGGGAGAAGGATTCGTGACCGCATGGCTGCTCTATTCATGTAGACGCGTCGGAGCTCGAGAACCTGCGTCCTCGATCGAGTGATTCGCGACGGCCGTGGCGTCCCCTCCGAGGCGTTCCTGCCAGAACCGCGCGGCGGTCACCCGCGATGACGATTACCGGCGGGCGATCAGCGCTTACTGAACTGAGGTGCCTTGCGCGCCTTGTGCAAGCCGGCCTTCTTACGCTCGACGATGCGAGCGTCACGAGTGAGAAAGCCTTGACGCTTGAGCGGGATGCGTATCTCGGGGTCCGCCTCGACGAGCGCACGGGCGATCCCGTGCCTGGGCGGCTCGAGGCTCAGTGAGGCGGAGCCGGGATGCCGAGTTGACGACAGATGGCACGGGCGGTCCCGAGCGGAATCTGGCGATGACGCGGGACCGTAACGGGTCGCTCGGCGTACGGACTGCGCCAGACATCGTGACGGGCACCGTGCCGGATCCGCTCGCATCCGTGTTCACGGAGGTGTGCCTCGAGTACCCGTCGTGCGGTCACCGCCGCGAGTATGGCGCAGCGGCTCGCCGACGCAGTACGCTGTGGACATGGAGTTGCATGTCGCGTTCGAGCCGGATGAGGGCGGTTGGGTCAGAGCCACGATCGAGGAGCTCCCCAGCGTGATTACGTGCGCGCCGACGCTCGAGGAGGCACGTGAATTGGTGCGCGATGCGTTGGCCGAGTGGCTGTCGGCGCTTCCCGGCGCCGAGCGAGCGGCCATCGGTGAGCAAGCGACGCGCGAGACGCTGACCGTCAGCGTCGCCTGACGGGCGCGGTCGGTTCGTACCAGGAACTCATGGGGTCGACCCCCACGGGTCTGCCCACCGTCCGAGTAGCGCCGCGTCACGGCGGCCGAGCCTACCGCTTCGAGAACTGCGGGGCCTTGCGCGCCTTGTGCAAGCCGGCCTTCTTGCGCTCGACGATGCGGGCGTCGCGCGTGAGGAAGCCCTGACGCTTGAGCGGGATGCGTATCTCGGGGTCCGCCTCGACGAGCGCGCGGGCGATCCCGTGCCTGATCGCTCCAGCCTGACCGGAGATGCCCCCGCCGTGTACCCGCACACGCAGGTCGTACGTCGATGCGGCCTCCGCTACCTCGAGCGGCGACATGACCATCTTCCGATGCAGCACCCGCGGGAAGTACTCCTCGATCGTGCGACCGTTGATCCAGGTCTTGCCGTCGCCCGGCCGCAGGATCACGCGGGCGATCGACGTCTTGCGCTTGCCCGTGCCCAGGTACTGCGCGATCTCGGTCACGGGAGCTCCAGCGGCTTCGGGGCCTGGGCAGCGTGCGGATGCTCCGATCCTGCGTAGATCTTGAGCTTCAAGAGTTGCGCTGACGCGAGCTTGTTCTTCGGGAGCATTCCCTTGACTGCCTTCCGGAGCACCTCGGTGGGACGCCGGTCAAGCTGCTCGCGCAGCGTGCGCTGCTTGATCCCGCCGGGGTAGCCGGTGTGGCGGTAGTAGATCTTCGTGTCCAGCTTCGAGCCCGTCACGGCGATCTTCTCGGCGTTCACGACGACGACGAAGTCGCCCGTGTCGACATGCGGGGTGTAGACCGGCTTGCCCTTGCCGCGGAGCGTGTCCGCAATACGGGTCGCCAGGCGTCCGAGCGTCTTGCCCTCGGCGTCGACGAGGAACCACTCGCGCTCGATCTCACCTGGCTTGGCGGTATACGTCTTCATCTCAGAGAAACGGCGGACGCACGCCCGCCGGCGGTGGAGTCTAGCAACTCGTGCCTAGCCGATCGGGCGGGTAAGACAAGACCCGCCGGACCTTGACTTCGAATCCGAAAGGGCCTAAATAGCGCTTGCGCGGCAATTTGTGCCGTCTGCGGCATAAGAACTCGTTTCAGAATGAGTAGCCAGAGCCCGGGAGCGCCTACTGGGAGCCCTGCTTCTCCTTGTGGATCTCGAACGTCGTTGCCTGCGGCGGCGAAGGGAACCCGGCGTCGCCGAGGGCTTGGAGCCCTGGCATCAGCGTCTCGTCGCGGAAGCGCTCGTAGCTCTCACGGGAGTCCCATAGCGCGATCACGATCCACCCATCATCCGTGGCACCGGCTGCGTGGTAGGTCGAGCCCTTGGGAAGACTCCCATCCGGCGGATGAACACGAGCGATCGCCGCTTCGTACTGATCCTTGGTCCCACCGGGGAACCGGTGAACGATGCCGAAAGTCGCCATGTCGCCTCCCGATCTCGACGCTAAAGGTTAGCGCCGATCCTAGCGTGTCAGCGCCGCACACACGGCACAGTCATTCTGAAACGAGTTCTAAGGGGGTTTGGGGATATGGGTTCTGGTCCAACAACCGGACGTCGGCGACGCCGTCGGCTGCTCGAGATCACGTTCGTTCTTGCGACCTTCGTCGCAGCGGGGCTCATCTCTGCCGGCGTGGTCCTGGGCGAAGGGCAGCCCTCCATCGCAAGCGACCAGGCGGACTATGCCCCTGGAGCAGCCGTGTCCCTCTCCGGCTCGGGCTGGGCCGCGGACGAGACCGTCCACATCCTCGTCGACGACGATCAGAGCGACGCCTGGTCCCACGAGGCCGACGTCACGGCCGCAGCCGACGGAACTATCTCCGACTCCTTCACACTTCCCGACATCGCCGGGGCCTACACGATCACGGCCACCGCACCTTCCGGAACGGCAAGCGCGAGCTTCACCGTCACCGCCCCCGCTCCGCCTCCTCCGCCTCCACCGTCCCCCGCGGGCCCGTCGATCTCGAGCGACGAAGCTGACTACGCGCTCGGCGCCACCGTCGCGCTATCCGGTTCGGGCTGGCAGGCCGACGAGACCGTCCACGTGCTCGCGGACGACGACCAGAGCGATCCCTGGACCTACGAGACAGACCTGACCGCGGCAGCCGACGGCACCATCGCGGGCTCGCTGACCCTTCCGGCCGTGGCGGGGACGTACACGGTCACGGCGACCGCTCCTTCGGGGACGGCGTCGGCGACCTTCACGGCCACAGCAGCAACGCCCGCGCCACCCAGCTCGGGCGCATGTGCGCCGACAGGCAACGAGACGATCTCGACGGACAAGGCGGACTACGCCCCGGGCGAAACAGTTCTGATCAGCGGCAGCGGCTACGCGGCCTCCTGCGAGGCTGTCGTCAAGGTCACGCGCCCCGACGGGTCGGTGGTGAAAGGCGACGGGAGCTTCGAGGCCGGCAGCGACACGGTCGTCACCGATGTCGACGGCAACCTGACCTACGACTACATCCTCAACGGGATCGCAGGTACGTACACCGTCGAAGTCCTCGGACAGGGCGACGTGGTCCTCGCGAGTACGACGTTCACGGACAATATTGGCCCCAACGATCTCACCCTCTACTTCGAAAACGCCCGTACGACTGAACGAGTACTGTTCGAGCGTGGGGACACCGTTTTCGCGCGGGTCGTGGACACAAACGCGGCCCGGTTCTACAAGTGGACGGTCCTTCGTCCGGACGGCTCTACGGCGAACACGCCTACCTGTATCGACCCGACGAGCGGTACAACGCTCGACGACAGTTTCACTGTCGGTGCAAGTGAGCCGCTATCCGGTAGCTCAAGCTGGACGTACCGAGTACAGGAGTGGAGTTCGTCGAGCACATGTTCGGGGTCAGCTACCACCACCCTCAATGAGACCTTCAATGTCGCGAAGGCCTTTGCCTTCGCAACGAGCAGCGACGCCGAGAATTGTCTCTCCGAACCCTGCGCGAATACGCAAAGCGAGTTCACCTCTGGTGGGACCGTCTACCTTCGTGTTCTGGGTCTCGGCGGCGACGCCCCTAGGACCGACTGGCAAGTAACGTGGTTCAAGCCCGGCGGGACCGCCTGCGCAAACACGGCAACCAGCGACGAGCCGGACACCGACACCACTGGACGTTTGCCGGACAACGGCGCAACAGCCGGCACGCGCTTCCTCCGGTATCCACCCCTCCTTAACAGCAACGCGGCCGGCGACTGGAACAACGGCTCAAACTACGATGGCGGCTCGAGCAGCACGAACCCGTGCGAAGCTCTTGCTTCCGGCAACGCGGGACTTTGGGAGCTCGGACTTAGTAGGTCGGGCCCCCGAACAGTTCGCCTCAACGCTTTTACCGTTGTA
>JBCKBY010000066.1:0-11383 GCA_038910715.1 Gaiellaceae bacterium
GTACCAGCGGTTGTAGTACGCGGTGTCACGGGGCAGCGACACGTACGCCAAGGCAAACGCGGCGGCAATCAGAAAAAACGCGCGATCTGGGCGCGCAATACTCACCGAATGTCTATCGGCACTCCCAGGTCACTTGTTTATACGGCGCTGCTAGCCGCGCTCGGGCGTCGAGCTCGAGCGTGGCGGCAGTGGACACGCAACGAAGCGACGGCCCGTCAGGAGGTGGCCGAGCTTGTACGCCTCGCACCCGGCGCAGAAGCCCGTGGTGGCCGCAAGTAGAGCCAACACGGCAACGAGAGCGCCGAGTGCGGCACCTAGCGCTTCTGCGCCGGCGAGATAGGAGACGGACGCAGCGCTCAGAAACGCAACACCAACCATGTTCGCGAACCGGGGAGGCCGCGCGTCCTCAAGCGGACCTTCCCCGAGCGCCGGTTGGACGAGCTCGAAATACGCGAGACATGGCAAGCAGTACCGGCGCCCGAAGGTCAGCCCGACCACGAGCTGGAGTGCGAGCAGCGCGAGCAGCCACCACCAGCCGGTCAAAACGGCGGTGCCCGCGAGCACGCCGACCACCACCTGATTGAAGCGCGGCGCACGCGAATCGATGACGTCGAGGTCACGATAGGGATCCGCACGCCGCTGCCCGTTCCGCTTCACTTTGTGAAGTATTACAGCCCGGCTGACCCCACCGTTGCTACGCTCGAGCCCAGGCTGCAAGCGCATCCACGACGGCTCGGAGCCGCAGTCCGTGGCTCGTCAGGACATACTCGACGAGCGGCGGGCGGGCGTCTCGCACCTCGCGGCGGAGTACCCCGGCGTTCTCGAGCTCCGTGAGGCGCCGGACGAGCGTGCCCGGCGGGATCGCGCCCAGTGCCTGTCGAAACTCCCCGAAACGCGTGCAACCGTGGTAGGAGGCGTAGAGGATGGAAACGGCGTAACGGCGCTCGAGGAGGTCCGCCGCGCGGCGAACGTCCGCGGGAACGGGGCTCCCGTGCCTACACCGAGACACTCGACTGCACCGGCTTCTCCTCGAGTGCGAGACTCAGCACCTCGGCGATGGACATCACCGGGTGGAACGTGACGTCGTCTTTCACCATCTCCGGGATGTCGTCCAAGTCGGCCCGGTTCCGCTCCGGGATGATCACGTCGGTGATTCCGGCCGCGTGGGCCGCGAGCACCTTTTGCTTGAGTCCGCCGATCGGCAGGACGCGCCCCTGAAGGGTGATCTCGCCGGTCATGCCGACCGTGTGCTTGACCGGGCGTCCCGTTAGGAGAGACGCAATGGCGGTCGCCATCGTTATGCCCGCGCTCGGCCCGTCCTTGGGGATTGCGCCCGCAGGCACGTGCACGTGGAACGCGCGGTTCTCGAACGCCTCCTCCTCGATTCCGAGCTGCATCGCCAACGCACGCACGGCCGAGATCGCGATCTGCGCCGACTCCTTCATCACGTCGCCGAGCTGACCCGTGAGGACGAGCTTGTCGCCGTCCTTGTGTGACGTCGCCTCGATGAAGAGCACGTCCCCGCCGGCCATGGTCGCGGCGAGCCCAGTGGCAACACCCGGCACGGCCGTCCGCTCCGCGGTCTCGCGAAACACTTTCTGGCGACCGAGGGCCTCGCGCACGGCCGCTTCGTCGATCGCGACGGGTGGTTCGGCTGCCTCTGAGGCGATCGTTGTTGCAGTCTTGCGAAGGACGGTTCCGAGCTCGCGCTCGAGCTGGCGGACACCCGCCTCGCGCGTGTACTCGGTGACGACGAGCTCGATGGCGTCGTCCGGTATCGAGACCTCGTCCTCGCGCAGCCCGTTCCGCTCGCGCTGGCGCGGCCACAGGTAGTCGCGCGCGATCGCGACCTTCTCGTCCGTCGTGTATCCGTCGAACCGGATCACCTCCATCCGGTCGAGCAGCGGCCCGGGAATCGTCTCGGTCATGTTCCCCGTCGCGATGAAGACGATCTCGGAGAGGTCGAGCTCGACATCGAGGTAGTGGTCGCGGAAGGAATGGTTCTGCGCCGGGTCGAGGACTTCGAGCAGCGCCGACGATGGATCGCCGCGCCAGTCGGCGCCGACCTTGTCGACCTCGTCGAGCATGATCACGGGGTTCATCGTCCCCGCGTCACGGAGCGCCCGGACGAGCCGGCCGGGAAGCGCGCCGATGTAGGTGCGCCGATGTCCGCGGATCTCGGCCTCGTCGCGGATCCCGCCGAGTGACATGCGGACGAACTCCCGCCCGGTCGCGCGCGCGATTGACTCGCCGATCGAAGTCTTGCCCGTCCCGGGCGGACCGATGAGGGTGAGAATCGCGCCTGAGCGCTTGTCCTCCTCGATGCCGCGCTCCTTGCGGAGCTTCGCGACAGCGATGTACTCGACGATGCGGTCCTTCACGTCGTCGAGCCCCGCGTGATCCGTGTCCAGCACCTCGCGCGTGTGCTTGGGATCGAGACGCTCCTCCGATCGCTCGTTCCACGGAACTGCAAGGAGCCAGTCGAGGTAGTTGCGGATCACGGTCGCCTCGGGCGTCTGGTCGCCCATGCGCTCGAGCCGCGAAAGCTCCCGGTCGGCCTGCTCGCGGACGTTTTCGGGCATCCCCGCCTCCGCAATCTTCGTCCGGTACTCCTCGACGACCGATGCCTCGTCCTCGCCCAGCTCCTTGCGGATCGAATCGAGCTGGCGGCGGAGGATGTACTCGCGTTGCTGCTTCTCGACACCCGACTCGACATCGTCCTGGATGCGCTTGCGCACCTGCATCAGGGCGAGCCGCTCACGCTGAAGCTCAAGGGCAAGCTCTAGGCGTTCACGGACGTCGACCGTCTCGAGCAGCTGGATCTTCTGCTCGAACGTGAGATCGGGGGAGTAGCCGGAGGTGTCAGCGAGTGCGCCTGGCCCGGTGATCGAGCGCACGAAGGCAGCGATGCGCCCGTCGTCGCCGCGGAGCTCGAGGATCTCCTCGACCACGGCGCGGTACTCGCGCTCGAGCTCGCGGATCCCCCCATCCTTGGACTCCTCGTCGGGACGCTCCTCGACGTCGATGAACAACCGCCCTTGGGTGTCGGTCGCCGCGGCGCCCGCAATTGCGCGGTGCAGTCCGTTCAAGGCAACTGCGAGACCCCCGCCGGGGAGCCCGATCCGATCGGTCACCTCGGCGACCGTTCCGACCTTCGCGTACCCGTCGTCGCGCTTAGGCACGAGCAGCACGCGCTCCTCGTCACCGACGTCGACCGTGAGGGTGACGTTCATGTTCGGGAAGACGACAAGGTCTTCGAGGGGGATGAGCAACAGGCGAACTGGGTTCTCAGTCACGGTTCTCGTTTCCGTACGTTTGCCGTAGGTGGTTCAGAAACTGTACCGGCGCGAAGCAGGTCTACGTCGGACGCTCTACCCCTCCGTGCGGCGAAGGCGCCCCAGCATCAAGGCGGCGACCTTCCCGGCGAGTCGATCCGATGAGGCTCCGGCACCCCATGAGCTCCACGTCATCACGCCTGCGACGAAGACGCCGCCTCGCCAGAAGACGAGACCCGCATCGTGCCTTGCCGTGTTGACCCAACCGGCCTTGTGCAGGACGACGACGCCGGAGTTGCCCTCGCGCACTCGATCGAGCTTCGGGACGTCACTGACGTGCGCGAGGAGCCACAGGAGATAGCGCCCGTCGGCGGCCGTGAAGCCGAGTTGCGCTTTGCGCAGCGGCCCCAGCGAGCCCGAGGCAAGCCAGACGACTCTGAGCAACGAGGCCATGTCGAAGGCGCTGGTGTGCTTGCCGAAGCCAAAGGCGGGCTGCTGCTCGACCCGGACGGGGATCCTGGAGGCGAGCGTGCGGAGCTCGTAGCCGCCGTACATCTCGGAGTCGAGGAGGCCGATCGAGCGCATCAGCGAGTTGACCCGGCGCGCGCCTGCACTCGTCGAACCGGCGAGCCAGACCTCGAGCGCGTTCGCGGAGGCGTTGTCCGACCGCGTGATCATCGAATGCATGAGCCGGTAGACGCTCGAGCCGCGCGCTGGCACGCCACGGTGCTCTGCGAGCACGGCCGCAGCGATGGCGAGCTTGAGCGTCGACGCGGCCGGAAACTGGGCCTTAGCGTTCCAGGCTGCTCCCGCTCCTCCCGTCAAGCTCTGGACGTAGACCCCGGCCGTGCCCGCGTAGTCGCGTGCAACCGCCCGGACCTTCCGAGCCAAGACGGGATCCTGTCGCGACCTCACCACGCGCGGCCGCGACCCCGCGGGGAGGCCGAAGACTTCCTCGACAACGCGCGCCGACCGCCGGCCGTCACGAGCCACCGTCGTCACCTGCACAGTGACGTCACCGCTGGGAAGCGAGACGCGGAGCGAGAAGCGTTCGCGTCCAAGCGGCTTCGATGACAATCTCCGGCCGTTCGCCGACACGATCACCCTGACCGTGCCGCGGGCGGCGCGCCCGGTCACGAGCCCGTACGACACCTGGTGCGCGGCCGGCTGCTCGATCGCAGGAGGGGGTAGGGCTGGAGTGTCGATCACGGCTCAGTCACGCCGGGGCACGCAGGCTACGGGATTCGAACGACCTCGACGAAAGTGTCGTTGTACGCCGGCTGACCACCTGGCGACCAGCGCGGCGGGACGAGGACGTTGACTGCCGCACCATCAGGATCGTTCCACCACTTCCCGGCCAGGGCGGCCGCACCTTGGTGAATCGTGTCGGTGATGTGAGCATGCACCCGCACCGTGCCACCTTGGTTGCGGATCTCGACCAGATCGCCGTCGCGAACACTCCGCTGCTCCGCATCGTCGGGATGCAGCTCGAGCGTGGGACGAGTCATGCCCTTCCGCTGCCTCGGCATGTTCGCGAAGCTCGAGTTCATGAAGTAGTGCGACTTCGGGGTCAGCAGCTGCAACATCGTCGGCGTGTCCGGGAGTGGCGGCAGCGGTATCTCTCCGCTTATCTGCACAGCGGGTCGCTCGTCGAATCGAGGCCGAGCAGGCCCGATCTTCGTCCAGTCCGAGCCGCGGAGCGTGTCGAGGGTGACGTCCTCCGGGAGCGCCGACGCGGCTATCTCTTCGTCGCTTTCCCGCAGCGCTGCATGATCGAGCCCAAGACGATCCGCAAGTTCCCGCATGATCCGTCCGTGGGATCGCGCCTCGCCGAGCGGCGAAACGGCTGCTTCGTTGAGGGAGATGTAGTGATGTCCCCAGGCCCCCACGATGTCGAAGTGCTCGAGCTGTGTCGTTCCCGGGAGCACGACGTCTGCGTAGCGCGCCGTATCCGTCATGAAGTGCTCGATGACGACCGTAAACAGGTTCTCGCGCGCCAGTCCGCGCCTCACAGTCCCGGCGTCCGGAAGGACGACCGCGGGATTGGTACCCCAGACCATGAGACCCATCACCGGTGGGTCGAGCGTCTCACTCGTGAGGTGTTCACCGAGTCGTGCGAGATCCAGGCTGCGTCCCGGTGTTGGACGGAGATCCGGCCGAGTCGCGGCCAGTTCGTGAAGTGTGGGGTTCGTCTCGATGAAGAGGCCGCCACCCGCGAGCTGCCAGTGACCTCCGAGAATGGCAAGCGCGGAGAGGGCCCTTAGGAACGACTCGCCGTGCACGGTCTGCTGTGGGCCGACACCGCACCTGAGCGCAGCAGGCCGTGCGGCGGCGAATTCCCGCGCGAGCCGGACGACGGTCGCGGCAGGAACGTCGGTGACGTCTTCGACGCGATCCGGCGACCAAGGCTCGACGCTCTCACGGAAGGCATCGAAGTCCGAGGTGGCGTTGCGCGCGAACGACAGGTCGGCGATGCCCTCTTCCAGCATCACACGCGCCATACCGGCCGCCAGCACAGCGTCGCTTCCCGGGCGTAGCGAGATGTGCTCGTCGCAGGCCTTCGCCGTCCTCGTCCGGATGGGGTCGATGCAGACGAGTCGCGCTCCGTGCTGCTTCCGCGCCGCGTCGACGAAATGCCAATGGTGGTGGCTCGTCGTGAGCAGATTCGTTCCCCACAAGAGGATGTACCTGCTCTCGGCGAACTCCTCGGGGTCGAACCCACGCGGGTGTCCTTCCGCCTCGAGCTGGTTCCCGGCGGCACCGCAGATACTGCCGTGAAATGTCGACGCTCCGAGCGCATTGAAGATACGCACGAGTGCGCGTCGTTGCACCACTCCCATTGACCCGAGGTAGTTGATCGGGACGAGCGCTTCGGCCCCGTGCTCATCGGCGATCGCAGAGAACTCCTCAGCGATTACGCTGAGGGCCTCGTCCCAGGAGATCCGCTCGAATACCCCTTCGCCCTTGGAGCCGGCGCGGCGGAGCGGATGCAGGAGCCGGTCCTCTGCGTACGTCCGCTCTTGGTAGTCGTTGACCTTCGCGCAGAGGGATCCTCGAGTGAAGGGATGCTCCTTCACACCTTCGACGCGAACGACCCGGCCGTCGTCGACATGCGCGACCCAGGAGCACGTGTCCTGGCAATCGAGCGGGCAGCAACCACGCACCGTTCGCACCCCAGACGGTGCCGACGCCATGTGTCGATCCTCGCATGACGTTGACATGCTGGCAAGTTCTTCGAGCAGCTCTTCCACCGGAACATACGTTCGCTGGATTGCGTAGCCTTGCGACCGTGCCGATTCTCGCGCACCTCGACCTGGACGCGTTCTTCGCCGCGGTCGAGGAGCTCGAGAATCCCGAGCTCCGCGAGAAGCCGCTCGTCGTCGGGGGCGACCCGCACGGCCGGGGCGTGGTCTCGACGGCGAACTATGCGGCGCGGAAGTTCGGGATCCACTCGGCGATGAGCGCGGCGGAGGCGCTTCGGCGCTGCCCGAACGCGGTCTTCGTCCGCCCCCGCCATGCCCTGTACCGCCAGTACTCGCGCGTGGTGTGGGACACGGTCGGCGAGATCGTCCCGCGAATCGAGCGCACCGGGATCGACGAGGGCTACCTCGACCTCGCCACAGTCGCCTCCGACTTCACGCGCGCTCGCCGGGTTGTGTCGGCGATCCAGACTGCCGTCCTGGCGACGACGAGCCTCACCTGCTCGCTCGGCGTCGGAACCTCGAAGGTCGTGTGCAAGATCGGGTCGGACCGTCGGAAACCCGGCGGCGTCAGGGTGGTGCCTCCGGGAACCGAGGCAGTGTTCCTCGCGCCGCTCGCGGTACGACTCCTGCCTGGAGTGGGGCCACGTGCCGAGGCGCGGCTGCGAACCGCAGGCGTCGAGACGATCGGCGCGCTGGCCATACTGGCGGATCCTGACCTCAAGGCAGTTCTTCCGGGATCAATCGGGACGCTGCTCCGCGATCGCGCCAGGGGAATAGACCCCCGCGGCCTCGAGCTCGCGGGCGAGCCTGTGTCCGTGTCGGCGGAGGACACCTTCGCACGCGATGTCTCCGAGCGGGAACAGCTCCACGACGAGATCCGGCGCCTGGCTCAGCTCGTCGCCGAGAGACTGCAGAACTCAGGTCTCTCCGGCCGGACGGTGACCGCGAAGCTGCGTTATGGCGATTTCTCCATCCGCACTCGCTCGACGACGCTCGCGGCGGCGGTGGACGAGGCCGACGTCATCGGCACCGTCGCCTGCAACCTGCTCGACCGCGGGCTTCGCGACCGGCCCGGGGCGCTTCGGCTCGTCGGCGTCGCAGTCTCGGGTCTCTCTCCTTATCGCCAGCTCACCCTGGACGGGTCGTAGAGTCCGAGCAAGCTACAGGCGGCGTTCGCTCCCTCATAACGGAGCTCAGTCCCGAAGCAGCGGCCGCGTCAGGCAGGTCGGCCCCCCGTCGCCCTTCTTCGAGATCTCGTCGCCGCAATACACAGTGACCTCGACCCCCGCTCGCTCCATCCGCCTGCGCGTCTCCGGGTTTCCGTCGAGCGCCAGCGCACGCCTCGGCCCGAGCGCGAGGACGTTCGAGCCCTGCGACTCGAACTCCTTGTCGGGCACCTCGACGACGGCGATGCCGCGGTCGGCGAGAAGTCGCAGCAGGCGAACCGGCGCGAGCCGGGGATAGACGAGCGCCAGGTCGCCGGCGAGCGGCGAGAGGAACGACATGAGGTGCATCACCTCTCCCGTGCCGTTCCAATGTGGGAGATCGAAGGGAGTGACCGTCGCACCCGGGAACGCCTCCTCCAGCGCGGGAACAGCCTCCTCATTGGTTCGGTACCCGATGCCGACGAGCAAAGGTCTGCTCGTCCAGCCAGACCGTGTCGCCACCCTCGGCGATCGCCGGTGCGGTGAGCTCTCCTGCAATCGGCACGCCTGCGCTCTCGGCGGCCCGAGGCGGTCGCTCAACCGCTGGAGGAAGAAGCCTCCCGCGAGCAGGAGACCTCCGACGAGGATGAACGAGAATGCCCGCGCGACAGAGCTCAGCGACGAGAGGTCGTAGAGGAAGATCTTTGCAAGGCTGAGACCGAAGAGCGCGAGTCCGCCGTAGCGGATCGCGGCCGATCCGCGAAGCAGTCCTGCGACGAGGAGCGCAAGGCCGACGAGGGCCCAGAGCCCGCTGACAGCGGTGTGGCCGCGCTCGAAGTCGGTCTCCACGGAAGCCGTGGAGACGCGCTCGGCGATCTCGAGAATCCCGAGCGAGAGCGCGTACAGAGCCATCCCACCGGCGACGATCTCGAAAGCGACCCGCGCTTGGTGATCGGGAGCCGTAACGCCGACGATGGCGACCCCGACCAGGCAGGCCAGTAGCACCCAGAGCCCGTCGGCAGGGGCCTCCGAGGCCACGAGAAGGTGCGAGGGCGGCGTCAGCGCGACGATGGTCGCCATCGTGGTGACGCCCGAGACGATTGCTCCGGCCATCCAGAGCCGCGATTCACCCAGAGGATGCGCTGACAGAGCGAGCGCTCCCCCGGTCAGCGCTATCGCGACGGCAGTGGAGCGCACGTCTCCGAGCAGGACGCGCTCCGTCGCCAGGAGCGCCAGGATCCCCACTCCCCACAAGACGGTGACGAGATCACGCCAGCGTTCCTCGCCCCAGCGAAGCGCAGCCAGCCCGAAGGTGGCGAGTGTGCAGGCTGCTGTGGCGATCGCAAGACGCCGCGCGAGCTCGAACTCATCGAGCCAGGGCTGCACCTGGATACCGAGAACCGCCGCGGTCGCCACGACCGCGAGCGAGCCACCTGCGAGCCAGAGGCGCGACTCTCCAAGGGGCTTTGCGACCGCGCCTACCGCGAAGGCCGTCGCCGCCACTGCTGCGCCGAGCCAGACCTCGTCCGTGATGAGCAGACCCTCGGCCGCGAGCAGCGCGATGAGGCCGAGGGCCCAGAGCGTCGTCGTGAAATTCCGCAGCGCGCTGGCGCGGAAGACTCCGGCGGCGAGCCCGAGCAGTATGGCCGTGACCGCAAGGAGCCCTAGTCCCTCACGCGTGTCCGAGACCGAGACGAGCCCGACGCCGAGCATGCCGGCC
Organism: Gaiellaceae bacterium; assembly: GCA_038910715.1. Classification (GTDB taxonomy): domain Bacteria; phylum Actinomycetota; class Thermoleophilia; order Gaiellales; family Gaiellaceae; genus GMQP-bins7. Next base: position 9,344 of record JBCKBY010000066.1, read on the forward strand.
CCGAAAGCGATCCCCACCGAGATCCCGCATACGACGTCGAACGCTCGCCTTTCCAGCTGCGACACGCGGAGCGCGTAGGACCCGCCGACCAACCCGGCCGACGCCGCAAGCATCGACCAGCCGCCGACAGACGTCGCCGCGAACTCGCCGTCCTCGAATGTGGAAGCGTCGAACCCGGCCGACTCGGCGAGCACGATACCGAGCCACAGGAGCGACGCAATCGCCAGCCCGTCCGAGCGCAGCCGACCGGCGACTCCGAGGAATGTCGCGCCAACAAGGGCTGCGACCACGCTCGCGGCGACGTGGCCCCACTCGAACGAGACCGCAACGAGCGCGAACGACGCTGCCAGAGTGGCCAGAGCGCCGCCCGCGAAGACGAACGCCTCGCGCAGGCCACGCCGATGCGCTTCGAGCTGCAATCGAACGCGACCGATGAATGCGAGCAGGCCTACCTCGGTTCGGACTCGGTACGCACTCGGGACGAGAACGCCCACCGCGAAGAGAGCGACCGCGGACGCTGCGAGCGGAAGCACCGACGCGACGTGGTCAGCAGGCTCGTCGAAGATCAGATCCGGTCGGCCCTCGACGCCGAGCGCGTGGGCGGTCGCGAGCACCGCGTAACCGATATCCATCGTCTGGAGCCGGGCATCTCCGAACCGCATCGCGAGCGCCGCGAGCAGCACGGCCTGTCCCGCCCACGCAATCGTGAGCGCCGAGTCCGAAAGCAGATCCGCGGTGCCGACGGCCGCGAGCGCGAGCGCGGAGGCGCCGACGACGAGCCCGAGATCGGGCAGATGTCTCCCCTGGAGGCCGACGAACGCAAGCGCCCAGACGATGGCCGCGACGAGGAGCGTGACTCCTCGGTCGGTGCGATCGTCGAACAACTGTGTGGCGAGCAGCATCGTCAAGCCGAAGGATGCGAGCGCATAGCTCAGCGCAACCGCGTCGAGATCAACCTGCTTTACGACGATCTGGCGCGCAACCGAAATCCCGAGGAGGCCGAGTACGAAGGCAGCAGCGACCGCGACCGTGCCTGTGCTGATCGGGGAGACCGCATCGACCGCGAGCCATTCGACCTGTACGCCGACGACGACGGACGTCGTGATGAGGAGCTCATGCCAGTCTCGGGGGACGCTCACCCACGCGGCGGCGGCGAGGACGATCACCGCGAAGGCCGCGGACTCCCAGGTCATATCGGTATCGAGCGCCTGCAGAGCCGGGGCGAGCGCGGCTCCGAGCAACCCGATCGCGGCGATGACCTGCGACCGCCAGCGAATCGCGACGACGGTCCCGGCGGCCGCAATGACACCGGCGAGCGGGAGAGCCAGGCCGTCCGGTAGGAGGTCGTAGCGAGCCGTTGCCGCGGCGAGCGTGGCGTAGGCGCCGGCGATTCCGGCCCCGACGGCTGCTAGCGCTGACCAGTACTGGCCGTACCGCGCCCGCAGCAGGAGGCCCGCACCGAAGACGAGCACCGAGGCCGTCGCGCCAAACGCGACGCGCATCTCCTCGTTGATCCAGCCGCGGTTCGCGGCCAGAACGAAGAAGAGCCCGATGCCGAGAGCCATGACCGCGCCGCCGACGATCGCGAACCCACGCGCTCCCACGAGATCCCAATCTCGAGCGAGCTCTCCGAGGGTGCGCTTCGGCGGCTTCGGTGGAGCCGGCGGTACTGGCGGGCCCTTGACGACGGTCGCTGGAGTGGGCACCGCCGGCGGCGGAAACTGGCGTCGGGGCCCCGCCGCAGGGGCGGCCGGGATCGGGGCGACCGTGGGAACGGGGGGAGCTGTGGTCGGCTGGACTTCCGGTTCCGGTTCACCGAGAACCAGAGCGCGAATCTCGGCGAGCTCCTCAGCAAGCGTGGCGAAGCCGCGAGCCGTGGCCGCTAGCGTCTCCTCGCCGCGAGCGAGCGCCCGCTCGAGCCGCTCGAGTCTGGCGGCGACGTCATCGGTTCGAGGCGGAGTACTCAAAGCGAGCGCCCCCTGGCCGTCGCAACGCGACTAGTGCATTTGCGTAGCAGAAGCATCCGTAGCATCACAGATA
>JBCKBY010000067.1:0-11069 GCA_038910715.1 Gaiellaceae bacterium
CTGGGGAGGCCTGCCGATGGTGCCGGCGATGGCGCTCGCGGCGGTTGTGACCGCCCTACTCCGCCTCGCGGCCAAGCGAGGCCGCCGAGCGGGAAAGGCGCCGCGCCCGAAGACGGCGGCGGCCGCAAGTGCCTCGGCGGCGAGGCTGAGGACGCCGATCACGAGAAGCCACAGACGAAAGTGCCGCATGCGACCAGTGAGCGGTTGCAGGAAGCGCGCACTTGAGCGGGCGCGAAGCATTCGGGCTGTCCCGCCGACCATGTCCGGAAGTGTGGGTGACGCGCCGGACATGACTACGACACGGCGGTTGCAGGACGGCGAACGGGTCAGTGACCTCGAGCCGGCGCGTCCGGAAGCGGAAGACCTCGGTCGGGCGCGACTCAGGCTTGAGGAGCGAGTGGGAGCGGCGACCCCAAGACCGCCGCTCCCTCCTCGGCTCAGCTCTGGACGTGGTAGACGAAGTCGTACTCCGTGCCCTTGTCGTTGCGGGCCCGAAGGTCCATCAGCCGCGCTCGCTCCCAGCCAGCGGAGATTGAGTCGACGTCCCTGGTGTGCCCGCAGGTGAGCGTTTGGGCGGCGAGAGGACGCTGGCCCAGCCGAGGGGGCGCTTGCGCCTTCAAGGGCTGCCACTGGTGGGCTCGAGTTCAGAGGCGATTCAGTTCTCAGCGTGCGGGCGGGAACTACGCGGCCGGGGCCGCGGGGCCGAGAATCCGCACCACGAAATCGGCGCGGGATTCGCCGCGCACGCGGGACTCGGCCGTCCACGCGACGTCGGCGATCGTGGGCGTGGCGAGCAGGTGGGCCGCCATCTCGGCGGGCGGGAAACTGCGCCACGCGGGCGCGGGGCGGGCCCTGCGGACGCGGGGCCGCGGCGCGGGGTCGACGAGGGCGGGGGTGCGGGACGTGCGGGACATTGGAACCTCCGGGTGCGATTTCGAGGCGTCTCGGGAGAGGCGATCGACGATCTTGTTGTTCGCCTCCTTGCCTCGCTTGCGCCAGACGAACGAAACGTCTTTGGCGTCGTCGTCGACCAATGCGAAGAGCCGCTCCCAAAGGTCTCTGTTCTTCACGGGACCATTTGACCCCCGCCACTTGTCGTCCCGGCGCCACCGGATATGCCAGCCCTCGCTGAAGCACTTCGCGATGTAGGTGCTATCAGTCCGTACTTCGATCGCACCGTCGACTCTCTCGAGCGCCTCGCACACTGCGGTCAGTTCCATCCGATTATGTGTCGTCTCCACGGCGCTTCCGACAAGCTGCTCCGTACTGCCGTCCCGTTCGATCAACGCCGCCCATCCGCCGCGACCAGCGACCCCCTCGACGTTACAACTGCCGTCCGTCCATACAAGCGTCTTCATGGGTCGCAGTATTCATCGCCTCGCGCCGTCCCGCTCGGGCGTCATTCCCGCACACTCGCACACGGGGACGAGCCTGCTCTTGGGCTATGGGACGGCGCATTCTTTCGCACCGTCCTCCCGGACGCCACCACCTGATCCAAACCTACGCACGACCTACGAACAGGGGCGCCCAGGGTTCCATCAAGACGAACACGCCCTGGGACGAGTTCTTCAGCCGGCGCGTCGTGCGTTGCGGGCGACGGCGCGCCAGTGTGCGTCCTCGGCCGGGCCCTGCTCCGCCGCGACTGCCAAGGCCTCGCGCTCGGGTCGTGTGAGCTCGCGGACGAGGCAGAACTCGTTCCCGAAGGGGTCCTGCATTACCGCCCAGTCGATCAGCGGTCGAGCGCCTTCGTACGCGTGCGGCACGGGGTACACGGTTGGCGGGTACTTCAGCCGGCCGCCGATGGCTTCGATCTGCGCGATCGCGGCGTCGACCTCTTCGACGCCGATGTCGATATGTGCGCGGTTGGCCGCCGGATCGAGCCGTCGCGCGGCGTCGACCGCGCCGGAGTCGGACCTCTTCGTCGTCGGGACGCGGTGGAGGATGATCTCGTGCTTCCAGGTCTTCTCGTCCTGGTAGCCGAGATAGGCGAAGCGATCGGGCCAGGCGGACGAGATCCGCGGAATCCCCGTCACCTCGGACCAGAACGCTACGCCGACCTCGAGGTCTTCGACGTCGATCACGAAGCAGCGCAGGGTCCCGATTGCCAGGGCGCATGGGATTCTGCCCGATCCGCCGAGCTCCGGCGCGCCAAGAGACATTCCCGCACACTCGCGCAGCCGGCGGGCAGCATTTTCGGCATGACCGGCGACAGCATTCCCGAGTCGGTGCAGAACCGGCTCCGCAAGCAGCACAAGCGGCCCGTGGGACACGACGTCCGAAACGGCTTGCGCGAGCGCTCTTTGCCGCTTTTCGTGGGACATGAGGGGGTTGCGGAGGCTGCCGGCCGCTGTTGCCTGCACTGCCACCGAGTGAGCGGCATCGCTGCGCCAGCGCGAGCTGTGGGAAGCCGAGTTCTGGCTTGTTCATGCGGTTTAAGCAGGCGCATGCAATGAGGTGCGCGTGCCAGCGAGTCGGCGATGATGACCGAAATGCTCCGGCGCTCGTCTCGACTCGGCCGCGGTCAGCCTTAACATGGCCAGGGTCGAGCTCGACCGTGACGATGCTCCGCGCTGTCCGCGCCATCGCCTCGGCGCCCTCTCCGAACGGGTTTGGCCACACGGCGACCGGCCGCGAGCACGCTCAGCAGGCGCTGAACCTCCGGAATCGACGACCCGCCGCCTGTCACGGCGGCCGATGCTACTGACGCCTGCCGCCGCGAGCCTAGACTCGGTCCGACGCGCTCGCGCAGGCGCAGCCTCTGCCGCTCTAGGGAGTAGGCGCGGCTCCGTCCGGCGGAGCGACCATGCCAGTGGGTCCTCCGACCATCGATCCAGGATCAAGCTTGGGTCGGTGTCGCCTTTCCGCCAAAGCGCGACAGCGGCGCGCATCGAAGCTTGATGTCCAGAGAGCTGATACATGATCGCGCTCGGGCCTAGAGAGTCCGTACGCCCGTTCAGGCGATGCGGCAAGCCGCTGGACTCGCGGCGCCTTGGCGTCCTTGCGAAAGAGAAAGGGTCCCTTGGCAGCGCTTCACGCGCCGCGGCGTCCGAGGGTTGTCCGCTGCCCTTGAAGCTCCTACAGTGAGACCCGACACGAAGCTCCGAGGAGGCCGTCAACGTTGAAGACCCGTCGTCTCGTCGCCGGCGCGTTCGTCGCGCTCGCGCTCGTCATCGTCACCCTGCCTGCCACCGCGGCCCCGTCGCAAGGAGGGCCGCAGGCGTTCATCGTCGTGCTCGACGACTCCGTCGACGCCTCCGCCGTCGCCGCCGAGCACGCGCGACGTCACGGGGCGGACGTTCGCTTCGTCTACGAGTACGCGCTCAAGGGCTACGCGGCGACGCTCTCCGCTGGAGCCCTCGGCGCCATCGCTGCCGATAACCGGGTCGCCTCGATCGATCGCGACGGCCCGGTCTCGATCGTCGCAACTCAGACCGGAGCGACCTGGGGCATCGACCGCGTCGATCAGGTCAACCTCCCCCTCAGCGGCACGTACGCATACACCGACACGGGTGCCGGGGTCACGGCCTACGTGATCGACACGGGGATCCGCACGAGCCACAACGAGTTCGGCAGCCGGGCGGCGATCGGGGCGGACACGGTCGGCGACGGTCAGAACGGAAACGACTGCAACGGCCACGGTACCCATGTCGCCGGCACCCTGGGTGGCGCGACGTACGGGGTCGCGAAGGGCGTCAGCATCACGGCCGTTCGCGTCCTCAACTGCTCGGGCAGCGGGACCTGGTCCGGCGTGATCGCCGGCATCGACTGGGTCACCGGCCACCACACGAGCGGAAAAGCGGTCGCGAACATGAGCCTGGGAGGTGGCGCGAACAGCGCCGTGGATCAGGCCGTGCGGAACTCGATCGCGGACGGGGTCTTCTACGCCGTCGCGGCGGGGAACAGCAACGCGGACGCCTGCCGCTACTCGCCCGCGCGGACGGCCGAGGCGGCCACCGTCGGCGCGACGACGAGCACCGACTCGTTGGCCTCGTACTCGAACTTCGGAACGTGCGTCGACATCCATGCGCCCGGCTCGAGCATCACCTCGGCCTGGATCGGCAGCAACACAGCCACGAACACGATCTCCGGAACCTCGATGGCAACCCCGCACGTTGCCGGCTCGGCAGCGCTCTATCTCGAGGACACTCCCGCGAGCCCGCAGCAGGTGCGCGACGCGCTCGTCTCGAACGCGAGCGTGGTGGTCAAGCTCTCGAAGCGAGCGAGCAGGGCCGGGACGACGAGCCAGCTGCTCTACACGGGCTTCATGTTCGACGGCACTCCGTAGACAAGCGGGGTGCCCGGGGCGCGCGCGCCCGGGCTGAAGTCGTAGGAAACTCACTGCCGCGTCGACCCAACAAACGCCAAGTCCTGCAGACCCGAGGGCCCACAGGACTTGACGAAGCAACTCTTTCACGGCGCAAGCAATCGGTCAAGTGTGCGCTGCGAGCTCAGAGCAATCGCCGAGCGGGTGCGCCGTTGTCGTGCTTTGCGGGAAAGACGACGCGTGCGCGGCGCGGACAACAGCCCATTCCGCGAGCTCGATCAGTCAGCTGTTTATACGAACGACGGCGCTGACCCGATAGCTTGAGGGCTCCTCTCGGCAAGCTGCGGGAATGGGCGACTAAGTGGTCACGGAGGTCTTCCATCATGCGACCCGGGCAGATCCGTTGTGCCGTCGGCCGAGCAGTCGGGCGAGCAGCTGGTCGAAGTACTCGTGCCGGACGCTGGGTGTGCTCCGCAGGATGAGGCGGCCTTCGTCGACGAGGATCTGCTCGACCTCCTCGACTGGGATCAGAAGGAGCTGGCGTCCGAACGGCCCTGCGCGGACCTCGAGCACATCGGGCCGATCGATGCGCGAGTGATAGCGAAGTCCGTCGACGACACCGACTCTGCGCGTCGGCGAGTCGACCTCGAAGCCTTCACACCGAGAGAGCTTGTAGTCCGGTTTGACGCTCGTGCGGGCCGACACCTCGGTGCCCTCCGCCCCGGCAGCCGAGCTGGGTGCGGGCTGCGAGTGGACAGCCGACTCGGTCAACGCCTTCAGCCGCTTCTTGAGCCCCGCGATCCGCGACGCTTGCCGCTGGAGCTCCTCCGACAGACGCACGAGCTCCGATTGCTCCTCCGCGAGCTCGGCCTCGAGTGCCTTTTGCCTCGCGATCGCGGAGCCGGGACCGAAGAGCTCTTCCTCGAGCGACCACGGCCGAGAGCGCGCCCCCGGTCCGCGCAGCCACGTCCCCCTCTCGCTCTCCCCTGACGAGGGATTGCGCTTCGCGCGGGACACGGCAACCTCCCGAGACAGACTCCATGGTACTCCGATCGGAAGCCGCGCCATAGCGACAGCGCGGCGCTGTCCAGGCGGTGCCCGGCGCGGAGGCGAATCCGTGCGGCGAACTCGTTGCCGAGGAAGCCGAGCGCGCCTTTTCACCTGGCCGCTGACGTTTCGGGACGAGACGAGCCGAAGCCGCAGGGCTCTTGGAAAGGGCGCCGATGAGAGGTCTCATCCCGCCCGCGAATGTGAGCCGAAGCGATCCCCCGTCTGGGGGGCTTTCGGCACATTCTCTTATCGCGATGCTTTCCGAAGCCGATTCCTATCGCGATGGCTTCAGAAGCCGCTTCCAAAAGCCCACGTGGTCGCGCACGCGTCTTCTCGGACGCAGCGCTCCGACAAGCCGCTGACTTCTCGTATGCGCGGCGCGTCCGAACGCGGCGAGGAGCCCAGGATCTGGTGTACCGAAGGTTCGCCGTCGTGGCGATAGAGCTGTATCGGGAGGCGTGCCCCGAAAAGGCTGCTCCACTCGAATGGCTGCTCAGGCCCAGGCCGCGTCATGGCCTGCTCTCCGAGCTCGGTCGAGTTGCGCAACCGAGGTCGGACGAGGCGGGCGTGCTTCAGTGGAGCGAGCACGACGTCTCCCGGCTCATCCATGTCGCTCTTGAGATCGCGGAGACGAAGCCAGCTACCAAGGTCGGCGTGGCGACGATCCGTGACCTCCGCCGAGGTTATCGCGGGCTTTCGTCCTAGGAGTGCGACCGAGCCGAGCGCCGTGCCGCGTCGGGCTCAGCGGGCGCGTGCCGCCCTCCAGGCGCTGCGCACGCGAAGCGTTCGTGGGCGACGGGGGCTATTGCTGATCGCCTGTCGTCGAACCCTAGCTCGCCAGGCCAGCGCCATCGAGCGAGCGTGTCGCCCTTCCGCCAGAAGACGACATCTGGCGTCAACCCCTGCCAGCGTGGCTCGCAGTCAGGACAGGATGTGGCGTCTCGCCGCTCACGAGCGGAGCGCGCCGTCAGCGGCGAGAAGCGACTTCGTGCGGCAGACGCGTTCCCGTGTGAATGACCGGCTCCTCCGTGAGCAGGGGCAGGCTAATCTCGAGTCCTGCGCCGAGTGCATCGGCGATATGGGCGAGCTGGCCGACAGTGACGTTGACACGCCCCGCTTCGACGTTCGTGATGTAGCTCGGAGAAGCACCGATCCGGCTGGCGAGTTCGGCCTGCGTCAGTTCGGCGTCGGCGCGAGCGCGCCGGATCGCCGCCCCGACCAGCTTCGAGCCGATGTCCGACGAGGCCGTCCGAGGCAACGCGTCTACCCTCGGACGCCGGCGGGCGTCTTGATCTCTTCGAGTGCTTCTTCGATGTCCGGCACGGGATGATCGTCCGCGGCGACGCGCGCGAACAGATCGGGGGCGCGGAACGCTCCAACCAGGCTTCGCGCCCACTCTTCCGGGTTTTCGTGGAAGCGAACGATCTTCCCTTCGCTGATGCCCATCACCGGCATCTCGAGGTCGATCAGGTGTGCGTACAGCCCCTCGAGCCGCTGGACCTCGCCACCGTCGACGACGAGTTCGGCGACGATCTCGAGGCCTTCCTCGGTTCTGACGGGCTGGCAGAGCTCGATCTTCACCATCGCATCCTCCTTGCCTGTATCGGCAATTTACCTTACTCCTTGAGTAACGTCAAGCACGGGGTTTCCGTTCCACACTGCCTAGAAACCTCCTTCCGGCAGGATCGTCGGCTGGAGCATTGATTCAGCGCGCCGCTCGAGCGCCGCCGCGCGAGCCGGATCGAGACCATCGCGGGCAGCGCAGAGATCCCCGCTCGAGAAGAGCATGTGCAAAGCGTCGATCTCCGGCTGGTCAAGCCGGACGTCGGCGATCTGGGCGCGGCAGCCAACGAGCGGCGAGATGTTGATCGGGTCGCCGTGGCGCGCGAACGCATAGCCATGGTCGATCAGCCGGCAGCTGCGCGCCTGGTAGTCGAAGCGGACGTTGCCGGGGTTTCGATCCTGCTGGCCGATCAGGCTGTCAAAGAAGGCCGCGCTCGCGCAGCCGGCGCGGTCGAAGTTGAAGACGTCCTGCCAGGTCGCGAAGCCTTGCCTGAGCGGCTTCCCGTGGATCGCTGAGAGGGCGCCGGGCGCCATCGGATCGATACCGCCGATCGCGCGAAGCACGCACGGCGCGACAAGCGTGTCGAACGGATGACCGAACTCGCGCGCGATCCGCCACGCAATCGCCTCGTGCAGCACCGCCTGCGAAGCATCGTGTCCGTAGTCTGCTTTATTCGACGCGACTCGTCCTCGTTGACGAAAAGGGAAACGTACTCGGAAACTCTGACGGGACCGACTCATGAAAACCGCCGAGAACTACCAGGCCGGATGCGCCGAGGGCGAGCGGTTCGCGGAGCGGGACCTACACGACGGGCTCGGCAATCACCATGACCAAGAGGGGTACTTCCGCGCGATGGGGGAGAAGGACGTACACGGTGCGAACAACCGCGCCTGGTATCTCGGTTGCGCTCGTGGATACCGTGCTGTCATACGGTCACTCAAAGACGGAAGGTGGGGATCATGAGCCTCCATTACGACGAGGACGGTGCTGCGATACGACGGTTGATTCCGTTCCGCGGCTTGAAGTAGGCCTCATCCCCTGAGTCGAGCTCAACGACGTAGCCTTGGTTCGAACCGCCTGCTGTCGCCGGCTGCCAGCGAGCGATGTTCGGCAGGAGCAGCGCGTCCTCTGAAGGGTAGGCGCCCTGCGTCATCAGCATATGGTCGAACTGATCCTGGATCGCCATTCGCGCCGAGCATACGGTAGTGACCGCCGGAGTCATGTGTTGGCGCAGAAACGTCTTCTTGGGGGCGCGGCGCCCTCGCGCCGGGGCGCCGCCGCATCCGTGGACCGTGTACGTGGCCGATGTGATCTGCGCCGAACTGGAGCGCGCGGTACACGCTCTTTCGCGCGAGCAGCCAGTCGAGTGAAACGTACTGCGCGGAGCCGATCCCGGCGCGCCTACGTCCTCAGCCCGGACCGGGCACGACAGTTCGCACGACCGTTCGCGGGACCGTTCGCGGGACATATCAAGCGGCCCGCGGGACATAGCGTCGAAAACGGCTTGAGCAAGCGCTCTTTGGCTTTTGTGGGACATTAGAGGGTTGCCGAGGCTGCTGGACACTGTTTGCTGCGACTGGCACCGTGTGGGCGACCGCTGAGAGCGCGTGGGATATTAAAGTGGGCATTCCCCCGATGCGCTGTCTGGGGGACGGTCGTAGACTGCTTCTATGGGCGTCCATCTTCAGGCGGCTGCCGAGGTAGTTACGGGTGGTAGCCACGATGACCTGACGATTCAGTGGCGCGCGCTCCAGTTTGCGCGCCTCGGCTTCGAGAACGCGGATGAGATGGCGCGATCCAACGTGGATTGGCACGAGGCCGCGGCCCTTATCGCCGCCGGAGCCACGCCCGAGCTCATCGCCAGGATCCTGCTGTAAGCTGCGTGCCCTCTCTCGGTCGGACGTCCGACAGTCCGACTAATCCGACTGACTGCCCGGTCGAGCCCGCTTGGGAGCAGGGAAATCGTGGGGCCGGGCGTCCGACAGCAGAATCCGACCAAAGGGCTCGCACGTCCACTACCTGGTACTGGGCGGCGAGCTCCGCTCAGACGCTTACTGGCGCGCCAAGGCGTGGATTCCTGGCATGTCGCAGAGTGCGGGAAGTGCGATGCCGGGCTGGCACCGGGCAGCAGGCTCATTCCGGCCAAAACGGACCAGACGAATGGGCTACCCCACGATCCGCGCAAACCGGCACAGGGACAGGGCTCGAGCAACGTCGAGACGACCAACAGCCCATTCTCACGACCTCACCCGTAGGGCCGCTCACTCCTTTGGAAACCGAACGTCGGCGTGGGGTAGCCTCGCGGACGGCGATGGCGAGGGGATCGAACGATGAACTGGAGCAGCTCTATGGTCGACTGCATGCGCACGTCCTCGGCGGGGCCGACATGCACGACGTCCTCGAGACCGCGAAGTACCTTACGGGTGAACATCCCGAGGCTCTCGGACACGACGGTGGACTGCCGTGGCACGCGCGTCGCACGCTCGAGACCGGAATGTTCATCACGTACGCGCGGCCTTTCGCGGACGCCCGTCGTCCAGGACTTCCTCGTCTGAAGCGCGCGGCGGGTCGGGCTCCAGGAGCAGGACGCGGTCTCCAGAGGCTCGTTCGGGCTCTCGAAGTTCCCGTCTACGTCTGCGACGTGTGGGCGTCCTCAAGTAGCTGGACGCAGACTGTCGCGACCTTCTTGAAGTGCTGCCTCGCGGCGGTTACGTCGTCTGCGGTCGCTGGCTCGCCCGGATGTGTCTCCAGGCTCTTCTCGGAGCGGAGGTTGCGGATGACCTCGAGCTCTGCCTTGATCCGGCGCATCTTGGGCGTATTGCCGATCGCGCCGATCAGGTTCGCGTAGTCGTCCTGCCGGCGGCTCTCCCGGATCTGCGCCTTGATCGGCTCGCTCGGGCCGTAGTAAAGGTATGCCGCCCTCGCGAGACTGGCGGCGAGAATGTCGAGCTGCGCCAGCTGGCGGCCGTACCCTGGTGGCCCGGTCGCCTTTGCCTTCGCGTAGAGGTCGAGATGTCGCACAAGCGTCTCCTTCTCGGCATCAAAGAGTTCGTCTTGGTGGACACTCGGCCGCTTCGGGAGGAACTCGTCGTAGAGGACGTTCAGGGCCTCGTCTTTCGCCCAGCTGGATCCTGGAGAGTGCGAGCTTCAGCGACTCGGATGCCTCTGGGTCGATCTCCGATCCCTCGCCTTCGACCAGCCCAACGAGTGCGGTTTGCTGCTCGACCGGGAACTCCGCGCTGCTCGCTGCGACGTCGGCGACGGCCTCCGCAGCGAGGCGACGGATGTCCTCGTCATCCCACCGTGGGTCTGGTCCCAGAAATGAGAGGAGCGTCGCCAGCGCATGCGGGCTCCCGGTTGCACCAAGGAGCGGCAGGAGGGGACGCGCGTCGTCCTTCGCGGAGTCGTCACCGAGGTCGCCGAGGATGTCCTCGGCGATTGCATCGAGCGCGCCGCGGCTCAGGTCGCCGGGAACGCCTCCAGTGTCCGCAAGCTTGCGGAGCTCGCGGATGATCTGCTCGTTGCGAGGCTTGACACGCTCGAAAGACCGAATGGCCTCCTTGCGGAGCTCAACGTTCCCGGACCCGAGAAGCTTGAGCATCCACGCGGGTAGGTCGGCGCGCGGCTCTGTGAGCTCGGCGACCCGCTGGGCGATGCGCCGCCTCCGGCCAGCCGTCCCCTTGGCATCGTCGGCCATGACTGCGTCGAAGACCGCGCCCTGCTCGAGATCGCCGTATTCCTCGAGAAGCCCCACGAGCTCGTCCTTCTCGGAGGCGGAGAGAGAGGAGTAGGCACCATCCCCGCCAGCGAAGGCGGCAGCGGGATCCTTCCCAGCCAGCGCGGCGAGGTCGAGAGAAAAGTCTTCGGCTTGAGAGGCGTGCGACGGCGGCATCGAGCTCGTCGGGTCGGGCATCGGCGAGCGCGCGTGTGAGCCGGGCGCGTGTGTCGCCTGGCTCAAGCAGCGCGAGCGCTTCGAACGAGCGCCCGGCCGGAACGAGCGCAGCCGCCGTGGCCGCGGCGATCTTCCCGACGCGGAACGCGTCCACGACAAGCTCCGCGAGCTCCTCTTCGTCCATCGCTTGCTCAAGGACCGAGGACATGAGTGTCGTCCGTTCTTCGTCGCGCGCACGCGGCCAGCGCACCGCAGCACGTCGATGGGATGACGAGGCGTCGACGTCAAGTGAAGCGAGC
>JBCKBY010000068.1:0-10896 GCA_038910715.1 Gaiellaceae bacterium
CTCGCGCTCTCTCGCGCCTGGCGGCAGGGCGAATATCTGCTGCCTCTCGTTGAAGAGGCACTCGATCTCACGGTCGCCTCGTGGCTCGCGGACGGCCGCGACGGTGAGGATCCCGCTTTCCTTGGTGGGTCGCATCTCGACTCCTTTCTCAGGTTGGTCGGGCCTTTGAGCCCTCGTCCGCTGGCAGCTCCAACGCGGCAAGAAGCGGGAGCATCACGCCGCCGGAAATAGCGAGGAGCATCAGTTCATTACTACGCTGCCCTGCGATCTGACGGCTCCCACAACTTGGAGATTGCAGGGTTAGCCGCATTGGCTTTCGCATCCGCTATGAGATCTTCCAGACCGTGAGGCTGAGGAAGAAGAACGAGCCCGACCGCTGCCAGATTCGGAAATGGTGCCCCCCCGCCGACAGGCTCGACATGTGCGGCTGGTCTATCGTCCCGAGAACCGTCAACGGGCCGAACGAGCTGTTGTCGATTCGGCACTCGACCGAGGCCGGCGATGTCGCCGGGAAGCTCTGGAGGCGGGCGTTGCACACGTAGGTGCCTGCGGTGGGCGCAGTGAAGTAGCAGTTGACACGGCCGGTCTTCGTCTGGCTCGAGCCCCAATAGTCGTACCCGTCGCCGGAGAACCAGGCCCGGCAGTCGTTGAGGCAGCGCTGCATGTCGGTGAAGCCGTCGAAGTGATCGGTATCCCACATGTCGAGGTACCGGGCAGTCCCGGTCTTCCGGCAGACGCTGAAGTACGCAGTCGGCAGCCACAGCTCCAGTTTCTCGAGGTTCGGCACACGCTCGAGCACGGCCGACGCCCCTCTTGTCGCCTTGAGCGACTCGAGCGCTTGTTCTGGTGCTGTGACAAGGTCGGCTGCAGTGATGCCTTCTCGCTCCCCGGGCAGGGGATAGCTCTCCAGCGACTCGACGATCCGTAGCTCGAAATCGTTCGGGCGGTCCTCCATGACGCGCCCCCCTTCCCATGACGGGCGCTTCCCCTTGGCGAGCCGGACGTGCCGCACGAACCCTGCCCTTGGCCGCATAGCCGAGCTCTTCCGCCCTTCGCCAACCAAGGTCGGCGCATTGGGCTTCCTGCGAGCTTACAAGCTTGCGGCGAAAGTCACAACATCCTTGGACGCGTCCAGCCTGAGCACACGCCGGCGCGTGGCGGGTGCGTCACCCCGCGGCGACGCGGTGGATATCCCCACGTCGCAGGGCGAGCTCGTCGCCAGAAGCATCGACGACGAGCGTGAAGCTGCCGACGGCCGGCGGCGACTTGGGGCGACGGCCGTCGGCGAGGGCGTCGAGGAGCGGAAGAGGGTCATGGCGGAAGACGACTGTCTCGGCCCCTCGCGCATCAGCTGCTGCACCTGCTCGCGGTCCGTCTCGATCGGCATCAGGCCTCCTTCAGCACCTCTCCGAAGACAGCTCGCCCGGCGGGTACCTGGCGAGCCCAGAGGTGCTCCTCCTCGAACACGCGCACCTGCTCGCGCAGTTCCTCGCGGGTGAAGTCGGAGGTCGAGGCCGGGCCTTCGGTAGGTGACGCGCGATCTTGCATGGCCCGGCTATGTCACACCGGGGTGTGGTTGCCAGGTCTGAGCGAGGTAGTCGGCCATCTCCTCTGACTCTTGGAAGATCAGCACGTCCTCGCGGATCGTTCGCCGCACGCGCTCGACCTCGTACTCCCGATTCGGTCCGACGGCCTCATACGAGCCCTTCGAGATCGGCGTCTCGTACGTCGCCATCCCGTCGGGTGACAGGCCCGCGTTCACGCAGGCGGCGGCCTCGAGGCGCTCGATCTCGCGAGCGGCGCGCACGGCTTCGCTCGCGATCGAGCTGTTGGCCCGTCTGCGGAGACGACCGAGCTGCTCGGCGGCGGCGAGCAGGTGTCCGTGCGGATCCACGAGCCCGGTGCCAGGGACCCCGAGCCAGACGCGAGCGCCCGGCCGGGCCTCCGGCTGCGCCGTCGGCATGATCTTGGCGGCCTCGATCGTGCGGGCCTCAGCCTGGGCGGCGCGCTCCTCATCCTTCGCGATCCGAAGGTACTTGGCGGCGCTCGACTTGCCGATGCCCAGCTCGAGCGCGAGGTCGCGCACCGACGACTTGTCGGCACGCTGACGCAGGAGCAACTCGGCCCCGCCCTGCGGGCGTGTCGAGCCCCTCGAGCGGCGCGAAGTAGCGGTTGTCGGAGTCTCGTCGTACGTGCGACATCCCTACGATTCTGCGAGGTCGCGACCTCTAGCTGACAGCCGCCGATCGCCGCTCGAGCGGGTCCGAGGCGTCCGCCAGCGTCCGACGCACCGTCCGCCGCACGAGATCGAGCCCGGCGAGGCAACTGTACGTCTCCCTCCCCTGCACGGAGGGAGTCAGGATCGGCGCAAACCCGCATGAATACAGGCTTGCGGGATTCTTACAGTATCCGCCCGGGCGATCCACGTGCACCTCAGGGTTGACGACGGTCCTTGACGTCGACGCTACCGGGCTCGCTCCGCATCGGAGCAGGGTTTGCGCGCATCGACTGACGACGTGACGACGCTGACGGGCGTCGTCAGGGCGAGCACGCGTGGCCTCGGCTGCACGACCCGCTGCCTAGGTACTTGCAGGCTCAACTATCGAGCGGTGCAGGACTTTCCCGGCTCGGGTTGCGCCGGTGCACGACGTGCGTGGCACGCAGCGGCGTGAACGCTGGTCCTCCTACCACACAGGGAACCATGCGCGACTCGCGGCTTGTCGTCGCGGCTTGACGGAGGTACTTGAGCGGGAATCCTTGTGCGCTAGGCACTTGCGCGAGTCCTCTTGTCGCATTGTCGTCGGTAGACAACGACGACTGTGAATGAGCGCGGCAAATGCGGTCGCGCTCGGAGCCGGGCGCGTCGAGGTAGGCGCGAATCTCGTCGCGGCTCAGGCTGAGGCCGCGGCTGAAGGTGATGCGCGGTGACCGACGGCGCTACGCAGCACGCCCTACACGAGGTCTTCGAGGAACTCGGAACCCGGCGCGACGCCAGAGACCAGCAGGTGGTCACGCGCCCGCGTGCAGGCGACGTAGAGCAGATGCCTCTCGGTCTTGTAGACATCCTCGAGATCCGCGCTGTCGGCAATCGTGTCGATGCGCTCCTGAGACGGGAGTACCTCGTCGTCGCACGCCATCACGACGACGGCTCGGAACTCGAGCCCCTTCGCGAGGTGCATGGTGCTCACGGACACCGCGCCTCGGGTCGGTCGGACATTCTCGTCCAGGACAGCAAACGGAAGGCCTGCCATTTCGACCGCACGGATAGCGCGGTCGATCTCGGCCTCGGATCGCACGAACACGCCGAGCTCACCGGGCACGAGACCGTCGCCGACGAGGTCTTGCACCCACGCTGCGACCGCCTCGATCTCGGCGCCCTCATCGTTCAGCACGCGGATCGCGGGAGGCGCTCCATTGAAGACGGAGATCGTCCCGGAGCGGCTCTCGACGACACCATCGGCGTCAGTCTGCTCCGGATCGAGCAGGCGATCAGCGCTCTGCCTGATCTGGTGCGACGTCCGGTAGTTGACGCGGAGGTTCCTCGACCGGCCGCGGATGTCTACGCCGAGCGCACGCCAACTGAACGGCTGCTGGAAGATCCGCTGGCCCAGATCGCCGGCGAAGAAGAGCGCGTTCGGGCGGTCCGCCGCCAGCGTGGCAAAGAACCGCAGATGGGCGACCCCCATGTCCTGTGCCTCGTCGACCACCACGAAGTCATAGGGACGTCCAGCTCGCTCGAGGATGAGTTCCGAGAGCCGCGTGAACATGCCGTACTCCGTGAGGAGCTCGTCGCGCGTAAGCCGATCGCTGACCTGCTCGAAGATCGCCCACAGGATCGCACGCTGCTCCTCGGGGAGTCCAGTCTTTCTCCCGAGTCGGCGCACGTCGCGATAGTCGTCCGAGGTGCGTAGCTGCCACGCATCCACGACCTGTTCCCATTCGGCCAGAAGGAACTGCGGACGAAACCTATGTGGCCCCGCAGCATCCGACGCCTCATTCAGGAAGCCCTCGATCACCTGGCGGGACGCAATGCGAGGCTCCCCGGCATGCGCCCGGTACAGACGCTGGCCGATCGCCCCGATCGAGTGAACCTCGATTCGTTCTGCAACGCGGGGCTCGTTCCCGATGAGCAGATGGAGACGAGTACGGAGCGACGCGGCGAGCGTGTCCGAGTACGTCGTCAGCAGGACGCGCGCCTCCGGGTTCGATCGTGCGAGGAAGACAGCGCGATGGAGGGCGACGATCGTCTTGCCGGTGCCCGCCGAGCCTGAGACTCGTGCCGGCCCGCCGTAGTCGCGTTCCACGATCTGGCGCTGCGCCGGGTGGAGAAAGACAATCCAGCGCTCCCACGGGAAGTCGAGCGCCCGCTCGAGCTCTTCGACGTCCTGCATGACGCGGAACCGCCGCTGCGCGTCCGGGTGCTCGAACGGATCGGCGCCGACCGCGACCGCGACAGGCACCTGAGGGGTTCCCCCAGTCGCGAGCTCGAGCAGCGCCTCCGCAGCCTCGCCGGGGAGGTGGTCGGCGAGCACAAGGAGCTGCTCCTCGTTTGCCTGACGAACGTCGTCGATCCACTCGGGGGGAACGCCGTAGCTCAAGAGCTCTTCGTCCGAGAACTCGGAGAAGAGCGGGCGCTGCACAGGCGCTGGCACCTCCGCCTCGACGTACATGGGGACGACGATCTCCTGCACGGTCTCACGCAACTCGATGAGCTGTGCCGCGCCAGTCGTGGGGTGGGTTGTCAATCTCCGCCGCTCCCCCCACGCGTACGCCTTGTCGTGGTGATCGGCATAACAGAGCACGAGCGTCGACTCGCTCTTGTGGACGATCAGCCGGATGTCGCTGGCGGCCTGCACCGACCAGAAGCTCTTGTCCTTCGCCTTGTCGAGCCGGTGGAACTTCAGGCTCGGTTGGGCTGGGTTCGTCTGGAGGTCGAAGGCCGTCGTCTTGACAGCCTTCTGCTCATCGGCGGTAAGACGCGTGAGGCTGTCGGTGAACGTGTCGGCGATGAGGAACTGCATCACGCGACACGGAACACCTTCATCACCTCATCGCCGAGGTGGTTGATCACCTTCACCGCGATGCGACCGGTCTCGGGCTTGTCGAACGGTCGCGAGATGTCACTACGCAACGTCGACCACGCGTCCTCGTCGATCTCCGCTTTGAGCGTCGTCTTGAGCGCCTTGTACGGGTCGTCCGCGCCGAGGAAATACGCATGCCGGACGAAGAAGCTCTCTTCGTTGTACTCGGTGTCGATGAACCAGCAGGCGATCCCGTCGGCGTTGTCACTCTGCACCTCGCCCGTACTCGGATGGAACACGTCGACCCCATTGAGCTTCACGCGCACCTGGCCGTCCTCCGCCTCGAGCAGCTCGATGTCGGGCTCGCCGAAGACGACGAAGAGGTTGCCTTTGCCGGTGTTCTTCAGGTCGTCAGCCATGTGAAGGTCTGCGTTCATGCGTGCCTTGAGCACCGGGACGCTCCCGAGCTTGTTGAACTCGGTCGCATGCGCCTCGTAGTTGAACGCGCAGGCGATGAGCACGTCGAACCCGGCATCACCAGCCTCCCGAGCTGCCGCGACGAGGTCGGTGCGCTGGACGGTTCCGAACTCGGGCCCGATGAAGATCGCAGCGCGCTTCTCGGTCTCGCCTTCGAGGTACCGGCCCTCGCCGCACACGAGCTCTCCCGGCCAGGGCGTAAGCGCGGTGAAGGCGATCCGGTCCTCCTTGTGCGCCTGCTGCACGCCGGCGGTCTTGAGGTTCTCGAGGATCGTCTGCGTGAACGTCTGCTCAGCGTCGGCCTCGAGGGCATCGACCCGCAGAGGATCGATCAGCTCGTCGTTCTCGCCGACGCCGAGCGCGCGGTGCGGGCTCAGGCTCTCGACCGTGAAAGGCCCCGCGACACGGACCTTCCGCTTGTCCTCGTACGGCTTGTCGTAGAGATACTCGAACTCGGCCTTGGCAGCGATCGACGCATCGATCTCTCGCTGTCGGGCGATGCGCGCCTCCCACCACTTCTCGTGCAGCTCGTTCGCGCGCGCCGACCACGCATCGACGTCATTGGTCGGGATCTCCCACTCGTGCCACTGCTCCGAGAGCTCGGCGTTCATCTCCTCGCGAAGCGGTTCCAGCGTCGCCTGCCACTTCTCCCAGATCACGTCGATCTCAGCGTTGTTCGCGATCGACTTCAGCGTGATATGCGGCACGCGCTCGTAGACGAAGCCGTGACGGACGCTCCCCTGCACGGGCTGCGAGCTTGGCGCCGTGTCGGTGATCTCGGCTTCCGTCAACTGGCCGTCAGCGGAATCTGCAAGCAGGTAGTACAGATACCTCGCACCCATGATGCGGGCACGGGCCAGCGCAAGCGCCACGCGCGACGTGTCGATGGTGATCCAACGGCGACCCCACTCTTCGGCAACGGTGGCTGTAGTGCCGGAACCGCAGGTCGGATCGAGCACGAGGTCACCGGGGTCGGTGGCCATGAGAACACAGCGTTGAATTACGTCGGTGGTGGTCTGCACCACGTAGACCTTTGCCTCACCGAAACCACCAGCTCTCACGTCATCCCAGTAGTTCGTTATCCGAACGACCGGGTAATCGTCTCCGTACATTCGGTACCTGATGTACTTGCCGACGACACACAGTCGGCTGGCCTTATTCAGCCGATCCATTCCCTTCTGCGTAGTACGCCAGAAGTATCCACGCAGCGGCACAAACGCATCGCCATTGTGCTGGTAGACAAAGTTCGTTGTCTGCCCGCCACTATCCGAATAGATGCTGGAGGCATAAACCTCTTGTGGGTCTCGGGAACGGAGGCAGGATTGCGTAGCTCGTCCCTGCTCAACCGTCGATACGTCCAGTCTTCGATGGACGCCATGTTGTACTGCTCTTCAAGCGTCTGGCCGGAGCGGCGAGCAAAGAGCGGGTGCACTTTGCTTGCTTCTGCCTTCTTTGCGTACCAAATCACATAGTCACCCGATGGGTCCAGAAAGCGACTGCCCTTCCCGGTCGTCTTGAGGAAGTAGATGAGCGCGGCAAAGTTGCTTTCGCCGAAGACTTCGTCCATCAGCGCGCGCACACGATGCAGGTTCTCATCGCTGATCTGGACGAAGACCGAGCCGGAGTCGCAGAGAAGGTCGCGCGCGACGGTGAGCCGGTCGCGGAGGTAGGTGAGATAGCTGTGGATGCCGTCGCGCCAGGTGTCGCGGAAGGCTTTGACCTGCTCCGGCTCACGAGTGATGTGGCTGGCGTTGCCGTCCTTCACGTCGCGGCTGGTCGTCGACCATTGGAAGTTGCTGTTGAACTTGATCCCGTAGGGCGGGTCGATGTAGATGCATTGCACCTTGCCGCGTAGCCCCTCCCGTTCGGCGAGGCTGGCCATCACCTGGAGGGAGTCGCCGAGGATCATGCGGTTCGTCCAGCCCTGCTCGTGTTCGTAGAAATCGGTCTTGTCGGCGCCCTCCGGCAGGCGGTTGAAGTCCGCGAAGAGATTGATCTGCTCGTGCTCGTCTGACGGAGCCTTCGCCGACTGACGCACGAGTTCGTCGATCAGCACCTTCGGGTGCACCTTCTCCTGGATGTAGAGCGGTGGTGCGTGGACGACGAGGTCGCTCCAATCCTGCTCGTCCTTGCCACGCCAGACGAGTTGCGGGTCGAGGTCGCGGTTGCGCCGCTCGTATGCAATCCGAACCGATGCTCTGTCCGAGTCCGGCAGGACGGACTCGTACTCGGCGGTCGGGATGTGGGTGCGCGTGTCCTCGAGGTGCGTGATCGTCTCGACCGACTTCGCCGTCTTGGTGCGCGGTCTTGCCACGTCTATGCCTCCTGCCCGGCCGTCTGGGCGGCGACCTGGTCGACCATCTGGTTGAACGCGCTCTCGACCATCGCCTCGAAGCCCGCCTCGATTTCGTAAGCCTCTGTGAACTCAGCGAACGCCCAGCGCCCGTATGTACCCGCGTGGTTGACCGCCGGCACCCAGTACGTCTCCATTGTCGACTTCTTCTCCTTCGCGTCCTCGCGCCGGTAGCCCTTGATCTCGACGACCAGGTGCAGGGAATCCTCGTCGCCGTGCCCGTCATCTATGAGCACGATGAAGTCCGGGATGTACGTCCGGCTCTCCGACCCGTATCGGTACGGCACCTCGAGCCCGAGGTTGTGGTTCTTGACGTACGCCCGGACACGCGGGTGAGCCTCGACCACGCGGCAGAGCTCGGCCTCCCAGTCGCTGTCGAGGATGACCCAGTTGACATGGCAGCGGCGAGCATCGGTCTCCCACCGGTTGGTCCTGGACGTGGTGAAATTGACGTAGGCCGTCGAGCCGACCGGGTTGTACGGGTCGAGCACCGCGGTGACCGGCCTCTCTCCGATGTAGGCGCGCGTGATCGCGGCCGTGATGCGCTCGGAGGCCATGTCGGCGAGCATCTTGTACTTGAGCTGCGCCGGGTATGTGCCGCCCTTACAGACGAGGTAGCCGTCGATCCATTCCCTGGCGATCCGCTTGAGCTGTCCGAAGAGGTGCAGCTGCGGATCTCCGTCGGCGTCGCGCCACTTGCTGAGAACGAGATGCGAGGTGAGCTCGTACACGACCTGGGAGGGCCGGACGTCTGCCGTGTGCTTGAGCGTGAGATCGACCTTCTCGCCGATGATCCCGGAGTTCTGGGTGGTTGTCGCGCCGACGAGATCTGGCGTGAGTTCGAGGACGGAGTCGTCGTTGAAGTCCGCGGTGAGCCGCTCCTCCGGCAGCTCGACGCGGTAACCGGCGACACGGGGAAACCGGATCTCGAGGTGGTCGCGCTCCGGTCGAATGGCCCGGACCTGGATCGTCTCCCGCGGTGGCTGCGGCGGTGCAACTACCGGCTTCGCCGTGAAGTCGAAGGGAATGCCGAGGATGTCCGCGTACTCCACGTTGAAGAGGCCGTCGTCATTCAGGTCGTAAGACTGACGACGAAGCGCCCGTCCGACGACCTGCTCGCAGAGGAGCTGCGTGCCGAAGGCGCGGACGCCAAGGACGTGGGTGACCGTGTTCGCGTCCCATCCCTCGGTAAGCATCGCGACCGAGACGACGCACCTGATCGACTCGCCGAGCTGCCCGTGCTTCCCGACGGTGTTCATCACCTCGCGAAGCAGATCCTGGTCGCTGAGGTTTGCCGCCTGATGCGGGTCACCGGTCCGCTCGATGATCTCGCACCGAAAGCGCGCGATCTCGTCGTCGGCCATCTTGCGGAAGTCCTTGTCGAGCGCATCGCCCGACTCGAGCTGCTCGCTGTCGATGAGGAGCGTGTTCGGTCGAGCGAGGGGGTTGCCGTGCTCGTCGAAGTTCCAGAACAACCGATGGCGTCCCGGTGTGAAGGTCGTCGTCGCATCCTCGTTCGTCTTGGTGAAGCCGGAGATGTAGTCGTAGACGAGCTTGGAGATCGCGGTGTTCTGGCAGACGACTATGAAGCACGGCGGCACACGCAGACTGGCCTCCTGCCAGAGGTTGAACGTCTTCTCGTAGTGGCCGTACAGCGCCTCGAGCGCAGTCTGCAGTTGCGGAGGGATGGCGAGCGGGTCGAGTTCTCCACCCTTGCCCCGCCCTTTCTTCGGCATCTTCTTGCCGATGTGATCCCAGAGCGTGCGGAACATCGGCATATCGTCGCCCGGGATGTTGTCCGCGACAGGGACACGCGGGAGCTTCACGATGCCGCACTCGATCGCGTCCATGAGCGAAAAGTCGCTCACGGCCCACGGGAAGAGTGTCCCTTCTATGTAGCCCGAGCCGCTGAGGAAGAACGGTGTGGCCGACAGGTCGACGACGCGGGAGACACCAAGTTTGCGGTTCACGGCCTCGAGACCCGAGATCCAAAGGCGGGCGGCCTCGGTGTTCTTCTCGGCCTCCTTCCTCTCATCCCCCTTCAGCTCGTCTTCGTCGGAGACAGGCTTCTCGCGGTAGCAGTGGTGCGCCTCGTCGTTGAGAACCAGGACGTTCTTCATGGCCATCAAGCCGGACATGACGCGCTGGATCATCTGACCCTCGGTCTCGATCGTGTCCAGGCTCGCGCCCCGCCCCTGCAGAAGCCGGCGCCCGCCCGCTGAGAGCTCGATGCGCTGGCGGCGCTTGAAGGCGTGGAAGTTCGTGATGACGATCTTCGCCTCCTTGATCTCCCCGAGCATGCCGGGTGGCACCAGCTCCGCCTTGACGTAGTAGTTGTCGGGGTCGTTGGGCTGGAGCACGCGCAGGCGGTCCTTGATCGTCAGGCCGGGCGTGACGACGAGGAACCCACGGGTGAAGAGCTTGCTCTGAGGCCGTCGATTCGCATTGACGGTCTGCCAGGCGATGAGCATCGCGATCACCGTCGTCTTGCCGACGCCGGTTGCGAGCTTCAGTGCGGTGCGCAGGAGCTCGGGATTCGCGTCGTTGTTCGCGTTGGTGAGGTGCTCGAGCACCCCCTTCGCACGCTTGCCCGCGTGCGGCGCAACCTCGGTCAGCCAGATGATCGTCTCCACCGCCTCGATCTGGCAGAAGAACGGGCGAAGGTTGCTGAATCGATGGTGGCGCCAGTGCTGGAGGAGGCGTGCCGTCTCGGGCGTCACCTGCCACTGGTTCGGGTTCGGGAGGCTGCGCCATTCCTCGACGAGTGTTCGAACCTCGTTGATGATCGATGTTGGGTCGTACTGCTGTGCCTGTGTGGAGATTCCCTTGTCGTCATCAGTAATCAGCACCTGCTGCTGGGCGCTCTTCTTGTGCTTCTTCGGCTTGGGGATCGGCGTGACGAAGTCGGCGACCCGCCGGTTCTCGACGATCTTCTGCGTCGGCTGACCGGTTTCGTCGAGTTCCCAGTGGCGCATGGGACGCGCGTACGGAGAGTTGAGGATCGGCCGCTCGAAGAACGTCTCGATCGCGGTCTGCTCGCTAGTG
>JBCKBY010000069.1:0-10519 GCA_038910715.1 Gaiellaceae bacterium
ATCCGCGCGTCAGCGGATTCCGATCTTGCGCGGGGGCTAGTAGTCGGGCGGAGACAGCGGCTGCCTCCGCGATCAGTAGTCGGCCGAGCTCCTCGAGCAGGCCGTCCTGCAGACGGATCGTCGGGCCGGAGATGCTGAGCGCCGCCACTACGCCCGACACACCGTGGAGCGGAGCGGCGATCGCCCACAGCCCCGGCTCGAGCTCCTCGACGGCGGTGGCGTAACCGCGAGCGAGGGTCTCGTCCAGTTCTCGCTCGAGCTCTCCTCGGTCGACGATCGTGAGCGGCGTCAACTGCTCGAGTCGCTCCGGCGATCGTGCGGTGCCGTAGGCGAGGAAGACCTTGCCGACGGCCGAGGCGTGGTATGGCACTTTGCGGCCGATCCAGTTCGTCGAGCCGAGGAAGTGACGGCTGTCGCGCTGTGCGAGCTGCTCGACGCCGTGCGTCGCCGGCACCGCGAGGTTCACCGTCTCGCCGGTCGCCTCTGCCAGCCGGTCGAGAGGCGGGCCGCAGAGTTCGACGAGCTCCGCGTTCGGGAGGCTGCGCCGCGCGAAGCTGACCAGAACCGGCCCCGGCCGGATGCTCCCGCGTCCGCCGTCGCGCTGGACGAGGCCCTGGCGCTCGAGCGCGGCGACCAGCCGGGAGGCAGTGCTCTTCGGGAGGCCGGTGGTCTCGGCGAGCTCGGTCACGGTCTCAGGCTCGGAGCTCTCGACGACCCGGACGAGCAACTGTGCGGCCCGGTCGATTGCCCTCGTACCTGTCGGCGCGCTCATTGGAGCTGGATCATAACGTGGAACTTCGATTCCACGATGTGGTTCGAGTATCTTCCTCTCGCCGATGAGCACATCACTTCGCCTCGTCGATCGCGAGACGGTTGCCTCGGTACTTCCACCGCTGCTCGAGCAGGTCGAGCTCGCCGCGCGCGTGTACCGCTCGATGGCGCGGGAGGAGGTCGAGATGCCGCCGAAGATCGGCGTGCACCCCCGGCCGGACGCCTTCTTGCACGCGATGCCCGCATACCTGCGCGAGCTCGACATAGTCGCGATGAAGTGGGTCTCCGGCTACCCGGAGAACCCGGCGCGCGGCCTGCCGGCAATCAGCGGGGTGATCGTCGTGAACGATGCCGGGACAGGCGTGCCCGTTGCAGTTCTCGACGCGGCCGAGATCACCGCCGCCCGGACCGCGGCGGCCTCCGGAGCGTGCGTGCAGGCGTTCGCGCCTGCCGACTGGAGCGTGGTCGCGGTGCTCGGGTGCGGGGAGCAAGGGCGGTATCACTGCCGGGTGCTTCGCGCTCTGAATCCCGACTGCGAGATTCGCGCCTACGACCCTGTCGTCGAGCGGGCGCTTGAGGTGTGTCCGGGGGCAATCGTGGTGGACGATCCGCGTGCGGCCGTCGCCGGGGCGGACGTCGTCGTTACTGCGGGGCCGATCGTCCGCGACCCGCCGTCCCCGCTCGACGAGTCGTGGGTCGAGGACGATGTGCTCCTGCTGCCGATCGACTTCGACTTCTACGTCTCGGCCGGCGCGGTCGCCGCGTGCGACCTCTTCCTCACCGACGACGTCGCCCAGTACGGCGCCTACCGCGAGCACGGCTACTTCCGCTCGTGGCCGGACCCGTACGGCAGTGTGGGCGAGGGGCTCGAACAGGAGCTCCGAGCGCGCCGGGTCGTCTGCGCGAACCTCGGCGTCGGCGCGCTCGACGCCGCCTTCGCGCACGCCGTCCTCACTCGCGTCCCAGACTGAGAACCGGGTGACCTACAGGGCGTAGATCGCCGGCCGGTAGCGAGGCTCGGGGACCGGACTTCCTGCCTCACGCGCGGCGGCAAGCCAGGCCTCTTTCGCCTTCGCCACCTCGGCGAGCGCCTCCTCGGGAGACGCGCCGAACGCCGAGCACGCGTCGAGGTCGGGGATGTCGGCGATGGAGCCGCCGTCCTCCTCGCTGTAGAAGACGTTGATGTGGTAGTCGCTCAGCGCTGGTCCTCCAGCTTCAAAGCGTACCGCTCGACCAGCCGGAGGAACTGCCGAAATTTGATACGGCTTCGCCTACGACGCGACGGGCTCCATCAGCTCGCCCCCCGACTTTTTGAAGTAGTGCGAATGTGTGTGCACGAGGTCCTCCTCGCGCTCGGCGACGAGCAGTACGACACCTCGATCGGGGTCGGCGCGCAACTCGCGCTCGAGTTCAAACAACCGGCGCTGCGCCTCTTCAGGATCCTCGACGCGTTCAACGCGAGCGGGATCGCGACGGTGGTGGATGACGAGGAAGTAGCTCATGAGAAGAATGACTCCGGAATTGATTCAGGACGTTCAGGAAGCGTACATCCACTTGGAATTGATCCACTCGGATTTCTGGATCAAGCGAGCGGCAGGGGAAGATTCTCCGGGTCGCCTCCTGGCGCGCCAGCTTGCGAGGCTCGCAGACGCTCAGATAGAGCAGGTCGGCGACCTCGTCACGGACGACGTGGTCGTACTCAAGGTCGCCGAGTAGTAGCGTCAGCCGCTGTTGCGGCCATACGGCGAATCGTCAGGCCGGACGCCCGCGCCCTTCGCGAACAAAGCGGGCGATTGCGAGAAGGTCGTCGTCCAGATCCACGAAGCGCACCCGACCCTCCTCGACGGCGTCCTCGGGAACCTTGGCGAACAGCTCATAGGCGAAGGACGGCGAGATCGCAAGTACGCCCTCGAAGCTCACAACGACGTTGTGACCGACGGCGAGCTCGCGTTCGATCCGCTCGCGCAGCTCCTCGGCCTCGAAGCGGCCGCTCAGTACCGGACCGAGTTCCTCAGCGGGCGCTATGTGAATCCGCCGCACCATCTATGCCAGCCTCCTAGCTCGGGCGTCTCCTTTTTATTGGACGCACACGACGAGGACACCCCACGCTCATTCTGTGCGATCCCTCAGACGGGTTACTCCAAATCCGGCCAGAGTGGTACCCTGCGAGGGAATCCCCCCTGCCGCTTCGGTGGCAGGGCCGCGAGGCCGCCTCGGCGGCCTCTGCGCTTTGTTGGGACGCTTCCGCCGCTACGCTGGCTCGTTGCCTATGCGGACGAACGTCTACGTCGACGGGTTCAACCTGTACTACGGAGCGGTCAAAGGCACGCCGTACAAGTGGCTCGACATTCGCAAGTGCTGCGAGCTGGCGTTTCCGAAGAACACGCTCCATGAGGTCCACTACTGCACGGCTATCGTCCAGGACGCACCCTGGGATCCGCATCGAAGCTCACGCCAGCAGACATTCATCAGAGCGCTCGAGTCGACCGGCGTAGAGGTGCATTACGGCTCCTTCCTGTCGAACGTCGTACGAATGCCGCTCGCACACCCGGCAGTCGGTGGCCCCCGGACGGTGGAGGTGATAAAGACTGAGGAGAAGGGCTCCGACGTAGCGCTCGGGGCGCTCCTCCACGACACAGCAAGCGCTTCCGCGACCTCTACCGTGGCCGCGCTGCCGTCGAGCGCGAGTTCGGGCGCCTGAAGCACGACTATGGACTCTCGCCGCTTCGGGTTCGCGGACTCGAACGAGCCGCGCTTCACGCTGATCTGACGATCTTGGCCCGGCTCGCGCAGGCGCTCAGTCGAGCGCGGGAGAGGGCAATCGGAGAACCTCATCACCCGGACATCTCCTGCAATGCCGCGTGACGTGCGTCCAGTGCTGCCGCGACTGCTTGCAGCGCTTGCTCGATCAGTCTCTCGTCCTGCGTGGAGAGGGGTTCTCCGTATCCGGGTTCCAGCGCCAGCACGGCGACTCTGCGAAGCCTACGATCGGCGTCCTGGCAGCGGGAAAGGAAATCCCAGACTGTTCCGGTGGCTCCACCGAGAAGCTCTGGGTAGCGGTCGTCTCGGAGATTGAGGCCACGCCCACGGTCGCTCCAAACCTTCTTCTCGGTGAGCGCAAGCTCCAAGACCAGGCGATTCCATTCGAGTTCTCGCGGTAGGTGCCTGACCCTGGCATCGCGCTGCCGCTCCCGGTGCTTCCTGAGTACGCGCGGCCGGCCAGGATACGCGCGGAGCCTGCGAAGGTACGACTGGTCGCTGGGTAGGTCAGGCAGGTCATAGAGAGGGGTGAAGAACCCGAGCGCGATCCAGACCAGGACAAGGAAAGACACGGTCGCCAGCACCGCGAACAGCAGAGCGAGTCCGCGCAGCTCAAACTCGCCATCCTGACCGGCGATCACGGATAACGCGGCTGTTGAGGGAAGGAACACGGCGATCAGGATCGGGGCGAGGATCGAGTAGGCCGTGTTCTTGTCTGGTCGTGCCATGCGACAAGGCTAACCCCTCTGATGAGAGGCTCTTTTGTCCCGTTTCGCCAAACCCTCCTACTAGGGCAGGCGACACCGCGACTATGGTCCGCGGCGTGACCCGTCTCGAAGATCTGACCCCGAACGCGCGGGTGCGCGGGGTCCTGCCGGATCGGCCGGTTAGCGTCGTGCAGGTCGAGTGGCACGGCACGCAGGCGCTCACGCTGACCTACCGTGACGACGCCGGCAGGGTCGATCATGAGCTTCTGTACCGGGCGAACGAGGCAGGCCTCGAGATCGAGGAAGTCGGACGAGCCTGGAGCTTCGACGCCGACGGCAAGCTCTTCCGCCTCGCCTCCGAGGCTCTCCGCATACGGCTCGCACACCTGTTCGATCCCTACCTCGCCGTCCACACCTCGAACCTCGACGCACTTCCACATCAGATTCGCGCGGTCTACGGCGAGATGCTCCCTCGCCAACCGCTGCGATTTCTGCTCGCTGACGATCCCGGCGCCGGCAAGACGATCATGGCCGGCCTCCTCATCAAGGAGCTCATCGTCCGGGGCGATGTCCGCCGCTGCCTGATCGTCCCGCCCGGAAGCCTGGCCGAGCAATGGCAAGACGAGCTCGCCCAGAAGCTCGGGCTCGAGTTCGAGATCATCACCCGCGACTCGATCGAGGCCTCGCGAAGCGGCAACCCGTTTGCGGAGAAGAACCTCGTCATCGCGCGGCTCGATCAGCTCTCCCGCAACGACGAGATTCAGGCAAAGCTCGAGCAGACCGACTGGGATCTGATCGTCGTCGACGAGGCGCACAAGATGTCGGCGCACTTCTTCGGCCACGAGATCAAGAAGACGCGCCGCTACCAGCTCGGCGAGCTCTTGGGCCGGGTCACGCGGCACCTCCTGCTCATGACGGCCACACCGCACAGTGGAAAGTCCGAGGACTTCCAGCTCTTCATGGCGCTGATCGATCCCGACCGCTTCGAGGGCAAGCCGCGCAAGGGCGCGAGGACACTCGACGCCCAGGGGCTGATGCGGCGCATGGTGAAGGAGGAGCTCCTGACGTTCGAGGGCACACCTCTCTTCCCCGAGCGCCGTGCCTACACGGTCACCTACACGCTCTCGCCCGAAGAGGCGTTGCTCTACTCGGAGGTCACCGAGTACGTACGCGAGGAGATGAACCGCGCCGACCGGCTCAAGGCAGAGGGCGAAGGCCGCCGTGGCAACGTCGTCGGCTTCGCGCTGACCGTGCTCCAGCGCAGGCTCGCGTCTTCGCCCGAGGCGATCTACCAGTCGCTCACGCGGCGGCGCAACCGGCTCGAAACCCGCCTCAGCGAGGAGCGGCTCGGCAAGCGGGGTCGCGATGAGGCGCTCGACCTCACCGTGGGGCTCGAGGCGCCGGACCCGGATGACCTCGACGAGCTGCCCGACGGGGAACTCGGGGAGCTCGAGGAAGAGGTTGTCGACCAGGCGTCGGCGGCGAAGACGATAGCCGAGCTCGAGGCCGAAATCGTCACCCTTCGCCGCCTCGAGGAGCTGGCCGAACGATCGCGCCGATCCGGAACTGATGCGAAGTGGACGCGACTCGCCGAGCTGCTTCAGGACACCGAGGCCGAGATGTTCGACGAGTCCGGTGGCCGGCGGAAGCTGATCGTCTTCACCGAGCACCGCGACACGCTCAACTACCTCACCGATCGCATCCGCACCGTGCTCGGAAAGCCCGAGGCCGTGGTCGAGATCCACGGCGGCTTGCGTCGTGAGCTCCGCCGCGAGGCGCAGGAGGCGTTCCTCCAGCACCCCGAGGTCTACGTGCTCGTTGCCACCGACGCCGCGGGAGAAGGAGTCAACCTCCAGCGCGCGCATCTGCTGGTCAACTACGACCTGCCCTGGAACCCGAACCGGATCGAGCAGCGCTTCGGACGCGTCCACCGCATCGGACAGACCGAGGTCTGCCACATGTGGAACCTCGTCGCGCACGAGACCCGCGAAGGGCAGGTGTTCGAGCGCCTCCTCGAGAAGCTGGCCGAGCAGTCGAAGGAGCTCGGCGGCCGCGTCTTCGACGTCCTTGGAGACGAGATCTTCGAGGACACCTCCCTCCGCGACCTCCTCATCGAGGCCGTGCGCTACGGCGACCAGCCCGAAGTACGAGCCAAGCTCGAGCAGGTCGTCGACGACGCCGTGGGCGAGAAGCTCAGAAAGGCACTGAAGGAGCGGGCCCTCCTCACGGAGATGATGAACGTCACCGACGTCGAGCAGATTCGCCTGCGGATGGAGGAGGCCGAGGCGCGAAAGCTGCAGCCGCACTTCATCCGCTCGTTCTTCCTAGAGGCGTTTCGCCTCCTTGGTGGACAGATCACCTCACGCGAGCCCGGTCGGTACGAGATCACACACGTCCCCGCAGAGATCCGGAACCGCGGCAAGACACTCGGCGCTGGCATCCCGGTGGTGCCGCGCTACACCCGCGTCACGTTCGAGAGGGCACTGGTCTCCCCGCGCGGACAGCCGCAGGCGCAGCTCCTCGCACCTGGCCATCCACTCCTCGACGCGACTGTCGATCTCGTGCTCGAGCGCTACCGCCCGCTGCTCACCCAGGGCGCGACCCTCGTGGCCGATGCCGACGAGAGCGAAGACCCCCGCGCACTCGTGTACGTCGAGCACGCTATTCAGAACGCGCGCGAGCTCGGCGACGGACAACGCCAAGTCGTGTCGAAGCGCCTGCAGTTCGTCGAGCTGACCGAGGACTGGGAGCCGCGCATCGCGGGCTACGCGCCCTACCTGGACTACAGACCCATCGAGCCTGACGAGCTCGAACTCGCACGACACCTAATCGAGCAAGAGTGGCTTGCGCGCGGCGTCGAGCAGGCCGGCCGCGATTACGCGATTACTCACGCCGTCCCGGAGCACCTCGCCGAGGTCAAGGAGCAGACCGAGACCCGGGTCGACCAGACGCGCGATGCCGTGCACCGCCGTCTCACCCACGAGATCCAGTACTGGGATCACCGCGCCAACGAGCTCAAGGAGCAGGAGCTCGCCGGCAAGCAGCCGCGCGGCGGCCTCAACTCCGGACGAGCTCGCCAGCGTGCGGACGACCTAGAAGCTCGGCTCAAGCGGCGCCTCACCGAGCTCGACCAGGAACGGCAGCTCTCACCGCTGCCGCCGGTGATCGCCGGAGGTGCACTCGTCATTCCACACGGTCTCCTGGAGCGGCTTCGCGGCGGCCGCGTGATCGAGCCGGGCGTTCACGCGCAGGAGAGAGAGCGCGTCGAGCGTCTTGCCGTCGATGCCGTCCTCGCCGCCGAAACGGCACTCGGCCGGACGCCCACGGAGATGGCACGAAACAACAAGGGCTACGACATCCAGTCACGTGTAGACGGCCACGGCGGCAAGCTGCTTTTCATCGAGGTCAAGGGCCGTGTCGCCGGCGCGACGGAGTTCACGATCACGAAGAGCGAGATCCTCACCTCGCTCAACAAGCCCGACCACTTCGTTCTCGCGCTCGTCCGCGTCCGGGAGAACGACGAGACGGACGTGCGCTACCTCCGTAAGCCCTTCATGGGTCCGGAGGAGACTTACTTCGACATGACGAGCGCGAACTACAACTGGGACGAACTCTTCTCTCGAGGGGATGTGCCAGCGTGACAGAAGCCGAATTGCGTGCCCTGGTCACCGACGGCGAGACATTCACGGTCGAGTTCAAGGGTGAGGAGCGGGAATCCCTGAACGACACCGAGCTCGTCGAGAGTGTGGTTTGTCTCGCAAACGGTGACGGCGGATGGATCTTGATCGGCGTCGAGGACGACGGGCGAATCACGGGAGCGAGGCCACGTCACGAGGCTGGCACTACAGATCCCGATCGAGTCAAGGCTCTCGTGGCCAACCGGACGCAGCCTCCGGTTCGGGTCGAAGTAGAGCTCATCGGAGTTGGGGAGACGACCGTCCTCGCCCTGTCGGTTCCCAATGAGCGCCGCGTCGTGGGAACCAGCGACGCGCGATATCTCAGGCGTGCACTCGGCGGCGACGGTAAGCCGTCGTGTATCCCGTTCCATGCGCACGAGATGCTCGCGCACGAGATCGAGCGTGGCGCCCTCGACTACGCAGGAATCGAGATCCCGGAGGCCCGGTGGGAGGATCTGGATCCACTGGAGTTCGAGCGGCTTCGCCGCCTTATCCGCGAGAGCGGAGCGGGCGCTGATCCACCGCTCGTCGACCTTTCCGATCTCGAGATCGCCAAAGCGCTGGGCGTGGTGACGGCGAATGGCGATATCCGCTCCATCAGAGCAGGGGCGCTTCTTCTCTTCGGCCGCGAGGAGGCTGTCCAACGCTTCGTCCCCACGCACGAGGTTGCGTTCCAAGTGCTTCGTGGCACGGACGTCGAGGTCAATGACTTCTTCCGCTGGCCTCTCTTCCGAGTCGCGGATGAGCTCCTTGGCCGGTTTCGAGCACGGAACACGGAAGAGGAGATCCAGATGGGGCTTCTTCGCATCGGCGTGCCGGAGTACCCCGAGGCCTCGTTTCGCGAGGCCGTGGCGAACGCACTCGTTCACCGCGACTACACGCGGCTCGGCGCCGCTCACGTTCAGTGGATGGACACGTCTCTCGAGATCAGCAACCCTGGCGGGCTCCCGGCCGGCATCAACGTGGACAACCTCCTCGTGGCTCCACCTCGACCGCGGAATCCGATCTTGGCGGACGCTTTCAAGCGAGCTGGGCTTGTCGAGCGGACAGGACGGGGCATCAACCGAATCTTTGAGGGGCAGCTTCGATATGGCAGAGGCGCGCCGGACTATTCGCGGTCGACCGCCGACAACGTCGTCGTCGTGCTCTCAGGCGGGGTGGCCAATCTGCCACTAACGGGATACGTTGTCGAGCAAGCGCAGGCTGGCCAGCCTTTGTCGCTGGAGGCTCTGATCGTGATGAACGAGCTTGCGCGCGAACGACGTATCAGGACGTCTCATGCGGCTGAGCTCTTCCAGCGCGATGAGCCAAGTGCTCGTGCCCTGTTGAACCAGATGGTCGATCGCGGCCTGCTCGAGGCGCGTGGCGAAGCTCGAGGAAGGACCTACCACTTGTCAGCTGCCGCATATCGTGTGATCGGCGAGGAAGCTGCTTACGTCAGGGTGCATGGCTTCGAGCCCCTTCAACAAGAGCAGATGATCCTCCAATACGTGGATGCGCATGGACGGATCACAAGAGGTCAAGCAGCCGAGCTATGCCAACTTGAGCCTCGACAGGCTCGCTTGGTACTCAAACGACTCGTTGAGAGAGAAGAGCTTCGCTTGGTGGGACAGCGCCGTGGCGCGTTCTATGACCGGCCTACCTAAGTTATGGACATCATGTCTATGCAACAGATAGAAGTTCAATAACTTTGACACTTCGCGCAATGATGGTTCATACGCCTAACAAAGCGAAACGAGCGCCCGTAGCGTGTATCGCAAGAAGCTGATCGAGGTCGCGCTGTCGCTGGAGGCCATTAATGCTGCTTCGGCGCGCGAGAAGTCGATCTGGCACGGGCACCTACCCAGTTAGGAGATTGGATTGATGGGTGTGAAGAAGCGCGTGTTTCTGAGCTTCATCGCCGAGGACCTGGATCACGTCCGAGGGCTTCGACTCCTTGCTGCCAACCCGGACTACGACCTAGAGTTCTACGACGAGTCTGTCAGGGTTCCGATCGACAGCCAGCAGGCCGGTTACGTCAAGACCGTCATCCGCGAGAAGATCACGAGATCAAGCGTGACGGTCTGTCTCATCAGCGAGAAGACGCATACGAGCGCATGGGTCGACTGGGAGCTCGAAGAAAGCGACAACCAGGGGAACCGCATCATCGCGATGGCGCTGAAGGGCGTTGATCGAGCCGTGCTGCCCAAGCTCATCAAAGAGAAGGGGCTCACGTTCCATCCCTGGGATCCTGCGAAGCTGGCCAGGCTCATCAAAGCGTGATGGGTGACGTCCGCGACGATCCGACTCTTTCCAGGCTGGACGATCAGATCGACTGGTACGACCGAAGGAGCACAACCAACCAACGCGCCTACAAGTGGATCAAGATCGTCCAGATCGCCGCGACTGCGGCGATCCCTGTCCTCGCCGCGGTTGACGATCCTGACTACCTAATCGGCAGCCTTGCCGGTGCGGTGCTGGTTCTCGAAGGGCTACAGCAGGTGAATCAGTTCCATCACAACTGGATCACGTATCGGTCGACCTGCGAGGCGCTGAAGCACGAGAAGTATCTCTATCTCGCTCGCGCCGACTACTACAGCGACGCGGTTGATCCGCACGCGCTTC
>JBCKBY010000070.1:0-10303 GCA_038910715.1 Gaiellaceae bacterium
AAGGGGTGGCGACAGCGCCACGCCCGCGACGACGGCCAGCACGGCGCTCGAGGCAAGAAACGCGTTGGCTACCTCGTTTGTCGCGGGGAAGATCGAGAGGACGCTCCAGATACCGACGAGCACGGTGAGCGCGACCACCACGCGTAGGAGAAACGCGAACGTCGTCCGCCGTCGCGCCGCAACGGCGGCGTCCTTCTCTGCCAGTCTGCGCTCGTAGCGAGCAAACGCGCGTTCGAGCACGAAGCGCACGACGTTGATCACGACGATCCAGATGACTGCGGCGACGAGCGCCTGGACCGCCCGGCTCGAGGAATCCATGCCGACGAAGTTCGGCGCCGGCTCGCTTGAGCCTGCCTACTCAGCTGGCGAACGCCCGGAACCTGCTAGCGCGGATCCCGCTCGCGCCAAGATCCCTGAGGGCGGCCGCTTCGCGGCCGCGGCGCTCGTACGCCCGGCAGATCGAGCCGTTACTCGGCCGCGAGCACGCGGGCCTTGGCCGAGGCGTACTCCTCGTCCGTGAGCTCTCCGCGCGAGTGCAGATCGGCGAGGTTCGCGAGCTGCGCCGTCACGTCGGTGTCCTGTCCGGGCGTGCTTGCCCGGCGTTCGTCCAGCCAACCCGTAACTCGGCTTCGCGCGTCCGCGACCATCGTCGGCTCGCCGGTGTCGGGGAACTCGCAGAGGGTCTGCTTTCTCGTCAGCTCGATCCAGGTGGCTCCGAGGGCAAGGATGATGGCCACGTACAGGAAGCGCGTGAAGTCGCTCACCTGACCGTTGACCAGGAGGAAGAGCGCAACGATCGCGAGCACGACGTAGGCCCACAGGCGATTGCGAAACGCTGGCGCAATCGAGCGGCGCGCAGCCAGCGCACGTCGTCCCGGTCCTGCGAGGGACGCGGTGATGACGAACAGGACTCCCACGACGACCATCGAGCGGAACGAGTCCCGCATCAGCTCGGTGAGGATGTTCCAGGCATTGTCTGCCGGCTCGCGATTGTCGCGTTGGGCGACGAGCGCGTCGATGAGGTAGTTCTGCGTGAGCCTCGCGGCCAGGAGGCCGAGGGCACCGACGACGACGAGCATGATCCCGACGCTACGTGCGGCGCGGCGGCGCTCTCGAGCGAGCCAGACCGCGAAGCCGAACGCCACGAGGGCCAGCAGCGGGAGCACCCACGCGAGCGTCTTCATGAGTTGAAAAGCGTTCTGCGCAGTGTCGAGCTCGTCGGATCGGAGGATCACGATTCTGCCGGCGTCAGCAGGAAGCTTGTCGGCGACCTGCTCGCCGATTCCGATCCGGTCGGCGGTCTCCCTGACGATCTCCCTCAAATCGAGAGTGACCTCGCCTCCTTCGGTCGAAACGCGCGATCCGCCTCCCTCGAGGACCTCGACGAGCGTCTTGTGCGTCTCCTCGAGTGTGATCGCGAAGAGCCTCTGGAAAGCTGGTCGCTCGAGCGCGCGGTCGACGATCTCGTACGACGCCTGTCGCAGTCCCGCCGTCGCCGGCCCCGCGAGTGACTTGACGTCCTTCGGGAGCTTCGCCTCGACCTCGGCCTGGACGTCGACGTTGTCGAACAGCTCATCGACGGCGCGAGTTGCAATTGCGCTCCGGATCGCATCATTGTCGAGGAGTGCGGTGTTCGTGTCGGTAAAGACCTGCGTGTTGAGCGCGACGCGATTGATCCAGACCGCGAAGGAGGTAAGAAGCAGAAGCAGCCCGGCGACCACGAGGACGGCCCATACCGCTGTCGTGCGGCCGCGCCCCTGGCGTGGAGCGGGCTGGACGGCGGTGGGTACTGCGGCTTCGGCGTCCATTTTGGAGCGGGAAGCCTACTCTGTCGCCTCCAGGCCTGTCCCGGTGCCGAGCGAGAACGCCTCGTGGAGTGCCCGCACCGCCCGCTCGACATCCACGCGGGCGATCAGGCACGAGATCTTGATGGGCGACGTCGAGATCATGCGCAGGTTGATCTCCTCGTCTGCAAGCGTGCGGAACATGCGCGCGGCGACACCGGGGTGCGACCGCATGCCGGCTCCGACGAGCGAGACCTTGCCAAGGTCGACGATCTCCTCGACCTCGATCGCACCGATCGACTCCTGCGCTCGGGCGAGAGCGCGACGCGTGGCGGGAACGTCTTCCTGGGGAACCGAGAACGAGACCGACGCGAGTCCGTGAACGACGTTCTGGAGGATCGTGTCCACGTTGACGTGCTCGGCGGCCGCGGCTTCGAAGATCGCCGCAGCGGAGCCCGGGCGGTCGGGGATGCCGCTCAGGTCGAACACGACCTCGTCCTCCGCGTGCGTGACCGCAGAGACGATCGCCTGCTCCATTCCCTCCACGTCCTCGATTCGAGTGCCCTCCTCGTCGGAAAACGTCGACCGGGCGTGGATCGGAACGCCCTGGCCGCGTGCGAGCTCCACCGCACGCAGCATCAGCACCTTTGCGCCCGACGCCGACATCTCGAGCATCTCCTCGTAGGAGACGACGTCGAGCTTGCGCGCATCCGGGACGATCCGCGGGTCCGCGGTGAACACTCCCGGAACGTCGGAATAGATCTCGCAGGTGGCGCCGAGGGCGGCGGCCAGCGCGACCGCTGTTGCGTCCGTGCCGCCGCGGCCGAGCGTCGTGACGTCCATCGTGTCGCGGGAGAAGCCCTGGAAGCCGGCGACGAGAACGATCTTGCCACGGTCGAGGGCCTCGACGATCCGCACCGGAGTTATCTCGCGGATCTTCGCCTTCGTGTGAACGGGGTCGGTGATGATTCCCGCCTGTGAGCCCGTGAGCGAGACGGCCTCGTGCCCGAGATCGTGAACTGCCATCGCGACGAGCGCACAGGCGATTCGCTCGCCCGTGGACAGGAGCATGTCGAGCTCTCGGGGATTCGGATGCGGGGAGACGTGGCCGGCGAGCTCGAGCAGCGTGTCCGTGGTATCGCCCATGGCCGACACCGTCGCGACGACCCGAAGGCCTCGCTCGCGCGCATCGGCGAGCCGCCGCGCGACGTTGCGGATCTTGTCGGGGTCGGCGACCGAGGAGCCGCCGAACTTCATGACGACGGTCTCGGGAGTGGACTCGGGTGCGGCGCTCATGGGGTCAGGTCTCGCATGTTGCACGTTCCGTGCAACATGCGAGACCTGACCCCACCTGGCTACGCTCCAAGCGTGGCTCCGAAAGTGATGCTCATCGGGCTCGACTGCGCGGAGCCCTCGCTCGTCCTCGAGCGCTGGCGCGACCAGCTCCCGACCCTCTCGAGCCTCATGGATCGCGGCGCGTATGGGCGGCTCACCTCGGTCATTCCGCCGATCACGGTCCCCGCCTGGTCTTGCATGATGTCGAGCAAGACCCCCGGCGACCTTGGGGTCTACGGGTTCCGGAACCGCTCCGACCACACCTACGACGGCGGCTTCATCGCCATGTCGACGGCCATCAAGGAGCCGCGGCTGTGGGACTACGTGACGCGCGCCGGGGGTTCCTCGGTGGTGCTCTCCGTGCCAGGCACGTACCCGCCACGACCGCTGAACGGCGTTATGGTCGGCTGCTTCCTCACCCCGGGGCTCGAGAGCAAATACACCTATCCGGCCTCGCTGCGCGACGAGATTGCCGACGTCGTCGGCGAGTACATCTTCGACACGAAGGACTTCCGGACCGACGACAAGGACTACCTCCTTGGCCAGGTCTACGAGATGACGAACCGACGTTTCGCGCTGGCGGAGCACCTCGCGCGGACGAAGCCGTGGACGTTCTTCGCCATGGTCGAGATGGGGCCTGATCGGATGCACCACGGCTTCTGGAAGTACATGGACGTCGAGCACCGCAAGCACGAGCCGGGCAACCCCTACGAGAACGCCATCCTCGATTACCACCGACACGTCGACGGGCTCATCGGGCGCCTGCTCGAGCACGCAGACGAGGACACCGTCGTCTTCGTCGTCTCCGACCACGGTGCGAAACGCCTCGACGGTGGGATCCGGATCAACGAGTGGTTGCGGCGCGAGGGGCTGCTCGCGACGCTCGCCGCGCCGGACGGCGTCTCCTCGCTCCGCGACGTCGGCGTCGACTGGTCACGAACGACGGCGTGGGGGGAGGGCGGGTACTACGCGCGCGTCTTTCTCAATGTTCAGGGACGCGAGCCGGCGGGCACCATCGCGCCCGAGGACTACGAGGCCGTGCGCGACGACCTCGCTCGCCGAATCTCGGCGATCCCCGACGACGCGGGGAATCCGATTCCGACCGTGGCGTACAAGCCGGAGGAGCTCTACGGGGAACCGAAGGGCGTTGCGCCGGATCTCATCGTCGTGTTCGGCGATCTCCTCTGGCGCTCCGTTGGCACGATCGGAGGCGACGAGGGGATCCAAACGCTCGAGAACGACACGGGCCCCGACGACGCGAATCACGCGCAGGACGGTCTCTACATCGTCGCGGGGCCGGGGATTGCGCCGACGGGGCGCTCGGACGCACATCTGCTCGACATCGCGCCGACGGTGCTCGAGCTCCTCGGGATCGAGGAGCCGCCCGGAATGCGTGGGCGCAGCCTGGTGCGGGCGCTCAGCGCCCGCTAACGCGCAGTTTCGGGCGTTCTCGAGCACCGCGCTAAGCTCCGGCTCGGCATCCGAGCGAAGGAGGGCCATGGAGGAGTTCAAGCAGCGGCAGCGTGCGATGTGGGCCGCTGGCGACTACGCGACACTCTCGGAGTACATCGAGGACGTTGGCGAGCTCGTGGTAGCCCGCACGGAAGTCGCAGGCGGGATGCGTGTGCTCGACGTCGCGTGCGGCACCGGCAACGCGGCTCTGCCGGCGGCCAGGGCGGGTGCCGCGGTAACCGGGCTCGATCTCGTGCCCGAGCTGCTCGAAAGTGGTCGTACGAAGGCCGCTGTGGCCGGCGTGGAGATCGCCTGGGTGGAAGGTGACGCGGAGGATCTCCCTTTCGAGGATGGCGCGTTCGATCGCGTGTTCTCGACGTTCGGGCACATGTTCGCTCCCCGCCACGAGCGAACGGCGGACGAGATGATGCGCGTGTGCAGCGAGGGCGGCGTCATCGCGATTTGCTGCTGGACTCCCGAGGGAACCGTCGGCGACGTCTTCCGGGCGAGTGGTTCGTACATGCCCCCGCCGCCGGACTTCGCCTTGCCGCCGATCCTCTGGGGGACCGAGGCACACGTCCGCGAAATGTTCGGCTCAGCCGCCTCGGACTTCGAGTTCGAGCGCCATTCCGCGACGATCGAGTGGGAGTCGATTGAGAGCTTCGCCGACTTCTTCATGGATCGCTTCGGGCCGCTGGTGACGGCGAGACAAGTGCTCGGCGATCGCTTCGGGGAGCTACGGGACGAGATCCTCGCGATCTGGGAGGCGAACAACGAGGCCGACGACGGCCGCCTGATCCTCCCGCAGGAGTACCTGCTCTCCTTGATCAGGCTCTGAGCGAGAAGCACCGGGTGGGCGGCACCACTCCGTCACTACAATCCGCCGCGCTGTGAACGTCGTTGTCTACGTCGCCGATGCGCTGCGCACCGATCATCTCGGCTGCTACGGCGCGCGCTACGTCAACACCAGCACGATCGACGAACTGGCTACCAGTGGCGTTCGGTTCGACCAGGCGATCAGCGCGGCTCCCTGGACGGCACCGTCGACGACCTCGATCGTCACCGGCCTGAACGCCCACCACCACGGGTACCTGCACTGGGATGCGCAGCTCGATCCCACGACCGAGACCCTCTTCCGCGCCTTCTCCGCGCACGGCTACGAGGTCGGGAGCTTCGTGTTCGACACGAACTACCTCTTCAAGGATCTGCCGGAGGCGAACGTTCGCGGAAC
Source organism: Gaiellaceae bacterium (assembly GCA_038910715.1). Lineage (GTDB taxonomy): Bacteria > Actinomycetota > Thermoleophilia > Gaiellales > Gaiellaceae > GMQP-bins7. Next base: position 5,803 of record JBCKBY010000070.1, read on the forward strand.
GTGCGAGACGCTCGACGGCGCGTTTGCCTGGCTGCGCGAGAACCGCGAGAAGCCGTTCCTCCTCTACGTCCACAACTGGGCGACCCACATGCCCTACGACATCATCCACGCCGACCGCAAGGACTGGCTCGCCGCGAAGCAGGAGATCATCGAGGGGATCCAGTCCGATTCGGCTTCTGCGCTGGAAGCCATGCGCGAGTCGTACCGGAAGGCGGTGGAGCGCCAGTCGGAGGTTCTCACGGCTTCGCTGCTCGAGGAGCTCGACAGCCTCGGCCTGCGTGAGAGCACGGTCCTCGCCTTCCTCTCCGACCACGGCGAGTCGTGGGGTGAGCGGTTCTCCTCCAAAGAGGACGTGAAGGGCGTCTACCACATGCACGGCGCGACGCTCTTCGACGAGATCGTGTACGTGCCGCTCATCCTCTCGGCCCCCGGCACGATCAGGCCCGGCGTCGTGCGGACGCAGGTGCGCTCGATCGATCTCATGCCGACGTTGCTCGACCTCGCCGGCCTCCCCGCTCGGGAGACCGACGGTGAATCGCTCGTCACGCTGATGGACGGGCGCGAGCAGGGAGATCGCCCGGCAGTCATCGCCGGGACGAACATGGGCGCGCTCACCAAGCTCGCCGTCCGGATGCCGCCCTGGAAGCTGATCCTGGACGTGGAGAGCGGGGAGGAGGAGGCGTACCGCCTCGACGTCGATCCTCGCGAGCTCGACAGCCGCCCTGCCGACGCGCCGCCTGAGCTCCGCGAGATCGTCTTCCGCGAGCTCGAGAGCGCGGAGCGGCACGAGCTGACCGAGGAGGAGGAGGCGACCGTGGCGAAGCGGCTCGCCGACCTCGGCTACCTGTAATGGGGCAGCTTGCAGCCACTTACGAGCGGATGTTCTTCATCCGCCGCTTCGAGGAGACACTCCTCGACCTCTTCTCGCTCGGCAAGCTCGTCGGGACGACCCACACGTACATCGGGCAGGAGGCGAACGCCGTTGGCCTGATCGACCATCTCGACCCGGACCGCGACGTCATCTTCTCCAACCACCGCTGCCACGGCCACTACCTCGCATTCACGGACGACGCGTTCGGCCTCCTCTGCGAGGTGATGGGCAAGGCGCCGGGCGTTTGCGGCGGCAAGGGCGGCAGCCAGCACCTGTGCAAGGGCAACTTCTATTCCAACGGCGTCCTTGGGAGCATCGTCCCTGTCGCCACCGGGATTGCGCTCGCGGAGAAGAAGAAAGGCACGGGCGCGGTCTCGACTGTGTTCCTGGGCGACGGCACGCTCGGCGAGGGCGTGACGTACGAGTCGCTGAACATGGCGTCGCTCTGGCAGCTCCCCGTTCTTTTCGTCGTCGAGAACAACCACTACGCACAGTCGACTCCGGTCGAGCTCGAATTGGCCGGCTCGATTGCCGCTCGCGGGGCCGCGTTCGGCTTGGAGACGGCCGAGCTCGACACGACGGACGTCGAGGTGATCCACTCGGTTGCGGGTCAGGCGATCGCCCGCATCCGCGAGACGAGTGCCCCGTACTTCCTCGTCCTCAACACGTATCGCTTCAGCCCGCACTCGAAGTCGGACGATCAGCGCGACCCCGCGGAGATCGAGGAGCGTCGGATGCGCGACCCGCTCCGGGTTGCCGGTGCCCGCCTCGCCGACGACGAGCGGAACGCGATCGAAGCGCGATGTGAGGAGCGACTCGCCGAGACCGTCGAAGCCGCGGACGCCGCACCTGCTGCCGCTCCGGAGGCGGCATGACCAACGCTCGCCATCGGCTCGCGTTCGCCAGAAAAAGGGCGAACGGAAACCATGTTTCCTCCTGCGAAGCCCCCTTCTTCCTGAGATCGTGGGGAACCTCCCGGTTCCCCACACCCCTCCACGCTCATGGGCCAGAGGGTGGCCCATGAGCGCCACCCCCAAGAGAGGCGTGCAGGCGCTGAACGAGGCCCTGCACGAGATTTTCAGCAGACGCGACGACGTGTTCCTCTTCGGCGAGGACATCCTCGATCCGTACGGCGGCGCCTTCAAGGTGACGCAGGGGCTAAGCGACGCGTACCCGGATCGCGTGATCACGACGCCGATCAGCGAAGCGTCTCTCTTCGGCGTCGCCGCCGGGATGGCGCTGCGTGGGCAGCGGCCGATCCTCGAGATCATGTTTGGCGACTTCATCGCGCTTGGCTTCGACCAGGTCGTCAACGGCATCTCGAAGTTTCGGGAGATGTACGACGACCAGGTGACCGTGCCACTGGTCGTGCGGACGCCGATGGGAGGCCGGCGCGGGTACGGACCGACCCACAGCCAGTCGCTCGAGAAGCTCCTGCTCGGCATCCCGAACATCTGCGTGGTGGCCGGGAGCGAGTGCCACGACCTCGGTGCCCTCCTCGTCCAGGCGGTCGAGGACGAGCGGCCCGTGTTCTTCATCGAGAACAAACTCATGTACGGCCGTGTGCTGCGCCGGCCCGAGGACGGTCACATCGGCGAGCTCGCGGTTCGGGAGAGCGACGGCCCGTACCCGGCGCTCACGTTCTCAGGGGCCGACTTCACCGAGGCGTCAGCGACGATCGTCACGTACGGCGGCATGCTCCCGGTCGTCCTCGACGCTGTCACCGAGCTGATCCTCGAGCACGAGATCTTCTGCGAGGTGGTTGCCCTCGCTCAGCTGCTCCCGATGGAGCTCGACTCCGTTCTCGAGTCCGTCGCTCGTAGCGGTGCGCTTGTCACAGCCGAGGAAGGAACGCTCACCGGTGGCTTCGGCGCGGAGATCGCGGCTCGCGTGCAGGCAGACGCGTGGAGCGACCTTCGCGCACCGGTCCAGCGGGTCGCGGCTCGTGATGGGATCATTCCCTCGGCGCGTTCGCTCGAGGATGCGATGCTCCCGAGCGTCGCCGACGTCGTGGCTGCGGTCGCCGCGCTCGAAGGCGTGCGAAGCTAGTCCCCAATGCTCGAGATCGTTCTCACGCGCGAGGACGCGAACACGGAGTTCGCGCTTCTGGCGGAATGGCTGGTCGAAGATCGGGCGGAGGTGACGCGAGGCCAGCCGGTGTGCGTGGTCGAGACCACGAAGGCGACCGTCGAGATCGAGTCGCCGGGCGCCGGGACGATCGTCCAGCTCTTTCCCGAGAACGCGGAAGTCGAGCTCGGAAAGACGATCGCGTACGTCGCGGAGACCGCCGACGAGCTGGCCTCGATCGACGCCGAGGCGACAGCGAAGCCAGCGCCCAAGCCGGCCGTGGGCGACCGCAAGGCGACACGGAAGGCCGCAGAGCTCGCCGAGGTTCATGGCATCGATCTCTCGGCGATCGACAAGCGCGGGTTCATCACAGAGAAGGACGTCGAGGAACTGATCTCGCGGCGGAAGGCGTCCGAGTCGCCTGAGCCGGGGCCGGTTCTCGCGGGCCTGTCGACGGAAGGCGTCACGCTTCCGGCCTCGTTCTACCTGGACGAGAGGGTGGGCGCGCTCGAGCCGAGCTTCGTCGAGTCGATTCGAGCCGACCCCGATTCATTTCGCGCTCTCTCGTCGGACGAGAAAGTCAATGCGCTGCGTGACGCTGGAGCACAGATCGGCGAGGGCGTCGACCTCGGCGAAGGCACCTTTGTCGTCGCGCCGCGCATCGTGATCGAGGACGGCGTGCGGATCGGGCCTCGGGGAACATTGGTCTGCGAGGAAGTCGTCGCGATCGGCGAGCTCTCGCAGTTCGGCGCAGACCTCGAGCTGCGCTGCCGACGAGCGTTTCTCGGTGTGGGAATCTGGGCTGGCAGGTCGATCCGGTTCGGCGGAGGTGGGCATCGCGACCCCTGGGCAACGTTGGCAGTCGGTGATCTCGCGTTCGTCGGCGACGAGGCCTTCGTCAACGTGTGTCGGCCCGTGCTTATCGGCCGCGAAGTCTTCCTGACGATGCGCTCGATCATCGTCACCCACAACATCGGCCACTCGGTGCTCGAAGGCTTCGAGAACCGCTTTGCGCCGGTCGTGCTCGAAGACCGTTCGCAGGTGGGGCTCGCGGCGGTGCTCTACGCAGGCTGCCGGATCGGCGCGGAATCGATCGTCGCGTCGAACTCGTACGTCGTCGGGGACATCCCCGCAGGGTCATTCGCGATCGGCGTGCCGGCGAAGGTGACGGGAAGCTCGAGCCACAAGCTCTCGGATACGCGGCGGCTCGAGATCGCGAGGCGGATGATCGACGACCTGCACGAGCTGCTCGCGTTGCGGGGCCATGCTGTTTCCGCGATCGCCGATGGGGAGCTCCGCGGCTTCGATGTCGAGGGCACGCAGGTGCTCTTCACGCCCGCGTTCCGCGGCGCGGGTAGCGCGCCGGCAGTGGTTCTGACACTCGATGTTCGGGGCGACGTCGCCGACGGGGTGGCCGTCATCGACCTCGTCGGGAGACGCGTTCACGGGAGCGGCGGCGTCGTTCTCGACTCGGTGCGCGAGTACTGCCGCAAGCGCGGCATCAAGCTCGAGCCCGGCCCGTGGAAGTACCCAGGCGGCCTGGTCTGACCGAGGGATTCGGCG
>JBCKBY010000071.1:0-10285 GCA_038910715.1 Gaiellaceae bacterium
GCCGGAGCAGGTCGCACCGGCGCCAGCCACGGTGAACGCTGTGCTGTCACAAATCCAGCGTGAGAGCCCACCCAGACCGCGAGGAGGCTAAGCCCGCTCCCGCCAGCCTTGCGCAACGCGCTCTGCGACGGCGTCGGGGTCATCTTCCGTCGGCGCCACGCTCTGGAGCCCCCGAAGCCGTACGAGCGTCTGACGCAGGTTTTCTAGGACGGTGTGGCAACGGTGACAGAAGCGGACGTGGCGCTCGACGTGCTTGCACCCGTCCGCATCGAACTCGCCCTCGACGTAGTCGGACATCAGCGCGCGCGTCTCCTCGCACTTCCGGGGATCCGGCTTCATGACCTTGCTCAGCAGTCGTCTCATCGTGTCCGTTAGACCCACATCCCTTCGAGGAGATTCGCAATCGTCGCACACGACTCGACGGTACTGAACATCGGCGTTACGGTCTCCCTGATGCCGGAACCCGAAAACCACGCTCTCGCTCTCGTCACGCGCGCCCGCGACGGTGACCCCATCGCGTTCGAGGAGCTCGTCCGGCAGCAGACGCCACAGCTCTATCGGCTCCTCGTGCGGATGATCGGGGACGCCGCAGCCGCCGAGGACGTGACGCAAGAGGCCTTCGTCCGCGCCTGGCGTGCGCTCCCGAACTTCCGCGGAGACGCGAGGTTCTCGACCTGGCTGTACAGGATCGCGATCAACGAGGCGAACCGCTTCCTGGCGCGCGAGAGCCGGCGCGAGCTCCTCCCCTTCGACGACGTGATGGCCGACGTGCCCGACCTCGGCGCACAGACGGCGGAGCTGGCCGAAGCGGACGAGCTTCGAGAGCAGCTCGAGGGGCTTCTGGCCGAGCTACCCACCCACTACCGGGCCGCGGTCGTGCTCCGCGACGTCGAAGGCTTCTCGAACGAAGAAGCCGCCGAAGTGCTCGAGCTCGATCTCAGGAACTTCAAGAGCCGACTCCACCGTGGCCGAATGGCGCTTCGGCGCCGGCTCGAGGAACTCTCCGAGAGCTACTGAATCTCCGGCACCGGCTACCCGGTCACATTCTCGTACGCAACTCGACAAGCGATGGAGGATGCCTTGAATACGAACCTGTCTGCGAACGTGCGCGAGTTCGACGTCGTCGTCATCGGAGCCGGCCCGGCCGGAGAGGTCGCCGCCGGGCGACTTGGCCAAGCTGGCCTGAGCGTCGCAATCGTCGAGAGTCACCTGATCGGCGGCGAGTGCTCCTACTACGGCTGCATGCCGTCGAAGGCACTCCTGCGCCCAGCCGAAGCCCTCGCCGAGGCGCGACGCATTCCCGGCGCGCTCGAGGCCACGGCGGGCGAGCTCGACGTCGAGGCGGTGCTGGCGAGACGCGACGAGGTCATCCATGACCTCGACGACTCCGTGCAGGTTCCGTGGCTCGAGGAGCGCAATGTGACCATCGTGCGTGGATTCGGGCGGTTGGCAGGCGAGCGCCGCGTGCGGGTGGGTGACGACTTACTCGTCGCACGTAGGGCCGTGATCGTCGCTGTCGGTACGGGTCCGGTGCTGCCACCGATTCCCGGGCTCAGCGAGGCCGCCCCCTGGACGAACCGAGATGCGACCACAGCGAAGGCAGCGCCCAACCGCCTGCTCGTGCTCGGCGGCGGAGTCGTCGGCGTCGAGCTAGCGCAGGCCTGGGCGTCCCTCGGCTCGACGGTGACGGTTGTCGAGCGTGCCGACCGGATCCTCGTCCGGGAAGAGCCCTTCGCGAGCAACGAGGTCGCGGCCGCGCTGCGCGGACGAGACGTCGACGTGCGCACCGGAGTTGCGGCCACCGCCGTCGAGCGGAAGGACGGTCTCGTGGTCGTCGAGCTCGAGAACGGCGAACGGCTGACGGCCGATGAGCTGCTCGTCGCGGTTGGACGGCGCCCCCCGACGGACGACCTCGGGCTCGAGACCGTCGGGATCGAGCCGGGTGGGTACCTGAGCGTCGACGACGGGATGCGCGTTGGCGACACGGGATGGCTCTACGCGGTCGGCGACGTCAACGGCCGTTCGCTCCTCACCCACATGGGCAAGTACCAGGCATGGATCGCAGCCGAGAACATCCTCGGTGCCGACGTGTGGGCTGAGGAGAGTGCCCAGGGCGCACTGTCGCCGCGGGTCGTCTTCACCGACCCCCAGGTTGCGGCCGTAGGGCACACGTTGGCTTCGGCCGAGGAAGCCGGCTTGCCCGCAATCGCCGTCGACCACCCGACGAGCGGGGTCGCCGGATCGAGCTTCTACGGCCGCAAGGCGCCGGGGACGGCAAGGCTCGTCGTCGACCTCGAGCGCGAGCTGATCGTCGGTGCCACGTTCACGGGACCCGATGTTGCCGAGCTGCTGCACGCCGCGACCATCGCGATCGTGGCGGAGGTTTCGATCAGTCAGCTCCGGCACGCCGTACCTGCCTTCCCGACCCGCAGTGAAGTCTGGCTCCGGCTCCTCGAGAGGTACGAGGTCGAGCACCGGCCGGTCGGCACGAAGGAGCTCGCCGCCGCCGCGGCGTGAGCAGAATGGGGCCAGTGGCCGCGAAGGGTCTTCTTGTTGTCGCCGCACTCGGGGGTTTGGGTGTCGGTCTCTACGCCCTCCTCGTGCGTGGCTCGTTGACGGTCGACGTCGGTATCGGCCGGAGGGTTCGCCGGCTCGGGCCGCTTACCTGGCACATCGCCGCCCCGCGCGAGCTCGTCTTCGAGGTGATCTCGGCTCCGTACCTACGCCGAGCTCCGCGCGCGCTCGCGAGCAAGCTGCGCGTTCTCGAGCGAGGCGAGAACATGGTGCTCGCGGAGCACTTCACGCACGTTGGCCCGGTCGTGACGACGACGCTCGAAACGATCCGCTTCGAGCCGCCCGACCGCGTCCACTTCCGCCTCGTCCGTGGCCCTGTGCCGTACGTTGCAGAGGAGTTCCATCTTCGTGAGACGCCGGAGGGAACAGAGTTTGTGTACAGCGGTGAGCTCGGCACGGACCTCTGGGGACTCGGGCGCGGATGGGGAGCGCTCGTCGCGCGGCGCTGGGAGGCCACGGTTTGCGACTCGCTCACGGCGATCAAGGCGGAGGCAGAGCGGCGAGCCGCCCATAGGACGTCTCGACTCTCCCGGTCCGTCGAGACTGCGTAACGCAGTCACGTGAGCGCGTACAACTACGAGAACTTCGACGCCTACGTCGAGGCGGGTGAGGACGAGCGGGAGTTCGGCGCGTTCCCGAACGCCCTTCACGCAGGGGAGCGCGCGCCGAACGGAGAGCTGACCCAACTCGACGGCGAGCGCGTACGTCTCTCCGATCTCTGGCGGGGAAGGGGCGTCGTGCTCGAGTTCGGCTCGTTCACCTGACCGTACTGCGCCGCAGAGGGTCCTCTGCTCGACGAGCTGGCGCCGCAGCACCCCGACTGGGACTGGTACTTCGTGTACACGCGGGAGGCACACCCCGGGGAGAACCTCCCGGCGCACGCGACCTTCGAGGACAAGCTCGCCGCGGCAGCGAGACTCCGCGACGAGCTCGGCATCTCCCGCCCGATCCTCGTCGATGACTTCGAGGGAACCGTGCACCTCGCGTACGGTGGTCTTCCGAACATGTCCTGGGTGCTCGGTCGCGGCGGCCTCATTCTCTACAAGGCGATGTGGACGTCTGCGGCGCGCATCGGAGACTTCCTCGAGCGCGTCCAAGCACAGCCGCTCGATCTCAGGCACGCGCCCTTCCACACCGAGCAGCTGGAGGTCCGCCGTCGTGACGGTCAAGCGTTCACGCGCGGACTCGAGCGGAACGGCCCGAGGGCCGTCGCCGAGTTCGCGCGAGCCGAGGAGCTGTGGAGCCAGCGTGCGCGGACTGCCCGATCGCGACGGAGCTGACGCCGGAGCGGTCGGAACGAAAGCACTGAAGTGCAAGGGCCCGCGAGGAGGCGCAGCTACTCCTCGCGGGCCCGGCTTGCTCCCTACCGGACGTCGATCGTCACCACCGACATCGTTCCCGGCACTGGAGCGTGAAGGTTGTCCGCGAGAACGGCGATCAGCTTGTGCTTACACCGACTAACGCCCTTCAGGGAGACGTCGAGGGTCTTGTCTGCGGTCATCGCCATCATCGTCGCCATCGACGGCTCGTCGAGGAAGACATGCCAGTGGCCATAACCGCTGACCGACGGCTTGCCGAACAGAGCTCGAGACAGGTTGAAGGCACCGACCGCCACTTTCAGTGTGACGGTTCCGTTCACGACGGCGCCGTTCCGCGGCGAGACGATCCGGATCGACGGCGCCCCGGGGAAGGTTGCAGGCTTTACGGTCGGCAGCGCGGACGACGGCTTGTAGCGGAACCCGACCGTGGTGTTGCTGCCCGCGACCTCCGAGTGGTCGTTGCGGGCGAGCACGAATCCGAGCTCATGCTTGCCGGGCGCGACGTTCTGGAGCGATAGAGCAGCGCGGGGGGCGCCGTACGCGTTTACGAGGCGTCCGTCGATGTGGATGTGGTAGTGGCCGACGCCGGGGACCGGCGCTTTGCCGGCGAGCATTCCGTCGACACGCCAACCGGAGATGGCCACGCGAGTGGGAACGGTGTTCCCCTTCACGACGGCGCCAGTGCGAGGAGCAAGCACCGAGAGCTGGGGGGCGCTGAGCTGACTCGAGGCCGCTACCGCGACTGCGGGCACGGTCACCGCCGCCGTGATGGCAAGCACAGTTGCACGAGATCGGAGCACGAGATCCTCCTTTGGGTGGTTGACAAACCGTGCGTTGGACCCGGGCTCTCGCCGCGGGATTCGCAGGATGTGTACGAATCCCGCTCGAGGTGCTGCGTCATTCGGGCGCAGCGCGGGCGGATGGCGGCGGCGAGGACCGGATCGATCCCCGCCGCCGCTAACGAGCTGCGCCGTCTCGGTTCTGCGCCGGAAGGAGGGGAGGAGGCAGACGCTCCAGGCGGGAGGGAAGTACCTGGGCGGCGCTTCGTGCTCATCGCTCGGATAGACCCGGCCGTCGGCCCGAAGGATTCAACCGGAGACGGATCACACCTCCTCGATCTCCCGCTCCGCAGGCCCGGAAATCGAAGCGCTTGCGAATCCCGGCCGGCTTCAGACGGGTCACAGCGGCGAATGCATCGAGCGAGAAGCAGATCTGTCCTGCAGCGCCGCCGACGGCCACCGGGCCGGCGGGCTGTCGGCGCTCTCTCTCGCACACCACCACACAGGAGGTTCACATGACAGCACTCGCGGAGCTCGTTAGACGCCGGCCGCCTGAAGCCGATCCGACCCGGAAGCTCCGGGTTCGCAACGTCGCCATCGCCGTCGGGCTCGCCGGCGTCGCGCTGGTCACGGTGGCACTGGTCGGCAACATCCTCGTCGCCTCGGGCGACGCGGCGGCCGACAACCTGTTCTGGACGTTCGGGTTATCGATTACCGGCTTCGGCACGGTCAAGCTCGGGATCGCGCTCGTCCTCACGGGCATCATCGTCCGGCTCTGGATGCGGGTCGACGCCGTCAGGGCGGCGCTCCCGAGGCTGAAGGCGGACGCCGAGCCCCAGGGGGACGTCCAGTACGGAAACATCGAGACGCCCTACGGCAAGGGGACGCTGACCGAGAAGGCTCCGGGCCTGCTTCCACCGCAGGCGATGGCTCGGATCATGTGGAAGCCGATGATCGTCATGGGCCCGATGCTCGTGCTCCTCGGACTCGTCCTCTCGCTCGCAACCACGGGCGCCGACGATCCCGATACGAGCCAGGCGCTCTGGGCCTGGACGCAGGGCACCCTGTTCCTCGGCGAGGCGATGCTCCTGTCCGGGATCTCGTTCCTCCTGGGGACGATCCTGGCCGGACTGCGCGAAGGCGGTGGCGAGGTTCAGGAGTCGCTGGGGCTTGTCGTGAAAACGCTCCGGATGCCGACGAGCGCGAAGGTCTTCCTCGTCTTCATGTTCACCGGCCTGATGCTCGGAATCGCTCAGTTCGTCCTCTATGGGATCGCCGCGTACGTGGACGATCCCGCCACCTGGTTCGCCTGGCTGGGGCCGCTGCGCGAGCTGAGCCTGGGGATCCTGCTCTCGGGCATCGTCCTCGCCCTCTTCACGATCGGCACGGTGCTCGGCTTCCAGCACTGGCGGATCCGACAAATCATCGAGACAGGGAGATAGAGACGATGGCAACTGCACTAGCTCGAGCCGACTTCAAGGTCGAGACAAGCACCCGTTCGCTCGGCTACAACCTGCCGCAGAGGATGGGGCGCCTCCTCTGGTTCCCCATGTTCCTCATGGCGCTCATGTTCTTCGGCGCCGGAATGGCTCTCGGAATCGCTCGCGCGAACGAGATCTCGGACGGGGGCGCCGCGGACACCATCGTGACGCTCCAGCACGTGCAGGCGGGGCTCATGTTCCTCGGCTTCGTCTCGGTGTTCTCGGCCGTGTCCTTCGCGATCGCCCGCATCCTCGGTCAGTTCCGCGCAGGCGGCGGAGAGGTGCAGGCGGCGGCTGGGCGAACGGTGCAGACGCTGAAGATGCCGGGAACAGCGAAGGTCTTCCTGATGCTGATGCTCGTGGCGATGATGACGATCGTCGTCGCCTCGATCCTCCACTTCGTCTTCGCCGCCGACATCGAGAACACACCCGCGTCGCTCGCCGACGCAGAGGACCGGTTCGTCGTCCTCGAAGGCGTGCGCCGGATAGGAACCGCGATCTTCCTCTTTGCGATCCTCCTCGGTCTCGCGACGATCATCCGCGTCCTTCGCTTCCAGGCCGTGCGCATGCGCGAGCTCCCCGACGAGGCGACCACCCACTGACCGCTCTGGTCAGAAAGACAACCACGAAAGGAGATAGGTACATGGCAACCATCGAACGCGAGACCACAGTCGGCGCCACCCCGGACGAGGTCTGGGCCAAGCTGATCGACGATCCCAACCACTGGACGGAGTGGCTCACGCCTCTCCGCGGGCTCGACGAGAAGGTCGCACCTCATGTGGAGGCGGGTCAGTCGTTCGGCGCCCGCCTCGGCAACCTCGGCGCCAAGGTCAAGGTCGTCGAGGCCGTCGCGGGCAAGAAGCTCCGCTGGAAGGCGGGTCCGGGGCCCCTGCTCGCGATGGGCATGGGCATGAAGGGCACGCTGGAGCTCCACCCCCACAACGGAGCCACCCACGTTCACCTGACGATGAAGTCGCCGCCGATGATGCGACCGATGATGCAGGCCATGACCGGCCTGAACACGGCGGACGAGATGACCAACACGATCAACCGCATCAAGGAGCTCGGCGAGCAGACCAGCTGACACCTCGCCGCTCCCTCTTACCGCGGCCCGGTCGACCTCACGGCGGCCGGGCCGCAACCGTTCTCCAGGCAACCCGGTGTCTGACACCAACGAGCCTGAATCCGCATGGTTGCGCGCAGCGGTGTCAGACACCGCCCCGGCCCCCACGTAGCCGTCAAGGGCGCCGGCGGCTCCGATCCTCGCTCGTCGTCGGCTATGCGGGTAGGTCGCCGGCGGCGTCGGGGATCTCGACCAGCCGGAGCTGGCCGGCAGCGGCCTTCACTCCCTCGGAGAAGGTCGGATGGATGCAGATGCAGTCCGTCAGCGGCGCGAGCGTGCCCGTCCCGGCCATCGCGATCACACCCTGGGCCAGCAGGTCGGCGCCGTGGTAGGCGAGGACGTGCATTCCGAGGAGCTCGTCTGTCTCGTCGTCGACGACGAACTTGACGAAGCCCTTCGTCTCGCCCATCGCTCGCGCGCGTCCGACCTTGGACATCTCCTGCTTGCCGACCTTCACCTTCCGTCCTTGGGCCTGCGCCTCCTCGGCGGTGAGGCCGACACTCGCGATCTCGGGGTCGGTGAAGATCGCCCCCGGCACGCGCGTGGTCGAGTAGCGGCGGTGCTCGCCCGCAAGCGCGTTCGCGACCGCGATCCCGGCTGTGTAGGTGGCGAAGTGGGTGTGCTGGACGCGGCCCAGCACGTCCCCGATAGCGAACACGCCGGGCGCCGTGGTGCGCAGCTCCTCGTCGATCGCGATCCCGCGCTCGGGATCGGCCTCGATCCCGGCCTCGGCGATCCCCAGGTCGGTGAGCTGGTGCGGCTTGCGACCGGTCGAGACGAGCAGCGCGTCTCCCTCGAGCGTCCTCCCCGAGTCGGTCTCGACGACGATCGCCGCCCCGCGGCGCTCGACCCGGGTCGGCGCCGTCCCCGTCAGGATCTCGAGCCCCTCCTCGCGCAGGATCTCCTCGATCGCCGCGGAGATCTCGGGATCCTCGTGCGGTGCAAGCCGCCGGTTACGCTGGACGATCGTCACCCGGCTACCGAAGCGGTGGAAGGCCTGGCCGAACTCCAGCCCCTCGGCGCCGCCGCCGAGGACGATCAGCCGCGCCGGCAGCTCCTCGACGTCCATGACGGTCTCGTTCGTCAGGTAGCCGACCTCGTCGAGACCTGGAATCGCGGGGATGTGCGGCTCGACGCCGGAGGCGACGATGATCCGCTCGCTCTGAAGCGCGCGCCCTTCGACCGAGATCCTGTTCGCCGCTTCGAAGCGCGCGAAGCCGCGAACGAGCTCGATCCCCGGGTTCTGCTCGAGGCCTCGCTCGAGACCGCCGCGCACCGTCGCGGCGAGGGCATTCTTGCGCTCGACGATCCTCGGGAAGTCCACCTCCACCTCGGCGCGGAAGCCGAACTCGGCTCCCCGGCGGGCGGTGTGGATCGCTTCGGCGGACCTGACCAGGGCCTTCGTGGGGATGCACCCCACGTTGATTCAGGTTCCGCCGACCTTGCCCGCCTCGACGATGGCGACCCGGGCTCCCCGAGCGGCCGCGCGATTTGCACTTGCGACGCCGCCCATGCCGGCGCCGATCACGATCAGGTCGAACGACTCGGTCATCCTGCTTCCTTCCCACGCGCCAGGGCGTTCCGGACCCGGCCCTCCCGGGGCTGGCCGGCGAAACCGCTCTCGGTCCGGTAGACGCGGCAGGAGAGGACGTAGTCCGAGCGCTCGTCCGCACCCGGCTCGACGTCTCGGCCCCCTACCCGGACGGTCGGCGAGCCGAGGAAGCGCACACGGTCGGCAGCCTCCGCGTCGGGCACGTTGACGAGACGGATCTCGGGTTCGAGCCTGAGCTCGCCGGCCACACGCTCGACGAGTGCGAGCGCGCCCTCGTGGTTCGGACAGCCGTCGAAGTAGAGGATCTCGACGAGCGGGCGTTCTCCGTTACTTCCCATACTGCTCCTCTCGCTCTTGTGGCACGCGACACGCAGCGTCTGGCCGGCGCACGCGCACAGTGATCAGGACGACTGCCGCGATGAGCGCGACCATCCCGAGCGCGAGCCCGCCGATCCAGGCGACCGCGGCCACGCCGAGCCCCGCGCCGACGAGAAGCGAAAAGCCGACGCAGCAGGCGATCGGCAGCGCTACCAGCGCGCCGACGCCGAGGTGCGTAGCTCTTCTCGTCTCCGTCATCGCTCCTCGATCCGGCAGCAGGCCGCGACGTGCTCGGCGTTGTCGGCCAGCAGCGCGTACCCGAGCTCGACCAGCTGCTCGACGCGCGGATCGGCGATCCTGTACCGCACCACCCGGTGCTCGCGGCGTGCCTCCACGAAGCCGCACCAGCGCAGGCAGGCGAGATGGTTGGAGACGTTCGGCTGCGTCAACCCGGTCCGGGAGACGAGGGCACCGACCGCGAGCTCCCCTTCTTCGAGCAGAAGCCCGAGTATCCGCAACCGGCTTGTGTCCCCGAGAGCCCGAAAGTACTTGGCGACGAGGTCGGCACGGCCAGGGGCTTCGGGGAGCCGGAAGGGCGCGAGCTGATTCATCAGCGGCCAACAATATCAGTCGCTGGTGATGTATCGAAGGTGAATCTCGGGCACAGCTTTGCGGATCCGAGTAGGCAGTTTCCGTCAGCGATCCCGACAGGAGAGCCTGTGTCAGCCAGCACCGTGACCCGGAAGACCTTCGAGCGTGAGGTACTCGCCAGCGAACAGCCGGTGATCGTGGATTTCTGGGCGCCTTGGTGTGGGCCATGCCTTGCCGTCGGCCCGGTGCTCGACAAGATCGCAGCAGAGCGTCCAGGGGAGTTGAGAGTGGCCAAGGTCAACGTCGACGAAGAGCCCGAGCTCGCTGCGCGCTTCGGCGTTCAGAGCATCCCGACCATCGTGCTCTTCAAGAACGGAGAGCCGGTGGCCGGAACGGTCGGAGCGAGGGGAAAGTCGCAGCTGGAGAAAGCCCTCGGGCTCTCCCGGCCTTCGGGCACGGACGACGATCGCGAGCGCAGTGGCCTGCGCGGGCTGATCACACGCCTCGCTGGACGCAGCTCCTAGTGTCCTGAGTCGTTAGTTCGCGGG
>JBCKBY010000072.1:0-10117 GCA_038910715.1 Gaiellaceae bacterium
CCGCTCCACGCGTGCTCGTCCTGACGACGCCCGCCAGCGTCGTCACGTCGTCAGTCGATGCGCGCAAACCCCCATGGCTACGGGAAGGAAGCGCTCTTTGTTCGGCGTCAGGGTGCGACGTCATGTCGGTATCGCGATCGGCCGAATATGTGCGCCGCAGGTCTCCGCTGCTAGCTTGCGCTATCGCTGCTGCTAGCTTAGAGGCGGTGCGGGAGGTCGTCTACGGTCGCGTGTCCCCGGCGCTCAAGCAAGGCGCTCACGACCCGGGCCGGAGAACGGGGGCTGAGCCAGAACGCCACCGTCTGCGAGCTCCTCGAGCGCGGCCTGGCGGAGAGCGCAAAGGAAGCCGCGCGCGAGGAGCTGGACGCTGCGCTCGCCGCTTCTGTGCGCGAGCTCGAAAAGACGCGAGCGCGACTGGCGGCGGCCGAAGGCAGGCTGGTGGCGGCCGGCGAGCAGGAGGAGCGGACGAAGGGCACGCTCCGAGCGCTCGCAGAACGGGCCCGGCACGAGCTTGGCCGGTGCCCCGCTTGCCGCAAGCCCGTTCGTGGCTACGACTACCTCGCCAGCGGGCGCTGCCCGCACTGCGCCAAGGCGCTCACTGCCTTGCTGACGCCGCGGGCGCAAGTCGGTGCACCCGAGCAGGACGAGTACCTGGCGCTCCTGGGCGCGCTCGGCGGCCTCGTTGGTCTGGCCGGGCCGAGCGCCGTCGACGCTGCCGGCTGAACACCGCTGCGTCTGTCGCGATCTGGCGGAAAGGCGACACCGACCCAAGCTTGATCCTGGATCGATGGTCGGAGGGCGAAAAAGTCCTGCACGACATCCGGAGCGGCAACACGCAACAGCCCATTTCCGCGAGAATGGACCAGCAGAATGGGCTACCCCATGACCCCCCTCAAAGCCCTACCGTCACTGGGCTCGAACCACCCCATGCGCCCAACTGCCCAATCCGAAGCCAAGCCGGTTGAAGGTGTTAAGGACGTCCCAATGCCAGTCCGCTCCACTAGACCCCGGACCCGGAAACCCTGGCGTGAACGTCCAGCCCGCCCCACCCTTGGGGGGAGCCCCAGCGCTCGGAGCCCGACGATGTCCACGCAGCAGACCGCGCCGCCCTCGGAGGCGAGCCGGCGGGCGACGCCCTCGCCGATCCGGCGCCCGGCACCGGTGACCAGTGCATTCTTGCCCTTGAGCCTACGCACGAGGAAAGCCTACGAAGAGTCCGCCGACCGACACACGAGGTGTAAAGATGATGAACGAGCACCCCCCCGTCACCACCGGCCAGCAGCTCGGCCGCCGCTCCTGGGCGGAGCCCTGGAAGATCAAGATGGTCGAGCCGCTGCGGATGTCCACGCGCGAAGAGCGCGAGCGGGCCCTCGCTGAGGCCGGCTACAACACCTTCCTCCTGCGCTCCGAGGAGGTGTACATCGATCTCCTCACCGACTCCGGCACGAGCGCGATGAGCGACCGCCAGTGGGCCGGGATGATGCTCGGCGACGAGGCCTACGCCGGCAGCCGCAACTTCTACCGCCTCGAGGCGGCGATCCAGCGCTACTACGGCTACGCGCACGTCGTCCCGACCCACCAGGGCCGCGGCGCCGAACACCTGATCAGCCAGATCGCGATCAAGCCGGGCCAGCATGTCCCGGGGAACATGTACTTCACGACGACGCGGCTCCACCAGGAGCGCGCCGGCGGCATCTTCGTGGACGTGATCCGTGATGAGGCCCACGACCCGGAGAGCCTGCACCCGTTCAAGGGCGACGTCGACCTCGGCAAGCTCGAGGCGCTGATCGCGAAGGAGGGTGCCGAGCAGATCGCCTACGTCTCGCTCGCCGGCACCGTCAACATGGCGGGCGGCCAGCCGGTCTCGATGGCGAACGTGAAGGCCCTGCGCGTGCTCTGTGACCGGCACGGGATCAGGCTCTTCCTCGACGCGACGCGGATGGTCGAGAACGCCTGGTTCATCCAGGAGCGGGAGGAGGGCTACGCGGGCAAGAGCGTCGCCGAGATCCTCCATGAGTTCTGCTCGTACACCGACGGCGCCTGGATGAGCGCGAAGAAGGACTCGCTCGTCAACATCGGCGGCTGGCTCGCAGTCAACGGCGCGGACATCTTCGAGGAGGCGCGCAACCTCGTCGTCGTCTTCGAGGGCCTGCACACCTACGGCGGCCTCGCCGGGCGCGACATGGAGGCGTTGGCGATCGGGATCGAGGAGTCGGTGCAAGACGACCACGTGCGCTCGCGGATCGGGCAGGTGTACTACCTCGGCGAGCTGCTCGAGGCGGCGAAGATCCCGTTCGTGCGGCCGGTCGGCGGGCACGCGATCTTCCTCGACGCGCGGCGCTTCTACCCGCACCTGCCGCAGGACGCCTTCCCCGCCCAGACGCTCGCCGGGGAGCTCTACCTCGACTCCGGGATCCGCTCGATGGAGCGCGGCGTCGTCTCGGCCGGGCGCGACCCGAAGACGGGCGGCCACCACTACCCGAAGCTCGAGCTGACGCGGCTGACGATCCCGCGCCGGGTCTACACGCAGGCGCACATGGACGTCGTCGCCGAGTCGGTCGAGGCGGTGTACGGGACGAGGGAGCAGGCGCGCGGCCTGAAGATGACCTACGAGCCGCGCTACCTGCGCTTCTTCCAGGCCCGCTTCGAGCCGCTCTAGGCGCGCGGCCTGTGGCGCTCGACGATCGCGGCGCAGTCGACGCTGCGCGGGAGCGTGCCGTAGGCGCGGCCGCCCTCGCCGCCGAGGCGGGTCGCGCAGAAGGCGTCGGCGACCTCGTGCGGGGCGTGGCGGACGAGAAGCGAGCCCTGGAGGCAGGTCGCGAGCAGCTCGACGATCCGGCGGGCGCGCAGCTCGACGCCGTCCGTGTCGGCGAGCTCGCCGCGCAGCTCCGCCAGGGCGGCGTCGAGGCGGAGGTCGGCACCCTCGGCCAGCGCGACCTCGGCGAGGAAGGCGTCGAGGCTCTCCGGCTGCTTGCGCGCGGCGCGCAGGACGTCGAGGCACTGGATGTTGCCGGCGCCCTCCCAGATCGAGTTGACCGGCGCCTCGCGGTAGAGGCGTGGCAACACCGACTCCTCGACGTAGCCGTTGCCGCCGACGCACTCCAGGGCCTCGGCGACGTGCTCGGGGGCGCGCTTGCAGACCCAGTACTTGGCGACCGCGGTCGCGAGCCGGCGGAAGGCGGCGTCGCCCTCATCGTAGGCGCGCGCGACCCGCAGCGCCGTCGCGGTCGCGGCCTCCGACTCGATGCAGAGGTCGGCGAGCACGTTCGCCATCAGCGGCTGCTCGACCAGGAGCCGGCCGAAGGCGGCCCGGTGGGAGGCGTGATGGGTCGCCTCGGCGATAGCGCGGCGCATGATCGCGGTCGAGCCGAGCACGCAGTCGAGCCGCGTGTGGTTGACCATCTCGATGATCGTCCGGACGCCGGCGCCCTCGTCGCCGACGAGCCGCGCCCAGGCGCCCTCGAACTCGAGCTCGGCGGAGGCGTTGGAGCGGTTGCCGAGCTTGTCCTTCAGCCGCTGGAGGCGGAAGTCGTTGCGCCTCCCGTCGGGGAGTACGCGCGGGAGCAGGAAGCAGGAGAGCCCGCCCGGCGCGTAGGCGAGCACGAGGAAGGCGTCGCACATCGGCGCCGAGCAGAACCACTTGTGCCCGGTGAGCAGGTACTCGCCGTCGCCGTCGAGCGGCTGGGCGGCCGACTCGTTCGCGCGCACGTCGGAGCCGCCCTGCTTCTCGGTCATCGCCATCCCGCAGAGCGCGCTCTCCTTCTCCGCCGCCGGCAGCAGGCGGGGCTCGTAGGAGAGTGAGGCGAGGCGCGGCTCCCACTCGGCGGCGATCTCCGGCTCGGCGCGGAGCGCGGGCACGGCCGCGTGGGTCATCGAGATCGGGCAGCCCGAGCCCTGCTCGACCTGCGAGTACGTGACGAACATCGCCGCGCGGGCGACGTGGGCTCCCGGCTGCGGCTCGCGCCACGAGAGGGTGTGCAGGCCGTGGTGGATGCCGAGCGCCATGAGCGAGTGCCACGCGGGGTGGAACTCGACCTCGTCGAGCCGCTCGCCGTAGCGGTCGTGGCTACGCAGGAGCGGCGGGTTGACGTTTGCCAGCCGGCCCCACTCGAGCGGCTCGCCGCCGAGCTCAACGCCGAGCGCCGACGCCCGCTCCTCCCAGGCGACGCCGCCCTCGCGCCGCAGCGCCTCGACGAGCGGCCGGTTCTCCGTGAAGAGGCCGTAGCCCTCGAGCGGCGGCGGCTGGTTGCGGGCGGTGCCGACGTCGAGTGTCATGGCGTCATTGTGGCCGCCGGCGGGCCGGATGGGGACCCTCAATTGAGATCAGCCGCACACGATCGCCAGCTCGGGGTCGGCTGCGAGCAGGAGCATCGTGTGGCTCCAGGCTGGACGGAAGGACGCGCAACCTGCCGGCGGACGACGGCGAGTTCGTGCCGGGGCACGACGATCTCCAACTCCTTGAACTCCTCCGAACGCAAGCTCAGTAGCAACAGCTGCAGGACAAAGCGAAGCGCGAGGTATACGAGCGACAGAAACACAAGCACGCCCTCCAGGTCGATCCGTCAACGGCGGCTCGACTCTACGGAGACTCACGACGGTGACCCCAGCTGGGCGCAGCCGCAGCGACCTTCGTAGCTTGCCACCGCGTCGATCGAATTCGTGCACCCACACGCTGACCGTCACGCCAGCCGCGGGCGGTTAACCGAAGAAGCCTCCGCGGCTTTCCACGCTTGCGCGCCACGTCCCCCGCGGTCATGCTCGAGCGTATGCCGGCAGCCGGCAGAGCGGCCTTGGATCTCGACCAGCGGCCCATCCTCGTCTTCTGGGAGACGACGAAGGCGTGCGGTCTGGCCTGCCGCCATTGTCGCGCCTCGGCGATCTCGCAACCGCTGCCGGGCGAGCTGGCGACGGTTGACGCCGCCCGGTTCGTCGATAGCCTCGCCGGCTTCGGGACGCCCCGGCCGGTCCTGGTCGCCACGGGCGGCGACGTGCTCTTGCGTCATGACCTCGATGCGATGCTCGAGCGGGCACGGGCGGTGAAGGTGCCGGTTGCGCTCGCACCGAGCGTGACGCCGCTGCTGACGGACGAGCGGGTAGCCGAACTGCACCGCGCGGGCGTGAAGGTCGTTTCGATCAGCCTCGACGGTGCGACGCCCGCGACGCATGACGGCGTGCGCGGGGTCGAGGGCCACTTTGCGGAGACGGTCGCTGCGCTCCGAAGGCTTCGCGAGGGCGGGTTGGCGGTGCAGGTGAACACGGTCGTCATGCGCGATACGGTGGAAGAGCTGCCGGCGGTCGCGCGGATCGTGAAGGAGTCGGGCGCGTCGATCTGGGAGGTGTTCTTCCTCGTACGGGTCGGGCGGGGTCGTGCTCTTGGCGAGCTGACGCCGGCGGAGAACGAGGATGTCTGCCACTTCCTCGTCGACGCCTCCTGCTACGGAGTCATCGTCCGCACCGTCGAGGCGCCGTTCTTCCGCCGCGTCGTCGCCTTGCGGAAGCACGACCTAGGGGACGCACACGTCGGCGCGACCTACGGGCTGGGGCCCCTCTACGAGCAGCTCGCCGCTGCGCTTCGGGCGGAGCTCGGCGGGCCCACGTCGTCGTCGCGGGCGCAGACGAAGGGCACGCGCGACGGAAAGGGGATCGTCTTCGTCGGGCACGACGGAGAGATCCAGCCGTCCGGGTTCCTGCCCCTCTCACTCGGCAACGTCAGACACGACGAGATCGTCCGCGTCTACCGCGAGCACCCGCTCCTGCGCCAGATCCGGGCGGCCGACTTCGGCGGCCGCTGCGGGAGGTGCCCCTACCGGGAACTCTGCGGCGGCTCGCGTGCCCGCGCCTACGCATCCGCCGGCGATCCGCTCGCCGAGGACCCGGCCTGCGCCTACCAGCCCGCCTAGTCCGCGGAAACCCCGATGGCGTCCGCGCGACCACGGGCGAACATCTAAGCTCTTAGCCGCATTGCTCACAACGCGAGCGGAGGTTGCGCGATTGCGGTCACGAGCGACACGGTTGAGCCCCCAGCCCTGGCCCTGGGTCGGACAGCCGCGCGTCCTGATCGAGCACCCGGACGAGTCGGCGGGCTTGGCTCTCGCGTCGATCCTGCGTCAAGCCGGATACGCGGTGGCTGTCTGCCCGGGTCCCAAGCAGTCAGAGCATTGCCCACTGACCGGGCCGGAAGGGTGCGCGGTTGCCCACGGCGCTGACGTCGTGGTCTCGAGCCTCGGCCTGGAGCGGCCCGAGGCGAGAGAAGTGCTGCAGGCGCTCCGGATGCGCCGCCCCGAGACGCCGCTCATCGTCGAGGTTCCTCCGGGCGATAAAGCCGCGTGGCAGGACCAGCTCGAGGGGTGCGATCTGATCGTGTCCCCTGTAGTTCCTGAACAGCTCGTGGCCTGCGTTCACGCCGCGCTTGCCAAGAGCCGCCCCGAGCCTCCGAGCTAGCATGCGCAACCCGTTTCGCAGCGAAGTCGAGGCCTTCCACTTCCTCCTGCTCACGGTCGCAGCCTTCGCGGCGATCGCGCTGGCAAGCCTCCTCGGCGGCCCCTGGGCTGGTGTGCCGACCTGGGCCGCCGTGACGGGCGCGGCGGCCTTCTTCTACCTGAGGCGGGGACAGGCGGAGCGCCCGGTGAGGACCGCGCCCGCTCACGTCGGCGCCGAGGACGAGCGGCGGATCCTTGTGGTCGCGAACGAGACGCTGGCAGAGGTGAGGCTGGCCGAGGAGATCGAGCGGGCGGCGGCCGGATATCGCAAGCAGGTGCGCGTCGTCTGCCCCGCGCTCACCTCACCCGTTCGTCATTGGGTATCCGATCTGGACGGCGCGAGGGCACAGGCTCAGCAGCGGCTCGACCAAACCCTCAGCCAGCTCCACGCGGTCGGCATCGAGGCCCAGGGTGAGATCGGGGACGAGGATCCCCTGCGCGCGATCGAGGACGTCCTGCGCACATTCGGGGCAGACGAGATCATCATCTCCACCCACCCCGAAGGGCGCTCGAACTGGCTCGAGCGCCACGTCGTGCCCCGGGCACGCGAGCGCCTTGCCCTGCCGATCACCCACATCGTGATCGACACCGAGGCCGGCGTTCGGCTAGAGACGTAGCTGATCCAACTGGCGCGGGCGAGAACGTCGACGACACGGAGCCTGTCGCCTGTCCGCCAGAAGGCGACAGCAGCGATGGCAGTCGAGCTCGACCGTTTCTGCCCGCCGCTCGCTCGCCGAGCAGATGCGTCCGGAGGGGCTCCGCCATGTCGGCCTACTCGCCCTGACGCCGATCGGTTTCCCCCACACGGTGGCCGGGCTCGGCTGGATCGAGGAGGTGATCGAAAGCACATCCTGACGAGTCAAGCGCTGCTCGCCAGGGCCGCGCATCGAAGGACGGGTTGTACACCGACGAGGCCGCGTGATGCGTCCGCCGTCTCTCGTCCGGAGTCAGTCTGAAGGCGAACGCTACGTCGAAGCCGAGGCGTCCCAGCTGCGCCACTCGAGAATGTCGACGGCGAGCACCGGCCGGCCGGGAGGCTCGCGTCGGTACTGCTCGTACTTATCGACGAGCAGCCGGAGGGCCCGCTCGGCCTCCTCTCCCGTATCGAGCACCCGCGCCCGTCCGCGGAGGCTCACCCACCAGAGCCGGCCCCAGTCGTCTTCGTAATGGTCGACAAGTACGGTCACGTCAGGCCGCTCGCGGGCGTTCGCGACGCGGCGAAGCCTGCGCGAGCGCTTCGGCTTCGCGTCGACGGCCGAGTAAAGCGTCTGGCCATCGAGGACGAAGACAATCGGCACGAGGTGCGGGCGCCCGTCCGGGTCGGTCGTCGCGAGCCGGGCTACGCGCGCGGTTCGCACCCGCTCCCTCATTGCTTCCGCCTCCTGCACGCGGATCGGTTATGGCCGATACAGCACGTCTGTCTTCGCCGCCATGACGAAATCGTTGCGGTGCAGGCCCTTGATCTTGTGCGTCCACCAGGTGACCGTCGCCCTGCCCCATTCGCTCAGCAGCGCAGGGTGATGCCCCTCTTTATCTGCAAGCTCGCCTACCTTGTTCGTGAATTCCAACGCCTGCGCAAAATCGTCGAACGAAAAGGCGCGTCTCAGGCGTTTGATTCCATCGAGCTCCACGATTTCCCACTCAGAGACGTGGGGCTGAAATTCGGCGATCTCCGCATCCGTCACGGTCGGTTCGTCTTTGCGGCACGCGACGCACTTCATCTGCGTCAGTGTCTCCATCTCCCTGTCTCCCATTAATCGGCTCCTCGTAAGCGGCTTCTCGTAGAGTCAGAAGGCCTTCAGCGCTCTCTCTTGCGCCGCTCGATCCTCGCGACACCTGCCGCGGGAGCGAAGATGCTCGTGCGCCCGTCGTCCCAGCGGACGCGGAAGCGCGGCGGATCCTGGGCCAGAACCTCCTCGATGACGCCCGCCCGACCCGACTGACTAGCCCGCTCCGACTCGACGACGATCCTGTCTTCCACGCTCGCGTCCATGGTTCAGCCCTCCTGCGATTCGATCTTGTCGACCGAAGGCTAGCGCGGGTCGCCCCGTCTTGATCACCACTGCGCCGCCCGCGAGCGAAGCGTCCGTCCCGAACTCGCGGGAGCGCCCGACGAGCCGTGCGCACACCGCCTTTGCCTCCTCGGGCGGCCGGGTGGGCGCGGCAGAAGTCGAGGAAGCGCGGCGTGGCCCGGAGCACGTTTTCTGACAGCGGACCGAGGACGTCCTTCCACACATGGGTTCTTGCGCGTGAACAGAAACGTGCTCCCGGTGCACGTGCCTGAGAGGAGAGCCTGCCAGAAACGTTCACTACTCTTCTCTTCCGTGCAGGAGGGTGAAGGGGTCGAGCGGAGCGCCAGGACATTGGCGGAACTCGGACGCCTTCTCACCGCCGCCGGGGGCTACCGGGTGCTCGCGAGCGACGGCGCGCACGTTGGCTGGCTGGATCACGTCCGCTACGAGCGGCACGTTGACCACCCTGACGAGATCGTCGTCCGCAGTCGCCGTCTCCTCGCGAGCCGGCGGCGTGTCCTCCCTCCGGCATCGGGCTCATCCGGGCTCTGTGATCGCGTCGCTGGAGCGCTGCGACCCGCTGCCACAGTCAGGTTTCCAGGCAGTGGGGATCGGCTCTCCCCCGCCTGATGATCCCACGCACGGGATCCACCGATTTCGTCCTCTCGACGCTCATCGCGTCCTCCTTCCAGAGGGCTCGTGCGACCGCGCACCGTTCCGTTCGCCGTTGCCCGGATTCCGGGCCGCATCACATGACCACCTTGCGGCGACGCAGGTTGGTGGACGATCGGGCCTCGCCCTCTCGTCGCTCTTGATGTGTCAGGAAGGAGTCAGCCGCTCGAGCGCGGGTTTTTACCCAAGCCGCCCACGCGGAGCGCCCTGGTCGGCGGACCGAGGCGCCCCGCACGCGATCGCCTGGAGTTCAGGCGGGGATGCCGGGCGGGCCGAGGATCTCGATCCCGTACTCGGCAGCGACCGCGGTCAGCTGCTCGGGGTCGGGCGGCTGGACGGATGCGGGCGGCAGCGTGAGGGTCTGCGCCGGCTCGGACATCGCGCGCACGAAGTCCGCGAAGGGGGCGGGCTCGGTAACCATCAGGAAGCGGGCCTCGATCGAGGTGACGAGGAAGGTGTGCGGGACGTCGCGCGGCCCGTACAGAAACGATCCGGCTGGCGCCACGACGGTCTCGCCGCCGACCCAGAAGGTCACCTCGCCCTCGAGGACGTAGAACCACTCGTCCTCGTTGCGGTGAACGTGCAGCGGCGAGCCGCCGCCCTGCGGCCAGAGGAACTCCAGCACCGCCACGCGCCCGTCGGTCGTCTCGGCCGCGGACTTGATCGTGCCCAGAGCACCGAGGAACCAGCGCGCATCGCCCTCCCCGGGCTGGAGCGCGATCGGTGCGATGGAGGTGATCGAAGAAGTACTCATATCGCGGTTCTCCTTTCATTGAACACCGAAGGTCGATGGACATGCGACTATACGCTCGCTCCGCAGGATCTGTCAATATTGATTGCACAGCGATGAGTAGTGAAAGACCAACGAAGCGCAAGTACGAGCTCAAGAAGCGCGCCGACGAGATGGCCGAGACGCGGCGGCGGATCACCGCGGCGGCCGTCGAGCTGCACGGG
>JBCKBY010000073.1:0-9965 GCA_038910715.1 Gaiellaceae bacterium
TGCGCTGGCGCTCGAAGGGAATCCGGTCACGGTCGCGCTCGGCGGCTCGGAGAAGGATGCCGAGCGTATCTACGGCGACTACGTTTCGGTAACGACTCCGGCTGTGGTCAAGACCCTCCTCGAGCGGCGGCGCAAGGTCGTACTGTTGTGGGAGCGCGAGCCGACGGCGTCCCAGCGCGAGTTCATGTACCTCTGCGTCCTAGACGCACAGAGCTGACAGCTCAGCAGGCCGCCGGGGCAAGCGACACGTGGCTTACGGCGCGGCGAGCGGGGTGCCCGTTGGCAGCCAGTCCACGCGGCCGATCCAGCGGTCGCGGTTCTCGGCGTACCAGCGAATCGTCTCGAGGATCCCTTCCTCCCACGACACCTTCGGCATCCAGCCCGTCTCGGCCGTGAGCTTCTCGTGGCCGACCCGCAGCGCCATCACCTCGCTCGCCCCGGGCCGGTAGCGGGCTTCGGTGGAGACAACCTCCCGGCTCGGCCAGAAGCCCCCGTCCTCGCCGATCCGGAGGATCATGTCGACCCAGTCCCGCATCGAGATGTTCGCGCCTTGGCCGTAGACGTAGACGTCACCAGGGGTGCCTTGGGCTGCAACGGTCAGATGGCCGCGGACGCCGTCGGTGCAGAAGCAGAAGTCCCGTAGTGGATCGAGTTGCCCGAGCTCGATCGCCGGTCGCGTCAGCGCTTGCGTGATGATCGTGCCCGTCACGTAGCGCGGGTTCTGGCGGGGCCCGTAGTTGTTGAACATCCGGGTCACGACTCCCGGGATACCGAACGCATCGTGGTAGTTCATCGTCAGGAAGTCGGCGGCGACCTTCGAGGTCGCGTAAATCGACTTCGGGTTGATCGGTGAGCGCTCGTGCAGGATGAGCCCGCCCGCGTCGTCGAAGTCATGGTGATCGGTGACCGACTCGCGCACGTTCCCGTACTCCTCCGACGTGCCGGCCGTGTCGAACTTCTCGAGCTCGAGGCCCTGATCGATAACGGACTGGAGGAGATTGAGCGTGCCGATCGTGTTCGCCATCACGGTCTCATACGGTCGGTGCCAGGACTCGCCGACGTGGGCCTGCGCGCCGAGGTGGAAGATGTAAGGCCGGTCGTCGGCGACCTCTTTCAGTTCTCGGATCAGGTAGTCGACGGAGGTCTTGTCGGTCAGATCGGCGAAGTGCACCTTGAGGCGGTCACGGAGGTGGGCAACATTGTTGAGCGCTCCGCTTGATGTCGCGCGGACAAAGGCGTGGACGGTCGCTCCGAGCTCGACGAGAGCATCGGTGAGATGCGAGCCCATGAAGCCGTCGGCACCAGTCACGAGCACGGTACGACCCTCGTAGATGTCGCCGAACTCGCGGCGGAGATCTTCGAGCGTGCCGCCTGTCCATAGGGTGTCGTTCGGCATGATGCGTACGCTTCCGCGTCGGTGAGCAAGCGTACAGACTCGCCCGGCTTGGGCTCGTTGGCGACCGCCGCGCTGACGGCCACGTCGACGCTCGTCGTCTCGGCTTTCGCGGCGATCGTCGGGATCGTCATCGCCCGCGAGTTCGGCCGCACCGACGAGACCGACGGGTTCTTCGCCGCGTACGGGGTTTTCATCGTCATTGCGCTCGCGGCGCAGTCCGTCCGCATCGCGGTGCTTCCGGCGCTCGCCCGCGCGCGGGAGGAGCGTCGCCTCGCCGGGAACATCGCCGGATTCGCAGCGGCGCTGACGGTGGTCGCCGTGCCTCTGTTGCTCGTCGTCGAGCTCGTCACCAACCCGATCGCCGAGCTCCTCACCGGCGACGGCTCCCCTGTTGCTCAGGACGCATGTGCAGATGCCCTGCGCTGGATGGTGCCTGCAGCTGTCGCGCATCTCTTCGCCGGTCTCGCCGCGAGCGGCCTCGCCGCTCTTGACGACTACGCGACGGCGGCGCTCGGGTATGCAGCAGGGAGCGCGGCTGGGCTCGCCCTGATCCTCGCGCTCGTCGATTCGGAGGGGATCGTCGCCGTTGGGTGGGGCATGGCGCTGAACGGGGTCGTCGCGCTTCTCGTCCCGGCGGTCGTTCTCGCGTGGCGGGCTCGGCGATCGAGCATGGCTGCGACGGCGGTTCGCCCGTCCGGGTTGCCGCTGTCGTCACGCCTCGGCGTCTTCGCGGCCGCCGCCTCGCTTCCGATCGCCCTCCAGCTGCTCTATGTCGTGTGTCTGCCCTTCGCCGGCCGTCTCGGAGAAGGCGCGGTTACGAGTTTCGGCTACGCGTACCTCGCGGCGGCGACGCTCGTTTCCGTGACCGCGTTCTCGATCGGCCTCGTCTCGTCCGTTCCGCTGACGCGTACCGGGCTCGGCCCTGGCGTCGCGGCCCGACACGTCGTCTCGTCGTCGTGGGTCGCACTGACCTTGATCGGTGCCGCGGTCGGAGCGTTTGCGCTCGCGGGCGGCGGAATCGTCGAGGGCGTGCTGGGCGACGCGTACGGAGGAGACGTGGGCCAGGACGTGGCCCGACTGGTTGTCTTGCTGAGCCCGTGGATGATCGCTTCGGTCGGCGTCAATGTCGCGTTCCCGCTTGCGTTCGTCGCCGAGCGACTGCGGCCGCTCCCGTGGATCGGCGCTGGGGCGCTCGCGTTGCAGGTGCTCCTCGCCTGGGCCTTCGCAGATCTTCTCGATCTCGACGGCCTCGCCATCGCCCTCACGCTCTCGACGTTCGTCGTCCTACTGGCGCTGCTTCGTGAGCTCGGTGCACTGTCAGCGGGCGTGCGCGGTGTTGCCGTTGCCGCAGCGACGGTCGCGGTGTTCACGGTCGTTGCGTTCCTCCCGGCCAGTCTCGTTCTCGACTCCCTTGCTGCGACGCTCGCGGGCCTCGTCGCTTACGGCGCCGTTGTCGCTCTTGCGCGCCCCCGTGGCCTCAGGGCGTCGTGGGCGTACCTCAGGGCGCTGCAGTAGCCGCCGCAACGTACGACGCCTCGTGCTTTCGTGCCGTCTCGTCCCACGTGAACCCGGCGGCACGGGCGAGCCCGCGTGCAGACAGCTCCTCGCGCCGTTCGTCGACCTGGAGGATCGCTGCTGCGATCGCGTCGACGTCGGTGGGGTCGAAGAGGACGGCTGCGTCACCGCACACCTCCGGGATCGCGCCCGCATGCGACGCGGCGACGGGACAGCCCGAGGCCATTGCCTCGAGGGGCGGCATGCCGAATCCCTCGTAAAGGCTCGGGTAGACGAGGCACGCAGCGCGCCGATACAGCGACGCGAGCTCCGAGGGGGATACGACGCCTCGACTCTCGACACCCTCCGGAAGCGGGTCGAGGCGCTCGAGGCCACCCCCGGTGAGGACCAGCCGAAGCCGCGGACGAGTCTCGCGAAGCATCGCGTACGCCTCGAAGAGGCGCGTGTGGTTCTTGTGCGGCCACGGCCGCGCCGGATAGAGGAGAAACGGCTCGCGCTCTTCCGTGCCGGGCCGGAAGAGCGTGTGGTCGATCGCGAGCGGGATGACGTGGACGCGCTCGGGCTCGAGCTCGAGCAGGTCGAGGGCGCGCGCGCGCACGAACTCGCTCGTGACGACGACGACGGTTGCGCCGCGGGCAGCCCGGTCGTACGCGATCCTGCGGAACGCGCGTCGCGCGGGGCCGAAGAACTCGGGCAGATCGCGATGCTGGATGTCGTGCAGCGTCACGACGTTCGGCGCCTTCGTTCGCGGGATGGGGACGGTCAGCGCGTAGTGGACGACATCGAAAGCGGCCACCTTGGCTCCGACTCCCTGCGTGCGGCGCGCCGAGAACGCCATCGCGGCGATCCGAGCCGGGCCGCGCCTCGCGATGGGGGGATCGGAGACCTCGATCGCCGGCAGTCCTTCGGCTGCGTCCTTCGCGTGAGCGGGCACGAGCACGGAGTAGTCGAGCGTCCCGACTCGCGCGAGCGCTCGAACGAGTTGGCGCGCGTACGTCTCCGAGCCACCGAGGTCGTTCGGCGCGAGGGTGAGCAAGGAGATTCCGACGCGCACTTACGTCGATCCTACTGGGCCGGTCCTACGGCCCGGCTAGATGCTTGACCGGAAATTGGCGCGCAATCCGGGGGCGGTCACGACCAAGCCGGGCGCCTCACTTACGCGTCGTGCAGGCTTGCAGCCTGTGCGGCGCGCGAGGGTGGTGATCCGGCGCCGTGTCGTGACCGTCATCCGGCCCGCGTGAATTTCCGGTCAAGCATCTAGAATGCCGCGATGCCCTCTGATAGAGCCGAAAATGGCGAATCTGCAGGGGTTTCGGTCGACGTAGAACAGCTTTTCCGAGCGCTTCAGGAGGAGGTACGGCGATCCGGGGCCGACCCCGGCGCTGGATCGGGGACCGACGAGGAGCGCCGCGCGGCGCGCGCGGAGGCCGAGCGGCTCTGGCCGGTCTCCGCTGACCGCTCGCTGCGCCTGCGACCGGGCGTGCGCGGCGGGCTCGGAACGCCGGTCAAGGCCGTTCTCCGGAAGCTCATGCGCTGGTATGTCGAACCGCTCGCCTACGACCAGCGCTCCTTCAATGCCGCTTCGCTGCGCTTGATCGACGATCTCCAAGAGCAGGTCGATCGTCTCCAGGCCGAGGTCGAGGCGCTGCGATCCACACGGTCACGATGAGAGCGCCTCGCGTTCCTGCGGCGAGCGGCGTCAGCCTCTGGCGGAGCCCGGCTTTAACCCCAGAAAGTGCTCCGCACTTCCTGGAGGCCCCGAAAACCCGGCCGGGCGGGAGCCGGAGGCGGCCAGGAGCGCGAGGGTGAACGTCGCTGTCCTGCGGCCGCAAGTGCCGTTCGCCCGAGGTGGGGCAGAGATCTTCACCGACCGGCTCGTCGACGAGCTGCGGGCGCGCGGCCACGACGCGGATCTCGTCAGCGTTCCCTTCAAGTGGTACCCCGGCGCGCGCGTCCTCACGCAGGCGTTCCTGTGGCGGATGCTCGACCTCGACGAGGCGGACGGCAAGCGCATCGACGTCGTCGTCGCCACGAAGTTCCCGTCGTACCTCGTTCGGCATCGCGACAAGCGCGTCTGGCTCGTCCATCAGTTCCGCCAGGCGTACGACCTCGACGGTACCGAGCTGGCGCAGTTCGGCGACTCCTCCGAGGATCGCGCGATCCGGCGGAAGGTGCAGGCGCTCGACCGGGTTGCGCTCGGCGAGGCCACTCGGCTCTTCGCCATCTCGCGCAACGTCGCCGGCCGGCTCGAGTCCTCCACAGGGCTCCAGGCCGAAGTCTTGCCCCATCCGCCGCAGGCGCTGGAGTTCCGCTGCGACGGGTACGGCGACTTCGTCCTCTCCGTGAATCGGCTCGACCGCGCGAAGCGGATCGATCTCCTGCTCGAGGCGGCGGCGCTCGACACCGGGCTCCAGATCGTCATCGTCGGCGACGGGCCAGATCGCGGTCGACTGGAGCAGATCGCGCGCGACCGCGGGCTCGATGGTCGCGCCCGCTTTGCCGGTCGGGTCTCCGAGGAGGAGCTGGCCGACCTCTACGCCCGGTGCCTCGCCGTCTACTACGCGCCGGTGGACGAGGACTACGGAATGGTCCCGCTCGAGGCGTTCCTCTCGGAGAAGCCGGTTCTCACGACGACCGACGCGGGCGGCCCCCTCGAGGTCGTGACCGACGGCGCCACCGGACTGGTTGTGTCCCCCGACGCGGGAGAGCTCGCCCGCGCGGCAGGCTGGCTCCGCGAGCATCGAGACGACGCAGCCTCTTTCGGCCGAGCAGGCCATGCGGTCGCCGCTGAAGTTACGTGGGATCGCGCGATCGGGAGGCTGCTGGGGTGAAGGTTGCGTACTTCAGCCCGATGCCGCCGGAGCGGAGCGGCATCGCCGACTACAGCGCGCTCCTCCTCCCCGCGCTCGGCGAGCGGCTCGAGGTCACGGTGGTGAAGCGCGGCCGCAAGAAGGCTCCGCGCGGATCCGACGTCTCGCTCTACCACGTCGGCAACAACCCGGATGCCCACGCCTGGATCGTCGACGCTCTGCGCAGGGAGCCCGGTGTCGTCGCCCTCCACGACTACGTGCTCCACCATCTCGTCGCCGGGATAACGGTCGGCCGGCGCAACGGGCACGGCTACCTCGACGCGATGGAACGCGAGTACGGAGTCGTCGGCCGACTACTCGCCCACGGCGTCCTCGACAAGCGCATTCCCCCGCTCTGGGAGTCGCGTCCGGCGGACTTCCCGCTCGCCTCCTTCGTTCTCGACCACGCGACGGGCCTGATCGTCCACTCCCGCACCGTCTCTGAGCTCGCTCGTGCATCTGGCTTCACTGGCCCCGTCTGGGTGGTGCCGCATCCCGCGTGGCCGGTTCGCGAGATCGCACCCGTCCGGGTCGCGGCCGGCCCTGTCATCGGCTGCTTCGGGGTCGTGAACGCGAGCAAGCGCATTCCGGAGCTTCTGCGCGCGACGGCCACGGTGCGTGAGTTGCATCCCGACGTGACGCTCTTGCTCGTCGGCCCGACTTCGCCCGGCTTTGATCTCGAGCGCCGCCTGCAGCGAGTTGGGCTCGCGGAGGATGGGCTCGTCCGCGAGGGGTGGACCGACGAGGCACGCCTCTGGTCGCTCATGGCCGGATCTGACGTCGCCGTGAACCTCCGCCACCCGACCATGGGCGAGACCTCGGGGAGCGTGATTCGCGCGCTCTCGCTCGGAAAGCCGCTCGTCGTCAGTGACGTGGGGTGGTTCTCGGAGCTTCCCGACGAGGTCGCGCTCAAGATCCCGACGGGGGACGACGAGGTGAAAGTGCTCTCGGCGGCGCTCGAGCTCCTGGTCACGCGGGCGGACGTCCGCGAGGCGATGGGTGCCGCCGGCGTCGAGCTCGCCCGCCGCGAGCACGACCTCGGTCGCGTTGCCGAGCTCTACGCGGCAGCGCTCGAGGAGTCGGCGGGAGGCGCTGCCGTCGCCGACTCCGTTCTGCGCGAAGTGAGCGAGGCCGCGGCGGGGGTCGGGATCTCGGGGGAAACGGCCGAGGCGAGGGAGATCGCCCGCCGGCTCGCCGAGGTCGAGCTTGGGTAGAGCTCTCCGTCGAGTCCCGGCGTGGGTCTGGCTCGCCGCCATCGTCGTCGGCTCTGCGACCCTCCGAATCGTCCTCGGTCGCGGGATCGTCGCCCCGTTCATCATGGTCGACGAGGTCATCTGGTCGGAGGTCGCTCGCGGCCTCGCCGACGCCGGGGAGCCGCTGCTGCGCGACCAACCGGATCCGGGCTACAGCATCGTGTATCCGCTCCTCATCAGCCCCGTCTACGCCCTTCTCGAGAGCCTGCCCGACGCATATGCAGGTGTGAAGGCGCTGAACGCCGTGGTCATGTCGCTCGCCGCAGTGCCCGCGTTCTTCCTGGCGCGGCGGGTTATGCGCGACGGGCTCGCCCTTCTTGTAGCGCTTCTCGCTGTCGCGCTTCCGTCGCTCGCCTACACGGGCACGGTCATGACCGAGAACGTCTTCTATCCGCTCTTTCTCGTCGCCGTGCTCGTGCTCGTGCTCGTCCTCGAGAGTCCCACTGCCGGACGAGTCTTCCTCCTGCTCGCACTCATAGCGCTTGCCTTCGCAACTCGCGTTCAGGCAGTTGCGTTGGTTCCGGCGGTCCTCCTTGCGCCGCTCCTGCTCGCCGTCTTCGAGCGACGAGGGTTGACGTCCACAATGTCGCGGTTCCGTCGGCTCTACGGCATCACTGCGGGCCTCGGCATCGCTGCCGTTGCCATTCAGCTCGCCACCGGGCGCTCGCCACAGGAGCTCCTCGGCGCCTACTCGCCGGTCGACGAAGCCGGATACGAGCTCGGTGAAGCTCTGCGGTATCTGTGGTGGCACGTCGCGGAGCTATCGCTTTACGTCCTCGTGATCCCGCTCGCCGCGACCATCGTCCTCATCGGGCGCGCTCGCTCGCTGGACGGGCGGCTCCAGGCGTTCCTCGCGGCACTGGTATCGATAACGGTATGTCTCATTCCGGTCGTCGCAGTGTTCGCCTCCCGGTTCTCCTACCGGATCGAGGAGCGGAATCTCTTCTACGTGGCGCCTCTCTTCTGCGTTGCTCTGCTTGCCTGGGTCGAGATCGGGGCACCACGCCCGCGCGTACTCGCGACCGTCGCCGCCGTCGGCTCAGCGCTGCTCGTCGTAGCCATCCCGTTCGATCGCTTCCTCACGACCTCGGCGATTACGGACACGCTGATGCTGCTGCCGCTCTGGTCGCTGCAGGATCGAATCGGGGAGAGCTGGATCACATTGGCCGCGTTTGGGCTCGCCGCCGGCCTTGCCGCAGCGTTCCTCTTCGTTCCACGCCGCTTCGCGATCGCTCTTCCGCTGCTCGTGCTCGGCCTCTGGATCCTCGCTGTCCGCCCGATCTGGTGGGGCACGCATGGTTTCGAGCGGTTCTCACGAGGAGCGCTCTTCCAGGGAATCCGCACGGCCGATCGCGACTGGGTGGATCAAGCGCTGCCGCGAGACGAGCGAGCCGCGTTCCTCTGGACCGGTCGTACCGATCGGCTCACGGTGAACGAGACGGAATTCTTCAACCGCGGTGTCGGCCCGGTCTACTACGTCACCGACCCAACTCCTGGAGGCCTACCCGAAACGCGTGTGCGGATCCATCCGAAGACAGGTCGTGTGACTCTTCCCGACGGCGCTACGGTCCGAGACCGGTTCCTGCTCGCCGACTCGTCGTTTGAGCCGGACGGGAGAGCGCTCGCCCGCGACAAGGGTTGGGGCGTGACGCTCTGGCGCGTGAACCCCCCGCTCGTGTCCGCGGTTCGGATCGACGGCCTCTATCCGAACGACACCTGGTCTGGGAAGACCGTGACGTACCTGCGCCGCAGGTGCGTTCGCGGGCGCCTTGCCGTCTCGCTCTCGAGCGATCCGAGCCTCTTTCTCGCGCCCCAGACAGTGATCGCGCGCTCGAACGGGGCCGTCGTCGGTCGCGTGCGGCTCCGGCCGGAGGGCCGCGCTCTGTTGACCGTTCCGGTCTCGCCCGTTCCCGGGACGAGCGACTGCCGAGTCGTCTACACGGTGATGCCGACCGCGGTACCGGCTGAGGTCATCGGCGGCGACAACACGGATCCGCGGGAGCTCGGCGCCCACTTCAATCGCTTCGTCTACAAACCGAGACCGTGAGGATCGCCTTCGACGTGTCGCCGCTGTCCCATCCGCTGCTCGGGATCGGCAACTACATGCAAGGGTCGCTCAAGGGTCTCGTCGACGCTGCGGCTGGCAAGCACGAGATCGTCGCGTTCGCGCCGGCGAGCATTCGTGGTCCCAATCGCATCCGCGCCGCGCTCGCGGGCATCGATGTCGAGCTGCGAACGTGGCGGCTGCCTTTCTCGCACGCGCTGCGAACGGGATGGAGCGTGGCTGCCCATCCCGCGGCGGAGCGGCTCATCGGCCGCTTCGACGCCCTGCACTTCAGCGACTGGATGTACCCGCCCCAACACGGCGGGGTCCGGGCGACGACGATCCACGACCTCGTGCCGCTGCATCACCCCGAGTGGACGACGCCGAGGACGCGCTTGATGCACGGCCGCAAGTACAGAAACGCGGCCGAAACGTGTGACGTCGTGTTCGTCAACTCCGAGTTCACTGGGCGAGACGTGGTTGAAACGCTCGGTATCTCGGCGGAGCGGGTTCGCGTGGCGCGCCCAGCCGCCAAGGATGTCTTCCAGCCGGATGGCCCAGCTGAGGATCTGGGCGCTCCGTACATCCTCACCGTCGCGACGCTCGAGCCGCGGAAGAATCTCCAGGCTCTGGTCGAGGCACACCGTCTACTCGCTGGCGACATCCTCCTCGCAGTCGTAGGAGCAGAAGGGTGGGGAGAGCAGCCGCTGCTCGAGGACCCGCGCGTCCGTCGGCTCGGGTATGTCTCCGACGAGGAGCTCGCACGCCTCTACCGCGGCGCCGACGTCGCCGTTTACCCCTCTCGCTTCGAAGGATTCGGGATCCCGGTCATCGAGGCGATGGCCTGCGGCGTCCCCGTAGTCGTCTCTTCACACGAGTCGCTCGACGAGGCATGCGGTCACGCAGCC
>JBCKBY010000074.1:0-9439 GCA_038910715.1 Gaiellaceae bacterium
GACGAGGAGCCGTGCTGCGGCGGGGAGTGCTGCGCGAGCGGAGAGTGCTGCGCGAGCGAGGACTGCTGCGGAGGCAAGTGCTGCACGGGAGGCAAGACCTGCTGCGGCATCGTCTGTTGCGGGCCGAACCAGTGGTGCCTGCATAAGCAGCGGCCGTCTATCTTCAACCTCTCGACGACCTGCGAGCCGACCTGCTCGCCTGGCAACCGCTGCGGCCAAAACTGCTGCGGGACCGGCTATCGCTGTTCCAAGGGCAAGTGCGTGAGGGTGTAGTGACGACAACCGGCTATCTCGTCGTGCTCCCGGCCCTCGTGCTCGCGTGCGTATTCGCTGTCGCCGGAATCGCCATGCTGCTCGATCCGACCGGCGGGCGCTCGGCTGCGATGGCATTCGGCGTCCCAGACCGCTTCGCCGGTGGCGTGGCCCGCGGACTGCCGCTCGCGGAACTGGCCATCGCGGCGCTCCTTCTTCCCGTCGCGACGAGATGGGGGGCGGCACTCGCAGCGCTGGCGTTGCTCGTCGGCTTCTGCGCCGCGATCGGTCGTGCGATGGCTCGGGGCGAAGCGCCCGAGTGCCGCTGTTCGGCCAGCTCCACTCGTCGCCCGCGGGATGGCGCACGCTCGCGCGGAACGGCGTGCTCGCTGCGATGGCCGCGTTCATCGTCGCCGCCGGTCGCGGGGACGCCGGGCCGAGCGTCGTCTCGTGGACGTCGCGGCTCAACAGCGTCGAGTGGCTCGTTCTCGCGCTCGCCGTCGCACTCGTCGCTACGGTTGCCGTTGGCGGCTACGCGGTCATGCACGTGCTGCGGAGCTACGGCCGCGTCCTCGTGCGGCTCGATGCGGTCGAGGAGCGCCTCAGGGCTGCGGGCTTCGACCTCGAGGAGCCGGACGACGTCCCGGAGCTCGGCCTCGAGCCCGGGACGCCGGCGCCGGACTTCACGCTGACATCGACCGACGGTGAGCGCGTCGGCCTCGCAGACCTCGCCGAGGCCGGGAACCCCGTGCTCCTGCTCTTCACGAGCCCTACGTGCGGGCCGTGCTCCGTCCTGATGCCGACCGTCGCCGAGTGGCAGCGGGAGCACGCGGACGAGCTCACGATCGCTCTGCTGAGCTCGGGGGACGCGGATGCAGTTCGAGCCGAAGCAGCGGAGACCTGGCTCACGAACGTGCTTCTCGACCCCGACACGGCGCTCTACGAGGCCTATCAGGCAAACGGAACGCCCAGCGCCGTGCTCATCGGCGACGACGGCACCGTCGCTGCTTGGCTGGCGGCCGGGAACGATTGGATCGAGTCACTCGTCCACCAGGCGCTTGCAGGTGCGGGCCGGACACCCG
Organism: Gaiellaceae bacterium; assembly: GCA_038910715.1. Lineage (GTDB taxonomy): Bacteria > Actinomycetota > Thermoleophilia > Gaiellales > Gaiellaceae > GMQP-bins7. The sequence goes on from JBCKBY010000074.1 coordinate 1,335, forward strand.
GCCTCGCAGTCGGCACAGAGGTACCGGCGCTGAGCCTCGCACGACTCGACGGCACCGAGGTCGACCTACGCGACGTCATCGAGCGTGAGACCGCGCTCGTCGTCTGGAACCCGAGCTGCGGGTTCTGTCGCTCGCTGCACGAGGACATCCTCGCCTGGGAAGCCTCGCCTCCTGACGGAGCTCCGGCGCTCGTGGTGGTGTCGGCAGGCGACGTGGTTGGAGTCAAGGCCGAGGGTCTTGCGAGCGAGGTGCTGCTCGATCCCGAGTGGACCGTGTCGGGCGCGCTCGGCGCCGACGGGACGCCGATGGCCGTAGTCATCTCGGCCGACGGTCGCGTGGCATCGGGTGTGGTCGGCGGCGGGCCTGCGGTGCTCGAGCTTCTCGGCGCGGGGGCACTCTCGGTCGCCCCCTGAGCTCCACGCCGAAACCTAGGGATCTCCCTGGTGCGCCGGTTTCGGGAGTGTCCTAGTGTGGCCGAAAGGCATCGAACGGAAGGAGCGGGCATGACAGGATCGAGCACCACTTTCTGCGGCGCACTCGCCGCCGCGGCGCTCGCGCTCGCGGTTGCGGCAGCAGCTTCGGGAGCGCCGAACTCGGCCCACGCGTCGTGCGGCACGTTCACCGGGCCCGTTTGGACGTACGTCAACCCGATGGTCAATCCGCCGAACCAGAAGGGAACCAAGTGGAAGCTGACCGCGAAAGGCGTCTCGTGCTCCTTCGCCTCGACGTGGGCGAAGAAGCTCGTCAAGACGCCGTTCCGGGGCGAAGCCGTCACGAAGTTCAAAACCGTTCCAGCTGGCTGGACATGCCTTCCCGGCGGTGGCCTGACGGGCGGCGGCAAGGGAACGCCGGGGCAGTGCAACCAGGGCAAGAAGATGTTCTACTGGGCACCCGCGGTCTCGTAGGGCGGTCGACAATGCCAAGGACGCTCGTGGCCGCCGCACCGCGTCCTCGGTGTACACGTTCGGTGTTGTGCCGGGCGAACGACCCGGCCGGCCCGTGGCGGCACGCGTCGGATAGCGAGGCGGGGCGGCGGAGTCGTTGCCTCGCCCGACGCAACCTCGATCGTCGCTGACTTGTTACACATAGGTGCTACATTCGTGCCACGATGGAGCACGTGAGCGTCCGCGACCTGCGTCAGCACTTGAGCCGCTATCTGCGCCGCGTCGAAATGGGCGAGCACCTCGTCGTGACCGAACGCCGCCGGCCGGTTGCGATGCTCGGCCCTCTCCCCGAGGAGGCTGACGTCCTCGATCTCATGATCGCGACGGGCGAAGCGACTGCACCGATCGGCGAGCTGCTCGATCTCCCGCCTCCGTCCCCAAGCCCGCCGGGGCCTTCGACGTCAGAGATCTGGGACGACCTTCGAGCCGACCGTGTCTGAGGTCGCGTACCTCGACTCATCAGCGCTCGTCAAGCTCGCTCTGGTCGAAGACGAGAGCGAGGCACTGTGGCGGGCGCTCGGCAGTTGGCCCCGACGCGTTACGAGCCGCCTCGCGGTCGTTGAGGTACTGCGCGCTGTGCGTCGCGAAGACGCCGCGCGGGAGCCGCTCGCGCGGGGAATCCTGAGTCGAGTTGTACTGGCAGCGATAAGCGACCGCCTACTGGTGGAGGCAGTGCACCTCGAGCCGGCGAGAGTCCGTTCGCTCGACGCGATCCACCTCGCGACCGCGCTTCGCGTGCGGAGCGTCCTCACGGCGTTCGTGAGCTACGACGTGCGGCAACTCGCGGCCGCAGAGGCACTTGGCCTAGCCGTCGCTTCACCCCGCTGAGCTTCAGATGCGCTCGGGCACGACGCCGAGCGCGTCTAGCGCCTGCTGGGCGGCTTCCTGCTCCGCGGCCTTCTTCGTCGAGCCGCGGCCTATGCCGAGCTGCACTCCCGCCACGTGCGCAGCACAGACGAACTGCCGGTCGTGCGCAGGGCCTTCGACCTCGAGCACCGTGTAGTGCACCTGACGGCCCGATCGCGCGAGCCCCTCCTGGAGCTCGGTCTTGTAGTCCACATGGGTCGAGCGGGCGTACTCGATCCTTTCCGAGAACGCCGCGACGATCGCCGGCTCAGCCCGCTGAAACCCGTGCTCGAGATAGACCGCTGCAATCGCGGCCTCGAGCACCGCGGCGAGCACGTTGCGACTCCGCGAGATCCGCTGGAGCTCGTCCGACGAAACTTCTCCCGCGAAGTCGAGCAGGCGATCGCCGAGTCCTAGCTCCTTGGCAACCCCGGCGCAGCTCTGGCGGGAGACCACGTGCGCACGGATCTTGGCGAGCCGTCCTTCCGAAGCGTCTGGAAAGCGATCGAACACAGCACGCGCGATCGCGAGCTCCAGCACGCTGTCGCCGAGGAACTCGAGCCGCTCGTACGACTCCGCACGGTCTTCCGCCCACGACGCGTGGGTGAAGACCTGTTCCCGGCGGACGGCGGGGAGCTCGTCGATCAGGCGGCCGAGCTCGTCCGGCCCGACCTCGTGAGCCTTAGCCCTGGTGCGCGATGACGTAGTCGATCGCCTTGCCGACGGTCGTAAGCCCGCGGGCGTCCTCGTCGGGAATCTTCAGCCCGAACTGGTCTTCCAGGTCCATCACGACTTCCACCAGATCGAGCGAGTCGGCCCCGAGATCCTCCTCGAAGGAAGCCTCCTCGGTGATCTCGCTCTCGTCGATGCCGAGCTTCTCGCTCAGCGCGCCTTTGACCTGTTCGAGAATCTCTTCACGCGAGTTCGCCACGTTGAAACCTCACCTCTCTGCCGTCGGGATCGTGGAGCGCGCCGATGCTAACACGCCCGGCGACATGCGCTCTTGCAGACGTTCGACCACGCGATGGTCGACGCCGCGAGCGGCCAGCTCGATCGCGTTCTTGATCGCAATCCGAGAGCTCGAGCCGTGAGCGACGACTACGAGGCCGCGAAGACCGAGGAGGTAGCCGCCGCCGTATGTCTCCGGATCGAGGCGCTTGCGCACCCGCCGAGCCGTCGGCCTGATCAGAAGTCCTCCGAGCTTCCCTCGCAGCGAGGAGTCCAGCTCGTCCCGCAGCGAGGTGAGGAGGCTTCGAACCGTTCCTTCGAGCGTCTTCAGCGCGACGTTGCCGGAGAACCCGTCGGCGACGACGACATCCGCGTGTCCCTCGAGGATCGTCCGGCCCTCCGTGTTTCCGCCGAAGCGGAGCGACGATTCGCGGAAGAGCTCGTGTGCTTCGATCGTCAGCTGGCTGCCCTTCTCGGCCTCCTCGCCGATCGAGAGAAGCCGCACCTCGGGCTCGGAGATCCCGAGGATCTCCTCGGCAAACACCGCACCCATGTGTCCGAATTGGACGAGGTGCTCGGGCCGCGCGTCTGCGTTCGCACCCGCATCGATGAGGACGGCCGGGCCGCGGAGCGTCGGGATGACCACGGCGATACCCGGACGGTGAACGCCAGGGAGCCGTCTGATGTGGAGGAGCGATGCTGCGAGCATTGCGCCCGTGTTCCCTGCGGAGACGACCGCGTCAGCGTCGCCCTCGGCGACAGCGCGCACCGCACGAACGAGCGAGGAGTCGGTCTTCGATCGCACCGCCTCGACCGCGTGATCGTCCATCTCGATGGACTCGGACGCCTCGACGAGCGACAGACCCAGCGCATCGAGACCAGGCGGCCCAAACAGAACGGGCCGAATCTCGGCTGAAGCCGCAGCCGCAGCCCCGGCGACGATCTCCTCCGGAGCGCGGTCGCCCCCCAAAGCGTCCACGGCGACCCGAATCATGCCGGCAGTAGCTACGGAGCTTGGACGCGCAGTGGTTCGACGTCGCGACCCTTGTACGTCTTGCAGGTCGGGCAGACGCGATGCGTTCGCTTGGGCTGCTTGCACGTCGGGCAGACCTGAACGTGCGGGACGGAGATCCCGTGCTGGGCGCGCCGCTTGTCGCGCCTGGACTTCGAGGTTTTCCGCTTGGGAACGGCCATGAGCGGCTGCGGACTATAGCGAAAGGCCGATTTCCCGAGTCGGTGCGACACGCTCGAGAAAGCGCCGATCGTGGGAGACGACGACGAGCGTGCCGTCGTAGGAGCCGAGGGCTGCCTCGAGTTGTTCGACGGCCTCGAGATCGAGATGGTTCGTCGGCTCGTCGAGGACGAGTAGGTTGACTCGACGGGCCTGCAACTCCGCGAGATGCGCGCGCGTCCTCTCCCCCGGCGAGAGCGTCGAGCAAGAGCGGCCAATGTGATCGACCCCGAGGCCGAACTTGGCGAGCAGCGTGCGAGCGTCGACCGGCCGCAGTCCTGAGCGCGATTCGAATTCCTTTAGGAGCGGCGCATCGCCGGCGTACGCGTCACGCTCCTGTCCGATCGCACCGATGACGGTTCGCCGCCCAACGGATCGCTCGCCTGCGGCCAGCGGGACAGTGCCGATGAGCATTCCCAGCAACGTCGACTTGCCGGCTCCGTTCCGCCCGGTGACCGACACGCGCTCACCCGGTGCGAGGTCGACGTCGATGGGCCCGAGCCGAAAGTCACCGCGAACTGAAGTGGCTTCGTCGAGTGCGAGGACATGGTCGCCGAGCCTCTGACCCGCCTTCAGCGAGAGATTCAGTTCCCACGGCTCGAAGGGCTTGGCGGGCAGCTCGTTCCTGCCGAGGAGCCGTTCCGCCTGTCGCACCTTGGTCTCGAGTGCGTGCGTGGCCCGGCGATCGGCGCCTCCCGTGGCCTTGCCCAGCTTGGCACCGCGCGAGCGCGCTTCGGTGCGCCGTGTGCTCAGGAGCTCCTCGAGTCGACGGCGTCGGAGCTGAGCCTGCTCGAAGCGGTCGACCGCCGCCGCCTGCGCGACCTCCCTCGCGGCCTCGTAGTCGCTCCAGCCTCCAGCCCACTCGCGGACGATCCGCGTGTCCGGCTCGATGGACGCGATCCGGTCGACCGTTCGGTCGAGGAACGCGCGATCGTGAGAGACGACCATCAGCGCCCCCGAATACGAGTCGACGAACCTCTCGAGACGTTCCAACCCGTCGAAGTCGAGGTCGTTCGTCGGCTCGTCGAGTAGGAGGAGGTCGAAGCGCGACAGGAGAATGGCCGCGAGGTTCGGCCGCGCCCGCTCGCCACCCGAGAGGTCATCTGCATCGCGATCGAGAGCAAGCCGAAGGCCGAGGTCGGCGCACGTCGAGCGGGCACGCGCCTCGAAGTCACCACCTCCGAGCGCGAGGAACCGTTCGAGCGCAGTGCTGTAGCGGTCCTCCGCGCGAAGATCGTGCGCAAGCACGGCCGCAGCGTCCTCGAGCTCCGTCTCAGTGGCGGCCACGTCTGCCCGGCTTTCGAGGAACGCGAGGAGTGTCTCGCCACGCACGGGGTCGCGCTCCTGTGCCAGGTACCCGACAGCCAAGTTGGGTGGAGCGCGTGTGACAACTCCCGAGTCGGCCACGTCGAGACCCGCAATGAGTCGAAGCAGGGTCGTCTTTCCGCCACCGTTCGGGCCGACGAGGCCGATGCGTGCCCGCGGCCCCACAGTGAGCGTGACTTGATCGAGAACCCTCTGTGCGCCGAAGCCCTTCGTAACGCCGGCCAGTTGTACTCGCATGGACGGAACCTCCTGATCGCAGGGATGAAACGCGCGTCGTGCGCGCGAGCCTGGTGATCGGGGTTAGTCCGTCATAGAACGGCGCCGCAGCGCCACGCCGGATCCTAAAGCTCGTCGCGGAACTGCGCCAGCGCCGCCCACCGGGAATCCGGCTCGCGCTCGGTGTGCTCGTGCGGCTCTGCGTTCAAATCCTTGCCGCACACGGGGCAGAGACCGACACAGTCGGGCCGGCAAAGAATCTGCTCGGGCAGCTCGAGTGCGATCGCGTCTCGCGCCCATGCTCCGACGTCCAGGTGGTCGTCGGTGACGTAGTCGGAGCGAAGCTCGTCCGCCTTCGGAGCGTCCGGATCGTTGAACTCGCGCGCGGACACACGTAGCTCGACCTCGGCGAACGCGAGGCAGCGCATGCACGGGCCCGTGAGACGCGCCTCGAGTTGCAGGTCGAACACGGTTGCGCCCGAAGCCGGGGAGATCCTGATCTCGACTGGGAGAGTCGACGGTGACGACTCGTACCGCTGACCACCCAGGACAAAGGGGTCGAACGCGACGTCGACTCGCTCCTCGCGGACATCTCCCGGCCGGATGTGGAGGCGGCGGAGATCTAAAGTCGTCACAGCCGGAGCCTAGTGGACGTCCGGTCGACCAACTCGCACCCGATTAGCCCCTCTGCTTGCTTGGTACGCTTCTATCATGGAAGCTGATCGCTGGCTCGGGCTCGACCTTCGGCATCTCATCGCCTTGAAGGCGATCGCCGACGAGGGATCGTTCGGACGGGCAGCCGAGCGGCTCGGCTACACCCAGTCGGCGATCTCACAGCAGATCGCAGCGCTCGAGCGCATTGTGGGACTGCGCCTGATCGAGAGGCCGGGCGGCCCTCGCCCGATCTCGCTGACCGAGGCCGGTCGCATTCTGCTGCGCCACGCCGACGCGATCCAAGCGCGGCTCCTCGCGGCGAAGGCGGACATGAGCGCCCTCGAAGCCGGCGACGCGGGCCGGCTTCGCGTCGGAACCTTCCAGAGCGTCGGCGCGAAGGTCATCCCGACGCTTCTGCGGGGCTTCTCGGAGAGCCATCCGCACGTGGAGGTCGTGCTCAGCGAGTCCCAGGACGAAGGCGAGCTTCTCCAGATGATCGAGCGCGGCGAGCTCGATGTCACGTTCTGGACGCTTCCGGTTGCGCTCGGTCCGTACGAGTCCGTCGAGCTCCTCACCGACCCGTATGTCCTCGTCGTCCCTGCTGGCTCGCCGCTCTCAGAGCTCAAGCGAACGCCGACGCTCAAGGAGATCGCGCTGCAGCCGCTCATCGGGTTCAACCACTGCAGCGCAATGGACCAGGTGGAGTCCCACCTATCGGCGGCGGGGCGCACGCCCAACATCGTGTTTCGGTCGGACAACAACGGGACGGTCCAGGGACTCGTCGGCGCTGGTGTGGGACTCAGCGTCTCACCGAGGTTGACGGTTGACGAGGACGACCCGAGCGTGGCCGTGATCGACCTTCAGGGGCGGATCCCCGCGCGTGTCATCGGACTCGTATGGCATCAAGACCGCCACCGCAGTCCCGCCGCGGAGGCGTTTGTCGAGAGCGCAGTAGCGGTGTGCCGCGCGCTCGCCGCTTCACCCGCAGCGGCCTAGAACGCTACGAGAACCGCTCGAAGTCTTGCGGCTCGTCGAGCGGCTCGGGGCCGATCCCAGCAACGACGGTCTCTTGCGACCGCTCATGCAAGCGTTCGCGACCACGCTTCACGGCATTCAGGAACTTGTCGAGGTTCACCTCGAGCGTCGAGAGAATCGAGTCTGCCCAATCCTCCATCTCGAGCCGCGTCTCACGCGCCTTTCGGCGGGCGTCCTCGACTATGTCCTCCGCCTGGTTTTCGGCGAGCTTGACGATTTCGGTCTGTGAGGCCTCGCGCATCGCCTGTTCGCGAGCTTCCTGAACGATTCGATCGCACTCGCGCTTGGCCTCGGCGAGCATCTCCTGCCGCTCCTTGACGATCCAGCGCGCCTGCTTGATCTCTTCCGGGATGGTCGCCCGCATCTGATCGAGGATCTCGTAGATCTCCTCCCGGTCGAGGCGGACCTGATCGGTCAGTGGGACGGCCTTCGCGTTGTGCACGAGGTCGTCGAGTCTGTCGATGAGAACGAGGACGTCCATTGGCCGGGAGTCTACGGGAGCACTCGGCTAGTCGCGAAGCAGGACTCCGCTCGCGCAGAGTCCTGCCGCGAAGACCCCTGAAGGCGTCCGCATTCGCGGCCGCGGGCGTCGCGGTCGTCCACTATTCCTGAGGGGAGACGGGAGCGCCTGGGCGACCGTCTGGGTAGATCTCTCTAAATCGCAGCGCGACCGCGGGGGGCACGAGCTCGTCCACTCTGCCACCGAACGACGCGATCTCCTTGACCCCGCTCGAGGAGACGAAGCTGTACAGCGGGCTCGCCATCACGTACACGGTCTCGATCTCGGGTGCGAGCTGGCGGTTCAGGTGATTCATCTGGAACTCCCACTCGAAGTCCGAGATCACGCGCAGTCCCTTCACCATGGTCTTGGCGTCGTGCTTGCGCGCGAAGTCAACCACCAGCTC
>JBCKBY010000075.1:0-9434 GCA_038910715.1 Gaiellaceae bacterium
GTACTCACCAGAGCCCTCTCACAAAGGCATCTCGCCCGCCGCCGTGCGAACCTCGGCGACGACGCGGCGTGCAAGCTCGATTGCTTCCGTGACCTCCCCCCGGGAAGGCTCGAAGACCTCGCCGGGGTACCGGAAACGCCACGCGTACTCGGTGAGCGGAGCGCTTTCACGGAGCAAGGGCTCGAGCGACGGTTGGTGCTGGAGACACGCCACAGCCAGCTCGCCGATGTCATGGGTCCCGCGGAAGCGGTGATCGTTGTGCGTGAGGAGCGCCTTGAGGGCCTTCTCCACTGCTTGCTGGCAATGGAATGCTGCGTCAGCCAGAAGGGGAGGAGTCACGCTCAGATCTACGTCCGCCGCGCGGAGATCCTGTTGGGCACGGGACAACCATGCCTCTACATCCTTCGCGCGAGCGTCACGCGGCATGCAGCAGGATGCCTTCACTGAGCACAGTGGCCGGCAGCGATGTAGCGACGGAGGCGCTGTCATCGAAGGCGGTTCGGCGCCAGACGAGCACGTCGACGGCGACTCCGATTCCCCACAGCACCTCGTACGCGCGCCGAGCGCGGACGCGCTCAGGGGATGCATCGTCCGGAACCACGAGGAGAACGTCGTAGTCGCTGTCCGCGCCCCCCTCGCCCCTCGCAGCTGAGCCGAAGAGGTAAAGCGCATCGGGCTGGTACGCAGCCACCAGGCGGTGAACGATCTCGTCTACAACGGGGTCATGTGCGACCTGCGAGGGTCGGATCGCCTCCAGAGGCACGATGTAGTTCCGGCCCACCTTCGTCGCCTGCAACCGCCCGGTTCGGATGCGCTTCAGCACAGCTTGCCGCGTGAGTCCCAGCAGCTCCGCAGCCTGCGCGACGCTCAAGAATTGATTCGCCGCCATCGCACCCAGGTTACCATGTGACAACCGCGGCGAAGAGTCTCCCGTGGTGCCCGCCGCGGCCGCTTCGTCGGCCTCAGTCGTCCGAGTCGGCCGGCGCCATGATCACCTCGAGCCGCTCGAGACTGCCGGCCGGCCACAAGGCCTTCATGTCGTAGTAGACGTCGAACGCCGGCGCCGACTCCGGGAGCGTGATCCAGGGGAGCTTGGACCTGGTGAAGATATGAACGTCGGGATTGACTCCCGACGGGTCATCGAGCGTACCGCCGCGAACGTACCACGCCTCGGGGCGTCCGTACTGGCTGAAGACGGCGATCTGGCAGGTCGGACAGCGGAAGATCGTCTGCGTGCTGCCGTCGTCGCGAGGCACGTCGACAGGCTGGGGGACACCCGCGAGCAGCTCCACGCGGTCGGCCTCGATCAGCAGGTTGATGACGAAGGCGCTCCCGGTCTGTCGCTGGCAGTTGAGGCAGTGATAGCAATGGGTGAAGAGCGGATCGGACGTAAGCCGGTAGCGAACGCCACGAACGCCGGCCGCGCACCCTCCGAGGCAACGCGTAACCGTAGCGTCGAACGAAGAGCGGCTGCGGCTCCCCTACGGCATGATCGGCGACGCATTGATCGATGACGGAATCGGGCGGCTCCGGCCGCTTATACGACCGAGGTTAAGGAGAGTGAAAGTGAGCGAGCTGAGAGCAACGCACTTCCGCTGGACTGACGTGCCGCGAGAGGAGTTGAACCCGGAGATCTCCCGGCGGCTCATCTCGACCGAGCGGATGATGTTGGCCCACGTGTATCTGGAGAAGGGATGCGTCGTCCCGCAGCACTCGCACGAGAACGAGCAACTGACGTGGATCCTCGAGGGCGCGCTGCGGTTCTGGCTCGGCGAAGACGAGTCCGAGGTCGTCGACGTCGTGGCCGGGGAGGTGCTCCACCTCCCGTCTCACCTCCCCCACAAGGCGCTCGCTCTCGAGACGACGCTGGACGTCGACATCTTCGCCCCACCTCGACAGGACTGGCTCGACGGGTCCGACGCGTACCTCAGGCGAACGTGAAGCTCGGGCTCGACGGGCGCCGAGCCCTCGTGACCGGAGGATCGAAGGGGCTCGGCCTGGCGATCGCACGCGAGCTCGTGAGCGAGGGAGCGCACGTCTCGATCTGCTCGCGGAGCCACACCGAAGTCGCCGCCGCGGCTGAGGAGCTCCGCTCGACGGGCGGCGTCGTGGTCGCGCTGGAGGCCGACGTGACGGACGCCGAGCAGGTTCGCGAGCTCGTCGCGCGCTCCGCCGAGGAGCTCGGCGGGATCGACTTCCTCGTCAACAACGCGGGCGGCGCACACCCGGGCACGTTCGAGTCGCTCTCCGACCAGAACTGGGCCGCCGACCTCGACGTGAAGCTCTTCTCGCTGATCCGGTGCTGCCGGGAGGTGCTGCCGCACATGCGCGAAGCGGGCGGCGGGCGCATCGTCAACATCGGCTCCGTCTACTCACGCTATCCCGACCCAGCGTTCTTCGCGACGTCGGTGAACAGGGCCGCTGGAAACTCGTTCACGAAGGCGCTCGCGCTGGAGGTGGCCAAGGACAACATCCTCGTGAACGGCGTCAACATCGGCTTGGTGACGACTCCGCAATGGGACAACATCCATCGGCGGCGGGCTCCGGAGCTGCCACGGGAGGAGTTCTTCGAGTCGATCGCAACGCGAGAGGTCCCTCTCGGACGCTTCGGCACTCCCGACGAGGTCTCGGGCCTCGTCGCCTTCCTGCTGAGCACGCGCGCCAGCTACATCACGGGAGCGTCGATCGACGTCGCCGGTGGTATGGGCAAGTACGTCTAGAAGTGGTCAGCACCCGTCCGTCCCCAACCGTTCCCGCCTTCTGGTCGCTCTGACCCCGCGCAACACGCGAGAATTGGTCCTATGATCGTCTCCATCCGACGAGCGCTTGTCAGCGGTGTCACTGTGCTCGCGCTCGCTGCAGCCCCTACGGCCGCCGCTGACATCGCAGACGAAACCGCGCTCGCCGAGCGCTTCGCCCCGATCGTCCGCCTCGTCGAACAAGCCAAGGAGTGCGGTTACGGCGAGCCGTACAGGCCGATCGACGTCGACGCGATCTTCGACGAGGAGACGGTCTCGCTCCGCGGGCCGTGGAACCAGACCGACCTCGTCAAGATCAGCCCGGTCGCAGCGGACCTCCAAGGCCTCTACGAGTACCACCTCGACTTCCCCGGAAGCGCGCTCGACCCGGGGTGTGGCTACGAGAAGTGGGCGAGGCGGCTGACCGAGGGGGAGGCACCGACGGCCTACGCGCACGTCGCAACCGACCCCAACCACCCCGGCCAGCTCGCGCTCCAGTACTGGTTCTACTACCCGTTCAACGACTGGAACAACACCCACGAGGGCGACTGGGAGATGATCCAGCTCGTCTTCGACACCGACGACCCGCGCGAGGCGCTCTCGCTCGAGCCGGTCGAGATCGGGTACAGCCAACACGAGGGCGGCGAGCGTGCAGCCTGGGGCGAGGACAAGCTCGAGGTCGTCGACGAGACCCACCCGGTCGTATACCCGGGCGCCGGATCGCATGCGAACTACTACGAGCCGGCGTTGCACCTCGGCAGTTCGGGCTCGGAGGGCGTGGGGTGCGACGACACGAACGGGCCGTCCGTGGAGGTTCGCCCCGCAGTGCGGACGATCCCGAGCGATGCTGTTGAGGCGAAGGCCGCGTTCCCTTGGATTGCGTACGAAGGGCGCTGGGGCGAGCTTCAGCCGGCGTTCTTCAACGGCCCGACCGGACCGAACGTGAAGACGCAGTGGACGGAGCCGATCCGCTGGTCGGAGGATTGGCGCGAACAGGCCTATGCGGTACCCGCCGGCGGCGCGCTCGGGACCGGCGCAACCGACTTCTTCTGCGAGGCCGTGGCCGCCGGCTCCAACGCGATACGACGTATGGCGGAGGATCCGCTTCCGCTCTTCGTCGCGCTCCTCGTGCTCCTCGCGCTCATCGTGCTCGGGATCTCGCGCGCGACCTGGAGTCCAACGACACCGCTCCGACTCGCACGTCGCCGCGCGTGGGGACAGATTCTCGCCGCCGCCGCGCGGATGTACCTCAAGCGGATACCACTGTTCGTCGGAATCGGAATTCTCTTCCTCCCGGTCTCCATCCTCGTCACCGTCTTTCAGGCTGGCTTCCTGAGTGTGTCGCGGGTCATCGGGATCGAGACCGAAGCTGAGAGTGGCGGGCTCCTGGTTCTCTTTGTGCTCACGATCAGTACCGCGTTGACGCTGCTCGGCGTCTTACTCGTCACGGCCGCGACGGCACGAGCACTGACAGAGGTCGATGAAGGGCGCCGGATCGGGCCGGTTCGTGCATATCGGCTAGCAGCCGACAGCATCCGACCGCTCCTCGGAGCGCTCGTGATTGCCATCTTGGTCGTCTCGCTCCTGACCATCTCCGTCTTCCTCGTCCCGATTGCGATCTGGCTCGTCGTTCGCTGGGCTCTGTTCGTCCCTGCCGTCGAGCTGGAGGAGCTCTCGGCGATCAGCTCCCTACGGCGGAGCGGACGGCTCGTGCGTCACGCTTGGTTCAAGGTGGGCTCGCTCACCATTGCCGGAGGCGCGCTCGCTCTCGCCGCAGGGCCCTTCATCGGTGCACTCCTCATCTTCGTGACAAACATTCCGTTCGCGTTCATCAACCTGATCGCGGGCCTCGTCTACGCCGTGACGATGCCATTCGTCGCGATCGCGACGACGTACGTCTATTTCGACGTGCGAGTCCGCGACGAGCTCGCGCCGGAGCACGCGCCGGACGAGCTTCCCGCAGAGATCCAGCTCTCCGTCTGAGGCCCGCCACGACGCGTCCTTGCTCCCACCTCGACTCGATCCACGTGACCGAGCTGCCCGAGCCGCTGCTCGGCTGCGAGGAGTGTCTGAAGGCGGGCGGTCGCTGGATGCATCTCCGCATGTGCACGAGCTGCGGGAAGGTCGGCTGCTGCGACAACTCCCCGAACCGCCATGCAGCCGCGCACTTCCACGAGAGCGGGCACCCGCTGATTCGGTCTGCGGAACCTGACGAGGAGTGGATCTGGTGCTACGTGGACGAGATCCCACTCGCCCTCGCGCACTAGGCTGCGAACCGATGACCGCCCCACAGTCCCATGAGCTCGCGCCTGCGGCCGACGGATCGACGCTCGCGCTCGCGGAGATTCGGGTGACTGCTGGTGGCGCACACGTCGTTGCAGACGACGCGTGCGACTCGTTGCTCTTCGTCGTCGACGGCGTGGGCTCCCTGACACTCGGCGAGGAAAGCCAGCCACTTGCCGGAGGGACGGCCGGTCTCGTTCTCGCAGGGGAGGAGGCGAGCATCGAGGCCCACGAGGGTGGGCTCACCGTCATCTCCGGGACTGTTGGTGCCGAGTCCGATCGGCACGCTCCGATCGGAGCTCGCGAGGTCGTTGCCAGCCTCGACGGCGCCGGCTCCGAGAAGGCGACCGGCGCGCGCTCGTTCCAGATCCTCTTCGGCCCGCACAACGGATCGACCCGGGCAACGCTGTTCGCAGGTTTCATCCCGCCGGGGAAAGCGCCCTGGCATTACCACCTCTACGACGAGATCGTGTGGGTGCCCGACGGCCCTGGACGGCTGCACATCGGCGAGACGACCGAAGAGCTCGGCTCCGGCTCGACCTTCCGGCTACCGCCGCGACAGGTGCACATCGTGGAGAACTTGAGTGTGTCGGAGACCATGACCGTGATCGGCGTCTTCACGCCCGCCGGTAGCCCCTTCGCCGCGTACCTCACGCCGGAGATCGCCGCCGAGTACCGCTTCTCCGGGTAGCCACGTGGCGCTCTCGATTCCGGTCGTCTGGACGGATGCGCACCGGCTGCACGACCCGGCAACGGCCGTCTGGATCGGTGTTCCCATTCCGGCGGACGAGCTACCCGAGCGAGCCGAGGCGATCCGTGCGGCACTCGAGGACACGGGTGCGCTGATCGTGCTCGCCGAACCTCACTCGGACGATACGCTGCTCGCGGTCCACGACCCGGGCCTCGTGGCGTTCCTGCGCGGCGCGTGGGATGCGTGGGCGGCTGCCGGGCTTCCCGCCGATCCCGGGCAACCCGACGTCGTCGGCTACATCTTCCCCACCCCGGGTCTCCTCGCCGGCATCGAGCCGCGCATTCCTACAGCGTTGTCGGCGCGGACCGGCGCGTACTGCTACGACACGATGACGGTCGTCGCCGAGGGGACGTGGGAAGCCGCCCGCTCGGCCGTAGATGCTGCGCTGACCGCGGCCGATCTCGTCCTCGGCGGCGCACGCGCTGCGTATGCCTGCTGCCGCCCGCCCGGCCACCATGTCACGCGCAGAGCGTTCGGCGGCTCCTGCTACCTGAACAACTCGGCGGTCGCCGCCGAGTACTTGCGAGACCGCGGTTTCGCTCGCGTGGCTGTCCTCGACCTCGACGCGCACCACGGCAACGGTGCGCAGGCGATCTTCTGGGAGCGCGGCGACGTACTCACCGGTTCGCTGCACGTCGACCCGGCACGCGGCTGGTTCCCGCACTTCCTCGGGTTCGCGGACGAGCGGGGCAGCGGGGCGGGCGAGGGCGTCAACCTCAACGTGCCGCTCGAGCCCGGGTCGGGCGACGACGCATGGCTCGCCGGGGTCGAGCGACTCGTCGAGGCTGCGCGCGCGCACCAGAGCGACGCGCTCGTCGTGCCGCTCGGCGTGGACGCAGGCGCTGGTGATCCCAATGCCCCGCTCCGGGTGACGGAGGACGGGTTCCGTGAAGCGGGTCGCCGCATCGGCGCTCTCGGGTTGCCGACGGTCCTCGTGCAGGAGGGCGGCTACGTGCTGGACACGATCGGGGCGCTCGTGCGGGCGACGCTCGAAGGCTTCGAAGACGGCGCGAGGGGCCGATGACGAAGCGAGCTAGCGCATTCTTCGAGTTTCTGAGCGCCCAGCTTCCTGCGCCTCCGCTCCGCGTGCTCGAGGTCGGCTGTGGCCGAGGGGAGCTTGCTCACGCTCTCGCCCAGCGAGGCTTCGAGGTCACCGCGATCGATCCCAGTGCACCGGAAGGGCCGATATTCCAGCGGGTCGGGCTCGAGGATTTCTCGGACACGCGCGGTTTCGATGCCGTCGTCGCAAGCGTTTCGGTGCATCACATCGAAGACCTCGCCGGCGCACTCGACAGGATCGCTTCCTTCCTGCCGCCAGGCGGCGTCTTCGTCCTCGAGGAGTTCGCGAAGGAGCGACTGGCCGGCGCAACGGCACGCTGGTACTACCACCAGCGCCGCGCTCTCGCCGAGGCAGGGCGCGACGACACCGTGCCCGAGGACTTCGACGAGTGGGAACAGCAGTCGAAGGCGGGCCACGCCGACATCCACCCGGTCTCGGAGATCCGCATCGAGCTCGAGCGTCGCTTCGTGGAGCGCTTCTTCCAGTGGACGCCGTACCTGTACAGCCACCGGCTCGATGACGGTCTCGAGCCCCTCGAGCGCAAGCTGATCGCCGAGGGTGCGATCGACGCGACCGGGCTCTGGTACGTCGGCGAGCGCCTGTGACGCCCGCTCCGCTCCTGCGACCCGTGCTCCTGTACGACGGTGAATGCCGCCTGTGCCGTTTCACCGCTCGCTGCGTCGCCCGGCTTGATCGCCGGCAGGAGCTCGCGCTGATGCCGCTGCAGGACGATGCGGCAGCGCCGCTCCTCGCCGCGCTCGCGGAGGACGAGCGGCTGAAGGCCTGGCGAATAGCGCTTCCGGACGGCTCGCTGGTCGGATACGGAATGGGTGTGGCCGACGTGCTCGAGGCAATGCGCTCGACGCGCGCGGTGGGCCGCCTCCTCCGGCGCATCCCTGACCATGTCCTCGATACTGTCTACGGGCTCATCGCCCGGCACCGTGGCATCATCGGCCGCCTCGTCCCGGACGGGCCGGCGCCCAGACGCTTCCCGTAGAGGAGAGCGGGTTTCGCTAGAGCTCTTCGGCGGTGATGAACTCAGCCTCGTGGATGCGCTCGAACGGGAGACCGGCTCGGCCCTGCGCCTTTTCGACGACATCTACGGACGGCCCTTCGAAGAGGCAAAACACCTTCGCCTCGCTGGGCACGAACGTCGAACGGAGGTACCGAACCGGTGTGCCTTCGGCGCTCATCGCCTCGGTTGCGGCCTTCGCCGCAGACGCAGCCCCACGGAACTGGCTCGACTCGAACCCCGGCAAGCTCCGTTCGACCATGTACCTCGGCATCTCGCCCCCTTTCGCGTGGGCAGCAAGTGTACGACACTGTGGCCGTGAGACGCTACGCGGCAGTTCTCTTCGCCGATCTCGTCCAGCATTCGAAGTCCTGGGGTCTCTTGCCGCGACAACGCATGCTCGAGCTGATCGGGGAGTACCGCTACCTCGCGGAGGGCCTCGCCGGAACGTACGGGAGCCTCCACCTCCAGTGGGCGGGCGACGGCCACATGTTCTTGTTCGAGCATGCTGACGGCGCCGCCCAGTTCGGCCTCCGGCTGATCGAGAGCTGGCGGCCGACCGGCGAAAGCGTCGCCGAGCGGCCGCCCGTTCGCGTGGGGTGCCACTTCGGCGAGTGCTCGTCACTGGGCGACGAGGGCTGGATCGGCCGCGCAAACGGGGTCGCGAAACGTGTCGAAGGAGAAGCGGAGCCGGACTCTCTCTACGTGACCGAGAGCTTGCTCGACCTGCTCGACCTGCCGCTCTACGTTCACGAGCCTGTCGGGCGTCGAGCGCTGAAAGGGGACGTCGTCGCCGAGCGGATGCTGTATCGACTCCTCGCCTTCGATCATGCGGCGCTCGACGCCAAGCCGCCCGAAGACCTGACGGCGGAGGACTGGTTCCTCAAGAGCGTCTCGCTCGCCGAGACCGCGACAGAAGACACCGAGGAAGAAGTGCATTGCTGCCGCGAGGCACTACGACTTCGACCCGAGTTCCCAGAGGCACACAACAACCTGGCGATCCTCCTTCGTCGACGCGGCGATGCGTCCGAGGCCGCACGGCACTATCAGGAGGCGCTCCGGCTGCGGCCCGACTACCCGGAGGCTCACTACAACTACGCGACCCTCCTCAGCTCCCGCGGTAGCTCGAAGGGAGCCGTCGAGCACTACCGGGAAGCGCTTCAGCTACGGCCGTACTACGTCGCCGCGCACCACGGGCTGGCCGCGCTGCACGCGGCGCACGGCGCGTTCGTCGAGGCCGAGGCTCACTACCGGGAAGCGCTCGCGCTCCATCCGGACTCGATCGAGGTCCGTAACGACCTCGCGGTCGTCCTCGAAAGGACGGGCCGGCTCGAGGAGGCGTCGGCGGAGTACCGGGAGGCGCTTCGTGTCGACGACGGCTCACCCGAGACGCACTACAACTACGCGCTCTTCCTCGAGGGCGCCGGCGACCGCACCGGAGCCGAGGATCACTATCGGGCGGCCATCCGTCTGTGGCCGGACTACGGCGAGGCACACAACAACGTGGCCGTCCTTCTTCACGAAGCGGGAGACCTCGCCCGCGCAGGCGAGCATTATCTACGAGCGCTTGACGCGCGACCCGACGATTCA
>JBCKBY010000076.1:0-9209 GCA_038910715.1 Gaiellaceae bacterium
AGCGTGATGCGTGACACCGTGACAAGCCTGCTGCCCGACTGGACGGACACCCGCGCATGGATCATCGCGCGGCCCCTGTCAGGCTTTGCCGAAACCTTTGCGCAATACGCGGTAGAGGTCATGCCCGGCGGCGGCAGCGACAGCCCGGAACCCGACAGCGGGGCCGAGGCCGGGATCTTCGTCGCCAGCGGGCAGATGACGCTCACACTGGACGGCGCGCGCCACTCCCTGACCGCAGGTGTTTATGCCTATGTCCCGCCGGGGTGCAGTTGGACTGTGCGCAACAACGGCACCACGCCGGTGCAGTTCCACTGGGTGCGCAAACGCTATGTGGCGGCACCGGGACTACGCATCCCCGATCTGATCCTGACGTCGGACGCACAGATGCCGATCAACTGGATGGACAGCACGGAAAAATGGGGCACCACCCGCTTTGCCGATCCGAACGATCTGCGGCACGACATGCACGTCAACATCGTGACCCTCGAACCCGGCGGGCGCATTCCGATTGCCGAAACGCATGTCATGGAACACGGGCTTTACGTGCTGGAAGGCACCGCGGAGTACCTCCTGAACCGCGATTGGGTTTCGGTCCAGCCCGGTGACTTCATGTGGCTTCGTGCATGGTGCCCGCAGGCCTGCATCGCCACAGGCACAGGCCGGTTCCGTTATCTGCTGTACAAAGACGTAAACCGGCACCCCGATCTGGTGCTGAAGTGACAACTCGCCTTCTTTGTGCTGCAAATTATCTTGGTGCCCGGTAGCAAACTGCCCGCTGCTGCGGATGCAGAGCATCCGTCGATGATCCAGCGGATCGAACCCCTGACTGCCGCCGCTTTCGCCCCCTTCGGCGATGTGCTCGAGGCCACCGGGACACCGGACAAGATCATCAACCAGGGTCTCTGCGACCGGTTCCACGACCGGGCGCGGCTGGACTTTGGCCCGCAGGGTCGGGCCGGGATCAGCATCTTTCATGCCCAGCCGCGCAGCCTTCCATATACGCTCGAACTGGTTGAACGGCACCCGGAGGGGTCACAGGCCTTTATCCCGATGACGGCCCACCCGTTTCTGGTGATCGTGGCATCCGACACGGACGGGCAGCCCACGGCAGTGCGCGCCTTTAAAACAGCGCCGGGCCAAGGGATCAACATTCTGCGCAACACTTGGCACGGGGTGCTGACGCCTTTGGCCAACCCCGGTCTTTTCACCGTCATCGACAGGATCGGCAACACCCCGAACCTTGAAGAACTCAGGCTGGTGATACCCCTTGTCATCATGGACTGAACCAGCGCCGCACCATCAGCTACTTCCTTCGGCCCCTATCTGGTCACCCGAGCCGCACGGCAAAGGGGCAAACAGAAAAGCCCCGTTTCCGGGGCTTTGTTGAAGCGGATGAAGGGGCTCGAACCCTCGACCTTCTGCATGGCAAGGAACGAGCGGTTCGCGACAGGGGGCGACAGGGGGCGACAAAGCAGCATGGTTCCGTGGTCGTCCGAACGGTGAAGCGTCCCGAGCCGACCCCAACCGACGCCCAAGGCTGACTGAAAGGCTGACTATTCGACGACCTTCTGCATCGGCGCGCAGAGGGTCACGATCCGATCCCCGCTCCAGCCGCGCGGGAGAGCACATCCTCGACGACGGCGGCCTCGTCCCACGCGGCAGCGGGGACTGAACGCTTACGTTTCCTGCGACGCCGACTCGAGTTTTGACACCCCACACGCTCCACTCCATGAGCAATCTCTGAGCAGATCCTGTGGGACCCGTCCGCACCGGAAGCGAACCGGTGCGATATAATCGTCCGCTCGAAGCGCACATGGAACCGCCCTACTAGTTGGCCCACCCAGGGAGGAGCGAACCAATGTCGGACAAGGGAAAGACTCAGCTCACGATCATCTTCACAGCCACCCCCGACCTCGTCGACGAAGGCGACCGCGTCTTCGAGCTCCACGAGCAATGGATTGCGGAAACACACCCCCGCGACGGAGACAAAGCCCTGCTGAGCTACAACATCGCTAAAGGACCCGAAACGTCGAACCCCCTCGATCCCTCCTCCGAGCCAACGGGCAACACCTGCTACGCCCTGAACGAGGTGTACGAGAGCCAAGCCGGCGTCGACGACCACTGGCAGCAAGCACAAAACTGGCAGCATTTCGGCGACCTCTTCGCCTGGGCCAGCAAATGCAAGGTCACTACCGTGCACGGCTCGCCGGTCGTCCGTTCGCACTGGTAAACGCGCGCAGAGCGAAAACCCGGGCGGCGAGAAGTCACCCCGGAATCGTTGAGCGTCGCCCGAAGCCCAAGGGACGAGGGTCGGTCTACGAGCTGACGCCGCGCAAGGCCGTGCGAGCTTCGAGCGTGCCTGGCCTCGTGCTTGGAATGCCACACGTCGACACAGCTTCCGTGGAGCTCGTTCGACACCGGCGAAAACAGCTTTTCGTTTGCCAGGATGGGAACGCTCGGAGGCGCTTTCGGTCTCCGTGTCACGCCGGTGTCACGCCGCGAAGTCGTCCGCGATCGCGTCGCGCTCCTCGTCCGTCAAGCAGTCGGGGCAGACGGCCACGTACTCCTCCGAGTTCTCGTCCTCGTCGACGGCAAAAAGGGTCCAGCCGGACGTCGGGCACCACGATCTCGAGCCCGCAGCGGCGTGCTGCAAGGCTGACTAAAGGCTGACTCTCGCCCGTCGTGCCTGTTCGTGGACCTGAACAGGCCCACAAGAAAACCCGCCGTTTCCAGCGGGTTTCTGAGAGCGGATGAAGGGGCTCGAACCCTCGACCTTCTGCATGGCAAGCAGACGCTCTACCAACTGAGCTACATCCGCGGGCGCGGCGGATTATAGCCGCGCATGGGATAACTCCCGGAAAGCTGCGGCCCGCCGAAGCGGGCCGCAGAGGTGAACCGCACGTGATGCTCGCCTGATACTCCGAGCCATGGTAGCGCGACTGGGCGATACGGGCGAGCGGCCGATACTCACGGTTGCCACTCGCGACCGCTCGCCCGTTCTCCAGGGTCGGAGGGCGCCGGAGTCGAACCGGATCCGGGGGCAAGCCGGACGCATCGTGTATCAAGCGAGCACCGCGCCGTGCGGTATCACCCTCCGACTTTCCCCATCGTGCCCAGACAACTGCTCCGCGGCAAGATGGCCGTTTAGGACACGGTTCGATCGAGTGCCTGGTTCACGAGGCTGTCGGCGAGCTCGTTGTGCTCGCGGCGCACGGCCGTGTACGTGACCAGATGGATCCGGCGCGCGAGGCCCGACGCCTCGACGAAGAGCCCCTGTAGCGCGCGGTTCTTCACCTTGTACTCCCCACGCATCTGCTTCACCAGGAGCTCCGAGTCGGAAACGACCTCGAGCTCCGAGACGCCGATCTCGGACGCTCGCTCGAGCCCGGCGACGAGCGCCGAGTACTCCGCGACGTTGTTCGTCGCGACGCCGATCGCCTCACCGCGCGCGTCGAGCACCGTCCCGTCTTCGGCCTCGAGCACGTAGCCGTATGCCGCCGGGCCGGGGTTGCCGCGGGAGCCGCCGTCGGTGAAGAGCTTCGCCTTCACGCGTCGAGAAGCGCGTAGACGTCGTAGGCCGGCTCCTCGTATGGGTGAGCCGCTCGGAGTGCCGCGACGACATCCTCGAGTCGATCGGCGGGAACAACGGTCTCGATCCGGAGCTCGGAAACGCGCTCTTCTCTCCCCCGCTCTCCGATCGTTGGGTCGGACGCCTCGGCGCCAAAGAACGTCCCGGTGCCGACCGCGTACCAGGAGCAGCGCTCGTAGTCGCCGATCCGTCCTCCGC
Source organism: Gaiellaceae bacterium (assembly GCA_038910715.1). GTDB lineage: Bacteria > Actinomycetota > Thermoleophilia > Gaiellales > Gaiellaceae > GMQP-bins7. The sequence continues at coordinate 3,788 of JBCKBY010000076.1, forward strand.
CAGCTTTGAAGACCGCGTCGCGCGTCACTTGGAGAGCGCTCTCCGGAACGAACCACACGAGCTTGACTCGGCTCAGATCTCGTCCTCGGGTGCCGGCTCGTCTCCCGAGTCGCCCGTGCTCGGAGTGCCTCTGGGCTCGATCAGGAGGATCTCGGCACCTTCGTCCGACCGCGGGCAGTGCTCGACGCCGCGTGGGACGACGAAGAGCTCGCCCGGCCCGAGCTCGACGTCGCGGTCTCGAAGCTGGATCGTCAAGTGCCCGGACACGACGAGAAAGAAGTCGTCTGTCTCGGGGTGCGAGTGCCAGACGAACTCGCCCTTCATCTTGCCGACCAGGATCTTGTTGTCGTTGTAGTCGCCGACGATCTTCGGCTGATAGAGCTCATCGAAGGTCGCGAGCTTCGCAGCGATATCGACTTTCTCGTTCATTGATCGTCGATCTGCGCCCGCTGCAGCGTTCCCGAATAGTCGACGTAGACCGACTTCCACTCCGTGAAGACGTCGAGGGCAGCCTGCCCCGCCTCGCGGTGACCGTTGCCGGTGTCCTTCGTGCCGCCGAACGGGAGATGCACCTCCGCGCCGATCGTGCCTGCGTTGATGTACGTGATCCCCGCCTCGAGGTCGCGCATCGCGCGGAACGCGCGGTTGACGTCACGTGTGAAGATCGACGACGAGAGCCCGAACGCGATTCCGTTCGAGATGCGCACCGCCTCGGCCTCGTCCCGGAAGCGAATGAGCGAGAGCGTCGGCCCGAAGATCTCCTCCTGGGCGATCCGCATCCCCGGCTCGACGTCACCGAAGATCGTCGGCCGGTAGAAGAAGCCCTTCCCGAGATCACCGTCGCTGGCGATCTCGCCGCCGGTGAGGAGTGTCGCGCCGTCGTCTCGCCCGACCTGCGTGTACGAATGGATCTTCTCGAGTGCGGCGCCGTTGATCACCGGGCCGACGTCGGTGTCGTCCTCCCAACCTGGGCCGAGACGAAGCGCCTCGGCCCTCTCCACCAGCCGCCCGGCGAGCACGTCATAGAGGCTTTCGTGAACGATGACGCGGCTGGTCGCAGTGCAGCGCTGCCCCGAGGTGCCGAATGCCGACCAGACGATCCCATCAAGCGCGAGATCGAGATCGGCGTCCTCCATCACGATGATCGCGTTCTTGCCGCCCAGCTCGAGGTGGATGTGCTTGAGGTGGTCGGCGGCGTTGCGCATCACCGTGACCCCGGTCTCCCGCGAGCCCGTGAGCGTGATCACCGGGACGTCCGGATGCCGCACGAGCCGATCGCCGACGGCGCCACCCCCACCGTGAACGATGTTGACGACGCCCTTCGGAACGCCTGCCTCGTCGAGCACCTCCACGAAGCGCTGTCCGAGCGCTGGCGTATCGGTCGCCGGCTTGAAGACGACCGTGTTGCCGGCGACGAGCGCGGGTGCGATCTTCCAAGAGGGGATCGCGATCGGGAAGTTCCACGGCGTGATGACTCCGACGACGCCGATCGGCATGCGGACCGACATCTGGAACTTGTCGCGGAGCTCCGAGGGTGTGGTCTGGCCGAAGAGTCGCCTGCCCTCGCCGCCCATGTAGTAGCTCATGTCGATTGCTTCTTGGACGTCCCCGCCCGCCTCCGCTGAGACCTTCCCCATCTCGTGTGTCATGAGGTCGGTGAGCTCGGCCTTGTGCTCGACGAGGAGCTGCGCGAAGCGGGAAAGGATCTCGCCGCGCCGTGGCGCGGGCACAAGCCGCCAGTCCGCGAAAGCTTCCTTGGCCGCGGCGACCGCGCGATCGACATCGTCCGCTCCCGACTTCGGGAACGTCCCGATCAGTTCGCCGTCGGCCGGGCTCGTGGAGTTGAAGGTGTCGCCCGAGGCGGCGTCCAGCCACTCGCCGGCGATGTAGTTCTGGTGCGTTCGTGTCTCTGTCGTAGCCATGCATCCCAGCCTATCGCCACAATCCAGGGTGATGAGCGAAGACTCGGCCACCCGCCTCTACCTCGATCCGCGCGATCGAGAGTACGCGGCCACTCTCGAAGGTGAGGCGCGTGAGGTCGTCGTCTCGACAGTCATGCGCTACCGACATGAGGATCGGCTCCGCGTCGGTGAGCCCGTGCCGCCGCTCTCGGCAGTCCGGCTCGAAGACGGATCGCCCGTGAGCCTCGCAGAGCTGATCGTCGGCCGTCCACTCGTTCTCGTCTTCGGCAGCTTCACCTGACCGCCCTTCCGTCGCCGGTCGGGCGATGTCCAAGCGCTGTGTGAACGGTTCCGCAATGGCGCATCCGTGGTCTTCGTCTACATCCCGGAGGCACACTCGACGGACGGGTGGCAGCTGCCATCAAACCTCGAGGAGGACGTGCTCATCGCCCAGCACACGGCAATCGAGGAGCGATTCGCGGCTGCACGAACGGGAGTCGAACGCCTCGGGCTCACGATGCCGGTGCTCGTCGACGGGATGGACGACGCCGTAGCGAGGCGTTCGCTGCATGGCCCGAGCGCATCTACGTCGTCGGAACCGACGGGCGGATCGCGTTCAAGGGTGGCCCTGGCCCGTGGGACTTCGATCCGGACGCAGGCGCAGCGGCGTTGTCGACGCTGCTCGAGAGCGCTTAGCGCGCGACGTTCGGAACGACGCGGCCGCTCTCGTCGAGCGCGGCGTTCCAGTCGGTGAACGCCGCCTCGATCTCGGAGATGTCGGCGCCGCGATCGGCGAGCCGGATCGGCCGGCCCGCCTCGGGCAGCACGCGGTACTGGTACCAGGTGATCTCCCACGCGAACGTGAGCACGAGCTCGCTATTGACGCCCGAGAGCGGGACGATGGATACGAGCGGCGCGCCGAGCGCGCGTCCGACTCCCTCCACCGTGCGGCGGAAAAGGCTCGCGTTGAAGAGATCGGCAGCCTCGACCAGGGCGGCCTCCGAGTCGGACAGGCGACGGAGAACAGGCTCGGTCATGACCGGCTGCGAATCTCCGTTCCCGACGCCCAGGAACTGGGCCCAGCGCGGGCGCTTTCTCCTCGCGTGAGCCGAGAGCGCCGGCGAGATCGGGCCACCCTCGCGCACCCAGCCGTAGTCGAGAGCGGAGTCCTGGCAGAGCGAGCAGACGTCGGCGAACTCGACGCCGTCCGACGAGAACCTGACCGTGTACTCCCCTTGCAGCAACGTCCGCTCGCAGACTGCGCACGCGCGGCGGACCGTTGCCTTCGTCACGTGCATGAAGCGGACCCTAGCAGGGAACCCCAGTTATCCACATGTGTGGATATCGGGGTCAGACCCGGGGTCAGACCCCGGGACATGTCCGATCAGGCCTTCGCGGCCTCGCGCTCGCGGCGCGTCTCTTCGATCACCTTCTGCGCAACGTGGGACGGCACGTCCTCGTAACGGAGGAAGTGCATCGAGTAGTCGCCGCGACCGCCGGTCATGGAGGTCAACGACTGTGCGTACGTGAGGAGCTCGGCCATCGGGACCTCGGCGCGAATCGTCGTCATCCCGCTCACCGGCTCCATTCCCTGCAGGCGCCCGCGGCGGGAGTTGAGGTCGCCGTTCACGGCGCCGACCGCCTCGTCGGGGACCGTCACCTCGAGCTCCATGATCGGCTCGAGGAGCACCGGATCGGCGTTCATGTACGCGTCCTTCCAGGCCATCGAGCCGGCGATCTTGAACGCCATCTCCGACGAGTCGACGGTGTGGTACGAGCCGTCGACGAGCTCGACCTTCACGCCTTGCACGGGCGCGCCGGCGAGCTCTCCGTGATGCATCGCCTCTTGAATCCCCTTGTTCACCGCGGGCCGGAAGCTCTGAGGAATGACACCACCGACGATCTTGTCCACGAACTCGTAGCCCTCGTCCGTCGGGGAGACGACGATGTGACAGTCGCCGAACTGTCCGCGACCGCCCGTCTGCTTCTTGTAGCGGCCGTGCGCGCGCGCCTCCCGGCGAATCGTCTCGCGGTACGGAACCCGCGGCGGATGCAGCTCGATGTCGACGCCGAAACGCCGCTTCGCGCGATCGAGCGCGACCTCGACGTGCATCTGGCTCATCCCGGAGAGGATCTCCTCGCCCGTCTGCTGATCGCGCCGCAGGTGCAGCGTTTGGTCCTCTTCCGCGAGGCGTCTGATCGCGGATGCAACCTTTTCCTCGTCGCCCTTCGACTTCGGGGTGATCGCGAAGCTCATGACCGGCTCGGGGAACCCGAAGTTCGGGACCTCTACCGCAACCTCCTTGTCGACGAGCAGATCGCCAGTTTGCGCCTCCTTGAGCTTGGCAACGGCGCCGATGTCGCCCTCACCGAAGTCGAGCGCGGGCTTGTGCTCTTTACCCTGCAGCTCGAGGAGTGAGCCGAGCCGCTCCTTGCCTCGTCCGCGGAGATTCACGAGTGTTGTTTCGGCCGTGATCGTGCCTTTGAGGACGCGGAAGAGGTTGATCCGCCCGGCGAACGGATCGGCGACGGTCTTGAAGACGAAGATCGCCGCTGAGGCGCCGTCGACGTCGATCGACGAGCCCTTCTTCGCCGGCGACGGCACGCCCTCGATGAGGAGGTCAAGGAGCGCGTGCGTGCCGAGATTCTTCGTCGCCACGCCGCACGCGACCGGGAACACGTCGCCGCTCGTCACGGCAGCCTTGAGCGCCGACGCCACCTCGTGCGCGTCGAGCTCCTGGCCGTCCAAGTAGCGCTCCATGAGCCCCTCGTCCGTCTCGACGACGGCGTCGAGGAGCTTCTCGCGGTACTCCGCGACGACGCCTGCCATATCGTCCGGGATAGGGCCTGGCTCGCCTTCCTTGCCGCCCTCGGGGCTCGTGTACGCGCACATGTGGAGCACGTCCACGATCCCGGTCAGCTCGTGCTCGGTGCCGATGGGGATGTGCACGGCGACGCACTGGGTCGAGAGCTGAGAGCGAAGCTGCTCGAGCGTGCGGAAGAAGTCGGCACGCTCGCGATCGAGCATGTTCACGAAGATGACGCGCGACAGGCCGAGCTCGGACGCGAGCTTCCAGGCTCGTACCGTTCCTACCTCGACTCCCATCACGCCCGAGACCGTCACGAGAACGCCCTCGACGACGCGCGCGGCGGTGCGCAGCTCGCCCTGGAAGCTCGGGTCGCCGGGCACGTCGATCAAGTTGAGCTTGCGCTCCTGCCAGGTCGCATGCTCGAGCGACATCGCAATCGAGAGCTGGCGCTTGTGCTCGTCCTCGTCGGAGTCGGAAACCGTCGTCCCCGCCTCGACGGTGCCGAGCCGGTTGATCGCCCCCGACTGGAAGAGGATCGCCTCTACCAGCGACGTCTTCCCCGTCCCGCGGTGACCGACGACAGCGACGTTGCGGATCTTGGCGGGCTCGGGCATGGGCTGGCTCTCCTTCTCGGGGCGCGGGTACCGGCCTAGAAGCTTAGTCAGCCGCCGAGGCGTGGAACGCTCAGGGCGCGTCGTCTTCGGTGTGCTG
>JBCKBY010000077.1:0-9192 GCA_038910715.1 Gaiellaceae bacterium
GAGAAGCTGCTCGCCGGGCGCTCCGACCTCGTGCGCGACGCGGGCTCGACGTTCTCAGTGCCGCCCTTCATTCACGCTCGACCTGGCGAAGCGCGACACCGGTCTGGCGCCGGCTAGCGGGGGTGGAGCCGCGCCTGGTTCGTCAAGTGTCTCGACAGTTCGCTGTGTTACGCCCGTATCGCCGCAAGAGGATGTTGGTCTGATTATCACGATCAGTAACATATCAACTAGTCCTGCTTGAGATGACTCGTTCGCGTACAGCCCGAAACGGCGTCCTCATCCTAGGCGGCGGCTTCGCCGGCGCCTACGTCGCTCGGCTGCTCGGGCGGCGCGGGGCGACCATCGTCAGCCCCGAGAACTTCATGCTCTACACGCCGATGCTGCCGGAGGCCGCCTCTGGCACGCTCGAGCCGCGCCACGTCGTCGTGCCTCTGCGCATGATGTGCCCCCACGCCGAGCTCCTGCTGGGACGGGCCGTCGGTCTCGACGAGGCCTCGCGGGCGGTAGCGGTCGAAACGGACGCAGGCTCGTTCGATGTGGCCTACGAGCAGCTCGTGCTCGCCCTCGGCTCCGTTCCGCGCACGCTCCCGATCCCCGGGCTCGCCGAGCACGGCCTCGGCTTCAAGGACCTCGCCGACGCGATCCACCTGCGCAACCACGTCCTGCGCGAGCTCGAGGCGGCTGACGCGGAGCTCCTCGCGCCTCGCGCCGAGCGCCACCTCACCTTCGTCTTCGTCGGCGCGGGCTACGCGGGCGTCGAGGCGCTCGCTGAGCTCTCCGACCTCGTGCGCGATGCGCTGCGCTACTACCCGCGCCTCCGGGGAGTGCGGCAGCGCTGGGTGCTCGTCGACGCCGCCCCGACGATCCTTCCCGAGATCCCGACCCGGCTCGGCGAGTACGCCGCCCGGCAGCTCACTGGGCGCGGGATCGACATCCGCGTCGGGACGACGCTCGAGTCCGTGGCTGAGGACAGCCTCGTACTCTCCGACGGCAGTCGCCTCGAGACGCACACCCTCGTCTGGACGGCGGGCGTGCGCGCCCACCCTCTACTCGCCGAGCTCGGCCTCCCCCTCGACGAGCGCGGCCGGGTACGCGTGGATGACATTCTTCGCGTCGAGGGCCGCGGCAACGTCTGGGGGCTTGGCGACTGCGCCCGCGTGCTGAACGCGGCCACGCCGGACTACCCGGATCCACCGACGAGCCAGCACGCCCTCCGCCAGGCGCGGCGACTCGCGAAGAACCTGCAGGGGGCGCCGAGGCCGTATCGCTACCGCATGCGGGGGATGGTGGCGACGCTGGGGCGCCACAAGGGGGTCGGCGACGTGCTCGGGCTCCGCCTCCGGGGCTTCCTCGGCTGGTTCGTGACGCGGACATACCACCTCTACCAGCTCCCGCTCGCGTCGCGAAAGCTGCGGGTCGTCATCGACTGGACCGTCTCGCTCTTCTTCCGCCGGGACATCGCCGAGCTCTCCATGCTTGGCCACGCCCGCGGCCTCTCGTGGGAGGGGCACGAGGCAGCTGCGGGCGCCTCGACTAGCTCGACGACGTCCAGCACCGAGCACAACGACGCTGTCGTACTTGCCGAGGTACCGCGCCGTGGCTTGCCGCGCGGGAGCGCATGACCGTCGTAGTGCGACTCGCCAGCTTCGTCGTCGAGAGCTCGTACGATGACCTCTCGCAGGAGGCCCGGCGCGAGTTGAAGATCCGCGTCCTCGATGCGCTCGGCTGCGCGTTTGGCGCGCTCGGCACCCCAGCGGTGCGCGCTATCCGAGCGCAGCTCGACGACTTCGGCGGACGCCCGCTCTGCACGCTGATCGGCGGCGGGCGCACGGCGCCCGACCGCGCCGCTCTCCACAACGGGACGCTCGTCCGCTACCTCGACTTCAACGACTCGTACTTCGCGCCGGGGGAAACCTGCCATCCGAGTGACAACCTCGCGCCCGTGCTCGCGGCCGCCGAGTACGCGGGCGCCTCCGGCCGTGAGCTGCTCGCCGCCCTTGCGGTCGCCTACCAGGTGCAGTGCAGGCTCTCGGACGAGGCGCCGGTCCGAGCAAAGGGCTTCGACCACACCACGCAGGGTTCCTACGCCGCCGCGGCCGGGGCTGCGAAGGCGCTCCGCCTCGATCAGCAGCAGACGGCGAACGCGGTCGCGATCGCCGGCACGGCGTTGAACGCGCTCCGTGTGACCAGGACGGGCGAGCTATCGCAGTGGAAGGGTCTCGCCTATCCGTACGCAGCGTCCGGCGCGCTCCAGGCGGCGTTCCTCGCCGCACGGGGAATCACCGGCCCGTCCGCGGTGTTCGAGGGAAACAAGGGCTTCATGGAGGCGATCGCCGGTCCGTTCGAGATCGACTGGGAGCACGAGGATCTCGAGCGGGTTCGGCGCACCTTCCTCAAGCGCTACAACGCCGAGATCCACTCCCAGTCGGCGCTCGAAGCGCTGCTCGAGCTGCGCGAGGCGCACGAGCTCGACCCCGCCACGGTCGAGCGGATCGAGCTCGAGATCTTCCAGGTCGCCTACGACATCATCGGCGGCGGCGAGGAGGGCGGGAAAATGGAGATCCGCACGAAGGAGCAGGCCGACCACTCGCTCCCCTACCTGCTCGCCGTGGCGCTGCTCGACGGCCAGGTGATGCCCGAACAGTTCGCGCCCGAGCGGATCACGCGACCGGACGTCCAGGGGCTCCTCCAGCGGGTAGCGGTGCGTCCCGCCGCTGACCTCTCGGCCCGTTTCCCCTCGCAGCACGCGTGCCGGCTGCGGCTCCATCTCGCTGACGGATCCGTTCTCGACGCCAAGAAGGACGACTACGAAGGGTTCCTGACCAGGCCGATGGGCTGGGAGGCGGTCGCGGCAAAGTTCGAGCGGCTCACCGATCGGCACTTGAGCGGCGATGTGCAAGCAGAGATCCTGAAGGCGGTGCACGGGCTCGACGAGATCGAGGTGACCGACCTAACCGAGCTTCTGGCACACGCTGACCCACGACGAGGAGGAAAGGGAGTGTTGCGATGACGACGGAAGGTACGCGCACAAACGACCGCGCTTTCGCATTCCTACCGCTCAACGAGCGACAGTCGAAGCCCCGCAGCAGAGGCGTGACGGAGATCCGTGGGCCCTACTACAGCGCGATCGGCGGCCGCTACCTCGAAGACGTGCTGGAGACGATGGGCGCCTACGTCGACACGCTCAAGTACGCAGGCGGCTCCTTCGCTCTGATGCCACGCCGCGTCGTACGCGAGCTGAACGAGCTCTGCCACCGCTACGACGTCGAGGTCTCGACCGGCGGCTTCCTCGAGTACGTGCTCGCCCAGCGCGGCGACGCCGTCGACCGCTACCTCGAGGAATGCCGCGAGCTCGGCTTCGACATCGTCGAGATCTCGAGCGGCTTCGTAATGCTCCCCAGCGACGACCTCGTCCGTCTGACAACGAAGGCCCGGGAGGCCGGGCTGAAGGCCAAGCCGGAGGTGGGCATCCAATTCGGCGCCGGCGGCGCGAGCACCGTCGAAGCGCTCGCGGCCGAGGGCACCCGCGATGTCGGCTACGCGATCGAGCTCGCGAAACGCCACCTGGACGCGGGCGCGGCGATGATCATGATCGAGTCCGAAGGGATCACCGAGCAGGTGCGCGAATGGCGGACCGACGTCGTCGCCCGCATCGCCTCCGAACTCGGGCTCGAGAACGTCATGTTCGAAGCCGCCGAGCCCGACGTGTTCTCCTGGTACGTCAAGAACTACGGCGCCGACGTCAACCTGTTCGTCGACCACAGCCAGATCGTCCAGCTCGAATGCCTCCGCGCCGGAATCTGGGGCACACACGACACTTGGGGACGAGTGCTCACCTACCGGCCGTAAGCCGGCGCCCAGTACCCCTTCCTAAGCGCACGGCTCAGCATCTTCGCGTGTTCCCGGTGTGGCAGCCCGATCCGCCGGAGGGGCTGCGCACGGCGTCGGGGCGAGATCATTCGGTTCTTGGCTCTACCCGATGCCGAGAATGAACTTCGCGTCGTCGGACATCTTGTCCGGCGTCCAGGCCGGATCCCAGGTGAGCTCGATCTCGACCTCCTCGACGCCGGGCAGCGAGGAGATCACGTTCCGCATGTCCTCCTGGATCGCCGGACCCGCTGGGCAACCCATCGAGGTGAGGCTGTGGATCGCCTTCACCCTCGCGCCGTCGACCTCGACGTCGTACAGAAGCCCGAGCTCGACGATGTCCATCCCGAGCTCGGGATCCTCGACGCCGCGGAGGGCGTCTATGGCTTCCTCACGTGTTGGCATTGCACTCAGTTTACTGGCCGAGGGCTTGCGCTACCCGAGCGGGTCGAGCAAGGCTCTGCCTCCCGCCGGACGACGCGGCGCGGTGCTGGAGGGGGGTCACTCTCAGACCGGCATTAGGGGGTCAGTATTGGCCCGACGCCGATATGCTCTACGCGTTTCAGAAACGAAGGGCCGCTAGGGCAGGAGAGGTCTAGAATCCGCGGGCCATGTCAGGGCGCAGGCGAGGAAGGTGAGGCAGAGGTGGCAAAGGTTCTCTGTGTCCTGTACGACGATCCTGTTGACGGGTATCCGAGGTCATACGCCCGAGACGCGATTCCCAGGATCGAGCGCTACTACGACGGTCAGACCACGCCGACCCCCGAGCGGATCGACTTCGAGCCAGGTGAGCTTCTGGGCAGCGTTTCCGGGGAGCTCGGGCTGCGGCGGTTCCTCGAGGAACGCGGCCACGCGTTTGTTGTCACGTCGGACAAGGACGGCCCGGACTCGGTCTTCGAGCGAGAGCTCCTGGACGCTGCGATCGTCATCTCCCAGCCGTTCTGGCCTGCCTACCTGACGGCTGAGAGGATCGCGCAGGCGCCGGCGCTGAAGCTGGCTATCACGGCGGGGATCGGCTCCGACCACGTTGATCTGGAAGCGGCGATCGAGCGTGGGATCACCGTCGCCGAGATCACCTATTCCAACAGCATCAGCGTGTCCGAGCATGTGGTGATGATGATCCTGTCGCTGGTGCGCAACTACATCCCCTCTTATCAGTGGGTCGTCAAGGGCGGATGGAACATCGCCGACTGCGTCGCCCGGTCATACGACCTCGAAGGAATGCAAGTCGGGACAGTCGCTGCCGGCCGGATCGGTTCCGCTGTACTCAGGCGGCTGAAGCCGTTTGAGGTGGGACTGCACTACACCGATCGACACCGACTCCCGGAGGAGGTCGAGCGCGAGCTCGGCGTGACCTACCACCTGGACGCCGAGTCGCTGGTGCGTGTCTGCGACGTGGTCACGATCAATGCGCCCCTCCATCCTGAGACCGAGCACCTCTTCGACGACGCCCTCATCGCCAAGATGAAGCGCGGCGCGTACATCGTCAACACCGCCCGGGGCAAGATCTGCGACCGCGATGCGATCGCGCGGGCGCTGGAAAGCGGCCAGCTTGCCGGGTATGCCGGAGATGTCTGGTTCCCACAGCCGGCTCCCAGGGATCATCCCTGGCGGTCGATGCCCCACCATGGGATGACGCCACACGTGTCGGGGTCGTCTCTCTCCGCGCAAGCCCGCTATACAGCCGGAGTGCGCGAGATCCTGGAGTGCTGGTTCGATGGTCGTCCGATACGCGAGGAATACCTGATCGTCGATCGCGGCACGCTAGCGGGCGCCGGCGCTCATTCGTACAGCGCCGGCGACGCCACCGGCGGCTCCGACGAAGCGGCACGGTTCAAGGAAAGCTAGGCCGAACGTCCCAAGCTCGTCCCCTCACCCAGGTCTCGGACTGTCGGTCGTGCACTCCTAGAGCCCTATGCTTGCCTTGTCACGAAGCAGGTCCGAGTCGAAGCAGGTCCGAGTCAGGAGAGAAAGGAGAGCTTGAATGGCATTCGAGCTTCCACCGCTTCCGTACGACTTCGCGGCTCTGGAGCCGCACATCGACGCGCGGACGATGGAGATCCACCACGACAAGCACCATCAGGCGTACGTCGACAACGCGATCAAGGCCCTCGAGGGGACGGAGTGGGCCGACCGGCCGGTGGAGGCCGTGATCGCGGCTCTCGAGCTTCTCCCCGAGTCGATCCGTACCGCCGTGCGCAACAACGCCGGCGGGCACGCGAACCACTCGCTCTTCTGGCAGATCATGAGCCCGGACGGCGGCGGCAGTCCCGAAGGCGCCCTCGCCGAGGCGATCAACGACACGTTCGGCGGCGTCGACGAGCTCAAGGCCGCAGTGAACGACGCCGGCGTCAAGCGCTTCGGCAGCGGCTGGACGTGGCTCGTGTGGGACGGTACCGGCCTTGCGGTCATGTCCACGCCGAACCAGGACAGCCCGATCATGGAGGGAAAGACGCCGCTCCTCGGCATCGACGTCTGGGAACACGCCTACTACCTCAACTACCAGAACCGCCGCCCTGACTACCTCGCCGCCTGGTGGAACGTGGTCAACTGGGCCGCGGTCGCCCGCCGCTACGAGGAGGCGCGCGGCTCGTGATGCTCCTACAGCGAGGGGGAGCGCCCGGGCTCCCCTCGCGCCGTCATGCGCGCCTTGGTGCCCGCACCCGCACCTTCCTTCGGCCGTGTGCGCTTACTCGAACGTGACGCGCCGGTCCGATAGAAGCGCCGCATCGATCGCGTTGGCGGCCGACAGCGCCCGCGGCGAGGAGTGCGAGGCCTGTCAGTGATCGTCTCGACGCTCGCCTTCCCCCGCATCGGCCCACGCCGCGAGCTCAAACACAGCCTCGAGCGCTACTGGGCTGGCGAGATCGACCAGGCGGCGCTGCAGGAAGATGCGCTGGCGCTTCGCGCGGCCGCTTGGGCACGCCAGCACGGCCTCGGAGTCACCCACCTCCCGAGCAACGACTTCTCCCTCTACGACCACGTCCTCGACACCGCAGCGATGGTCGGGGCGATCCCGGAACGCTACGGCTGGGATGGTGGGCCGGTCGGGCTCGACACCTACTTCGCGCTTGCCCGCGGCACGGCCGGGTTGCCGGCGCTCGAGATGACGAAGTGGTTCGACACCAACTACCACTACCTCGTCCCCGAGCTCGCGCCCGATCAGGAGTTCACGCTCGCGACGACGAAACCGCTCGACGAGTACCTGGAAGCGAAGAGCCTCGGCTTCCAGACGCGCCCGGTGCTGCTCGGACCCGTCACGTTCCTGCTGCTCGCAAAATCGAGCAACGGCCACAGCGACGGCATCCGCATGCTCGCCGGCCTGCTGCCGGTCTACGCCGAGTTGCTGCGCCGGCTGGAAGCGGCCGGCGCCGACTGGGTGCAGATCGACGAGCCCTGTCTGGTGCTCGACCTCGACGACCGCGCCCGGTCCGCATTCCGTCTCGCCTACGCGGCGCTCGCCGAGGCATCCGCCGTGAAGCTTCTGCTCACGACCTACTTCGGCGCGCTCGGCGCCAACCTCGACACGACCCTCGAGCTCCCCGTCGCCGGCCTGCACCTCGACCTCGCCCGCGCTCCGGGCCCGCTCGCCGACGTCCTCGAAAAGGCACCGGCGGAGCTTGCGCTCTCGCTCGGGATCATCGACGGCCGAAACGTCTGGCGCACCGATCTCACCGCTGCGCTCACCAGACTCGAACCCGTTCTCCAGAAGCGCGGGGACGAGGGGTTGATGCTCGGCCCGTCCTGCTCGCTGCTCCACGTTCCGATCGATCTCGCGATCGAGACTGGCATCGACGACGAGCTACGCAGCTGGCTCGCCTTCGCAATCCAGAAGATCGAGGAGCTGGCCATCCTCGGTCGCGGCCTCACCGACGGCCGCGAAGCAGTGGCGGAAGAGCTTGCCCGCTCCGACGCCGCAGCCGCAGCGAGACGCTCATCTCCCCGGATCCACTCGGACGCCGTCACGGCACGACTGAAGGCCGTGACCCCCGAACAAACCAAGCGGCCCAACCCCTATCCGGTCCGGCGCGAGGCGCAGCAGGCCACGCTGGCACTGCCGTCGCTTCCCACGACGACGATCGGCTCGCTCCCGCAAACGGCAGAGATCCGAAGCGCCCGAGCCGCGTTCACGAGCGGGAAGGCGACAGTCGAGGAGTACGAATCGTTCCTTCGCAACGAAACCGAGCACGCTGTTCGCTGGCAGGAAGAGATCGGCCTCGACGTGCTCGTCCACGGCGAGTTCGAACGCAACGACATGGTCCAGTACTTCGCAGAACAACTCGACGGCTACGCATTCACCCAAGCAGGCTGGGTTCAAAGCTACGGCTCCCGCTGCGTCCGCCCGCCGATCATCCTCGGCGACATCTCCCGCCCGAAGCCGATGACCGTCGCCTGGGCGAGCTACGCGCAATCGCTGACCGACCGGCCGATGAAGGGGATGCTCACCGGGCCGGTGACGATGCTGCAGTGGTCGTTCGTCCGCGACGACCTCCCACGCGAGACCGTCTGCCGCCAACTCGCGCTCGCGCTCCGAGACGAAGCCCGCGATCTCGAAGCAGCTGGCATCCGTGTCATCCAGATCGATGAGCCAGCACTACGGGAAGGACTCCCGCTCCGCGCCGCCGACCGGCCCGACTACCTCGCCTGGGCCGTCGAGTGCTTCCGCCTCGCCTCGTCGGGCGCCGCAGACGAAACCCAGATCCACACCCACATGTGCTACTCCGACTTCAACGACATCATCGAAGCCATCGGCGCGCTCGACGCCGACGTGATCTCGGTCGAAAGCGCCCGCTCACACATGGAACTCCTCGACGCCTTCGAGACCTACCACTACCCAAACCAGATCGGCCCCGGCGTCTACGACATCCACTCGCCCCGCGTTCCAACAGCCGAAGAGATGCGCGACCTGATCCTCGAAGCGGCCAAACGCATCCCGGCCAACCAGCTCTGGGTCAACCCCGACTGCGGCCTCAAGACCCGAAGCTGGTACGAAGTCAAACCAGCAGTCGCCAACCTCGTCGAAGCCGCCGCAGAAGCACGCACCCAGCTCGCCTAAGGAACGATCCCACCCACAGCTAGGCTCTCCCTGCCGCGACGCGGATGGCCTGCTCCCCACTCCGGTGTTGACATGCCTCGGCGACTTTCGCAACCGGTGTGAGTCGGGGCGCCGCACCTGCTGCCGCTGCGGCCTCGATCGTGACGCGCAGGCAGTCCGGGTTCCCAAGCCGGTTGAGGGACCCGATGGCCGAGCTGATCGAGCTCCTCTGCACGATCCCCGGCGTCAAGCTCCGCACCGCGCAGGTGCTGATCGCCGAGTGCGGCATC
>JBCKBY010000078.1:0-9162 GCA_038910715.1 Gaiellaceae bacterium
CCGGAGCCGGGAAGACGCTCATGGCCCTTGAGGCGGCGGCTCGCTTGATGGTCTCCGGCGAGGTGAACCGCGTCCTCGTGGTGGTTCCAACCAGACACCTGGTCAAACAGTGGGTCGAGGCCGCCCAAGGGGCCGGAGGCGGCCCAGCCATTCCACTAGCCCCGCCGGGATGGCGACCGACCCGGCCTTTGTACGAGCCGTGGTGCGGGGCTGTGTTCACCTATCAGGCGCTCGTGACCCAGACGACCATGCTCGCGGCGCTCGCCGCGGAACCGGGATACCGGACACGCGTGATCTTCGACGAAGTGCGCCACGCGGGAAGCGATAGCCCGTGGGGAGTGGGCGCTCAGGAGGCGTTCATGACAGCAGCGACCCGCATCATCAGCCTCTCGGGTACGCCCTTCCGTACCGCAGACCCGATCATCTTTGTCCGCACGGTCGAGGGGCGATCCGTGCCTGACTACCGCTACAACTACGGGGAGGCGCTAGAGGACGGCACTTGCAGACCGGTGCGCTTCGCGCACGTCGGGGGTACGGCTACTTTCCAAGTCCCGAGCGGCGAAATCCACGCGGTCTCGTTCGCTGATGATCTCAATGATCAGGGCGAGTCGTATCGGCTGCGCACCGCTCTGGAAACGGGTGGGGGCCATCTCACCACGATGCTCGGTTATGCCGACGCGCACCTCCACGATCTGCGAACGGCAGGTGACCATGACGCGGCTGGCCTCATCGTGTGCATGGACTGCGATCACGCAGATCGGATCGCAGAACTCCTTCGCATGCGGCTCGGGGCACGACCCGTCATCGCATGTAGCCGATTGAACAACCCTGACGATCCCGCTCCCGGCCCAGCGATCTCCGGCTTCACGTCTGGCACGGCCCCATGGATCGTCGCGGTGCGAATGGTGAGCGAAGGCGTGGACATTCGGCGACTCCGAGTCCTCGTCTACGCGACGAACGTTGTCACCGACCTGTCCTTCCGTCAGATCATCGGCAGAGTCGTCCGAACCGACACCGGAAACGGAATTGACGACAACGCGCCAGTTGTGGTTCCCGCTGATCCTCGGTTGGTCGCGATGGCCGACCAGATCCGCGAGGAAGCGCCGACACGAATCGCCGCTCCCATCGTCATCGAGGAGCCGCGGCCTGGTCGCACCACGATCGAAAGTCACGGCGAGCGCAGCGAGTTCGTGCCACTCGACAGCACTGGCGATGTGGGACGAATCGCCGACACCTCGGGCAGGACTGTCGATGCGAACCTCCTGGCCGCCGCGCAACGGTATGTCGCGACGACCGGATCGCCTATACCGCCTTTCGAACTAGCGGTCGCGGCCTCTGGGAACCAGGGCCTACGAGAACAGCTTCTTCGTTATTAGGTCTGCGCCGCGCATGCAGTAGTCGCGAACGGCGTTCAGGTAGCCGCCCGCCCCACTTATGAGGCAGTTCACCGTGGAGTCGATTGGCGGCGTACGGCGGTGGGCGCGACGGTCTGAGTTGGCCCCACTACGACGGCCTGATTTGGCCCCACCCTCGTCCGACGGCGAGTCGACCGTCCGAGCTTCAACGAGCTCGGAGGGGAGGTCGCAGAGAGGATGGGATCGAGGGTGGAGTTGTTCGAGCAGATCCGTAGGGACCGCGAGCGGGAGGGGTCGTCGATCCGCGAGCTGGCGCGCCGGCACGGCGTGCATCGGCGGGCGGTGCGGCAGGCGCTGGCGGCTGCGTTGCCGCCTCCGCGGAAGCGGTCGGGAAGGCGGCCGGCGCCGAAGCTGGGGCCGTACCGGGCGCTGATCGACGAGTGGCTGCTCGCCGATCGGGAGGCGCCGCGCAAGCAGCGGCACACGGCGAAGCGGGTGTGGGAGCGGCTCGTCTCGGAGCAGGGCGCCGACGTCGCGGAGACGACCGTGCGCGAGTACGTGCGTCGTCGGCGGCGCGAGCTGGGCGACCCGGTCGACGAGGTGTTCGTGCCGCAGGTGTACGAGCCGGGCGTCGAAGCTGAGGTCGACTGGGGCGAGACCGTGGTCAAGGTCGGCGGGCAGCGACTCGAGGTGAGCCTGTTTCTGATGCGGGCCTGCTACTCGGGCGCCGCCTTCGTCATGGCCTTCGAGCGGCAGACGCAGCAGGCGTTCCTGGAGGCGCACGTGGAGGCGTTCCGCTTCTTCGGCGGCGTCTTCTGCACGATCCGCTACGACAACCTGCGCTCGGCGGTCAAGCAGGTGCTGCGGGGCCGGCGCCGGGTCGAGCAGGAGCGCTTCGTCGCGCTTCGCTCGCACTACCTATACGAATCGGCCTTCACCCGCGCCGGCCGCGCGGGTGCCCACGAGAAGGGCGGCGTCGAAGGCGAGGTCGGCCGCTACCGGCGAGCGCACCTGGTGCCGGTGCCCAGGGTCGGCTCGCTCAAGGAGCTCAACGACCTGCTCGAAGACGGCTGCTTCGCCGACTTCGGCCGGCGGATCCGCGGCCGCACGGAGACGGTCGGGGAAGCGTTCAGGATCGAGGCGCGGACGTTGCGCGAGCCGCCGATCGTCGACTACGACGCGAGCGAGCGGACGAGCCCGCGGGACTTCGTCGCCATGTGAGCGCGACGCACGGCCGTACGGCGAAGCGTAGGCGTACGAAGTGACACGGATGCACAACGTAGGGAGGCCGCCGAGTGGGCGGCCTCCCTACGAGGGTGGGCGCGCGACGGCACCGGTGGGCGAGTACCTGCGGGCGTTTGCCGATGCATGGGCCGCGTAATCGACTAGGGTCTCCGCGGGAAGGGACGCGAAGATGTCCAAGCGTAAACGGAGTAAGCGCAGCCGAAGCGACCCGAGCAAGCGCCGACAGGTCGGCTTGGTTTCCGCTGGTAAGAGGGTCGGCCTGAGAAACCAGCCGCCGCGCGAAAAGGCTGTGGCGGACTTGACTAAAGCGGACCTTGAGCGGATCGCGAACGAGCATCCCGACGCTAGGGTCGTAGTCGACGGGCGCGGTAAGGCAAAGCTCGTTACCTACTTCCAGCCCGAGGTGGTCGCCGAGCATGAGCTTGAGGAGGCGAGGAAGGCGGAGGCCGAAAGGGCTGCGCGTGCCGCCGGAGACGCTGATAGGGCTGTACGTGCCGCCGGGGACGCGAAGAAGGCCGTACCTGCCGCAGACGCGGACAGGGCTGCACGTGCCGAGGCTGCCGCCGAGCCGCATGTGCCAATGCGGCGTCTGGAGCACTTTCCGGAGACAGCCGATCAGGAACTCGTCGAGTCATGTGTCGAGGCCAGCCGCCAGATCCGTCATGAACGACAGGTCGCGTATGACCGTGCGGTTGTCCTGGAGTGCGAATACGCGGAGCTGAGCCTGCTGCCGATCAAGGGCGGCGGTGCGCATCTTTGCGTGCCGTTCCGCGTCCGCCGCTCGGGCGGTTCTCTGCAAGGAGCGATCCTCCTCGGCGCGACCAATCATCCGCTCCCAGCAATGATCGATGCGCGCGCCGAGACGGACGACGCCGTCGGCGCGTGGGCGTGCGCGCTCCTCGGCTTTGCGGCCGCCACCTGCATCGAGCTCGAGCCAGTCGAGCAGCCCGTATCGAGGCGCGAGGACCGGCCGCGCCTCACGACGGGTGTCTCGAGCGGGGGAGGCTCCCACCGTCGGCCGCAGACGCGAACGGTCCCGCGTCGCCGAGCGTGGCCCGCGTACTTTGAGCCGGTCGGCCGCTGGGTGCACTACAGGGGCTCGTTCGTTGCTGGGCACCGTCGACGGCTCTCCGACGGTCGGTCGGCAAGTGCCGAGGCGCGCGACCGGGCGCGCGATGTCGGGATAGTGCTCGGCCCGCGCGAGACGTGGGTGCAGCCGCATACGCGCGGCATCCCCGAGGACATGGAGATGCGCTTCCGCTGGCGCGCTCCCGAAGCGCTCAGCGCGTCGTAAGCCAGAACCGTCGTTCGCCAGAAACCACCTGGAGATCGAGGTGCCGACCTTCGTGGCTCGGAAGCCCGATCCCAACAAGCCGCTCGACGGCAATCGCAAGGTCGACGGTCCGAGGGCGAAGCGCTTTGGTGAGTACGTCCATGACAAGCGAGACTGGGTGGCCCCTGCGATCTTCGTAGGCGTCCCGCTCGAGCACAACAGCCTGCAGTTCGAGTCGAAGATCTCGTTCGGCAACGGCTCGGCGTTCGGGGTTCTCAGCATTCCGAGTAACGAGACACAGCACATCCTCATCGTCGACGGGCAGCACCGGACGCTTGGCTTCCACACGCTCGACGAGATCATCGACGAGAGGCGACGCGGCCTTCTCCGGCTCATCGAGCTCGCCGAGAAGAACGGCGGCGAGGAGCTCGGCGATCACAAGCGGACATACAAGAAGCTGTCTGACCGAATCGCAGAGCTGGGCGACGAGCACATCACTGTCGAGATCGTCGAGGCTACCGAGACGGAGCGCGTCCAGATCTTCGCCGACATCGCGAACAACGCGAAGGGCATCCGGCCTGACTTCAAGGTTTTCTCCGATCAGCGCGACGTCGTCAACCGGATCGCACGTGAGGTCGCGACCGAGCACCCCCTCTTCGTCGAGGGCGGTGTGGAGGACGGACAGTCGCGCAGCATGTCATCGACGAATCCGAATCTCATCGGCGCGAAGATCGTTGCGGACGTCGTGCGGGCGGTGCATGTCGGCGTAAACGGTCGAGTCGGGAGGCGCACCGAGGACGAGCTCTCGCGTAACGAAGTCCTCGCCGCGAAGAAGGACAAGCAGTTCCTGGACACGCTGCTCGACTCCTTCGCGGGTCTTCGCGCCGTCGTCAATGGCGAGAGCACGCCGACCGACCTCCGACAGGAGTCGATGCTCGGCTACGGGACGACGCTTCGCGTCCTTGCAGACGAGGGCCTGAGGCGTTCTCGGAGTCTGAGATCCGCGAAGCGTTCAAGGCGCTTGAGCCGAAGTTGGCCGAGATCCCGGTCGAGGAAGACAACGTGTTCTGGATGGGGGCCGGCGCGTTTCTCTCCGGGGGTAGCGCACCTCAGTCGACGCAGGGCGCGTTGAGATCGCTCACGAACGCTCTAGTCGCGTGGGCGCGCGAAAACCGCGGATCGAGCGTCCGCGTCGTCGCGTAGATAGCTCCAAAGGAGGGGGGCTTGCTTCACTCTTCGGCGAGTCCCCTTCCGACTTCGCGGCCTCCAGATACACCGCGATTCGTCCGACCAGCAGGGTAGTCTGGCAGTCTATTCTTCAGTGCCTGGTTCCTGACGTAAGTCATAGTTGACATCATGGTGAATTTCAGTATGATCTTCATGAGCAACAACATGATCGGAGAGATGAATGAGCGGTGAACTGCTAATCCGGCCAGCCTTGAATGACCACGAGGTGGTGAGTGACCTGCTGGCGCCGGGCGGTACGGGAATCATGGTCGGTCGGCAGCGGCCGCTTGTAAGCCGTTTGGTTGTCGATGCTCCCGTTGCCGCAAAGCGGCCGCAATTCGCTGAAGCGGCGGCTGGCGCAGGTATTCCGTTGCTGGTTGATCCGCTGACGCCGCTTCTGCACGGCGTGCTGCGCGAGGAAGACCCATGGGCAAGGCTGCCGTTTGGGCGCGCTGGCGCTGTGGCGCCAGCGGCGTTTGCTGCGCGTACCGACCGGGACCACTACGTCGCCGAGGTAATCGAGTTCGAGCTGAGTCACAACGCGACCGCTGTCATTCCTCCGTATCCCTACGTGTCAGCTCCAGACGATCCGTGGTTCCTAGTCGCCCTTGACTGGATTCGACTCACGCGGACGGTGATGGAGAGGGATGGCGTCGCGCTGCCACTTGTTCCCGTCTTGTGCGCCCAGTTGCTGAAGATGGGAGCCGAGAAGACGTGGAACATCGGGCTCGATCGCTTCGCTTCTGCAGCTCATGACGTTGGAGCACAAGCCATTGGTCTCTGCCTCTCGCCGGCGGGCGACGGGAACGACTCGTACCACAAGCTTTGGCGCCTCTTCCTCGCGATGAGCCATCTCAAGGCCATCGTGGGTCTTCCGGTCATCGCGTGGAGACAGGGCATCTACGGACCCGCTCTCGTCGCAGCCGGGGTTGATGGGTACGAGACGGGTATTGGAATCAGCGAGCAGTCGAACATCCGAAGCAACATCGCCGCTCGTCGCCCTCCGAAGCCAGGCCAGAAGCCTGGACGCGGAGGTGCTGCCGGTGTCTTCGTCGAGCCGCTCGGGCGTAGTCTGAATCCGCGTGTCGCCCGGCGCCTCCTCGAGAACCAGTCGATGCGTGCCAAGGTGATGTGCACAGACGAGCGTTGCTGCCCACAAGGTGTGGCGAGCACGCTGGAGCATCCTCGTGAGCATGCGGTTCGATCGCGGGCGCGCGAGCTCGCCATGCTCGCAGCTCTTCCGGCTCGACCTTGGCGTCTGAACCACGTCGCGATGAAGGCGCAGGCCGCCGTGACGCTTGCTCAGCAGGCGAATCGCGTGCTCGCAAACGCTGGCGAGCCGCTGAAGGTTAAGACGACGAGCCTTGAGGCTCTCGGCCGCGTCGCCGAGGAGCTACGGCGTGCCGAGTCCGAAGGGCGCAACGTCGCATGAAAGGAGGGATCACTTAGGTGCCTAGCCCGAGCAAGCTAAGCGGGCTCTACGGTCGAATCGTGGACGAGATTCGCGAAGCCGCTCTCACTACCGCTGAAGTCGCCAAGATCACCGGCGTCGACGAGCGTCAGGTCTACAACTGGGCCGCTGGTGGCTCGCGACCGAGGGGAGAGAAGCGCGACCGCCTGCTCGAAATCCACTACATCGTCAAGGAGCTCCGTGATGTCTACACGCCCGAGGGCACCGACATTTGGGTCCATGCACGGAACCGAAACTTGAGCGGACAGCGTCCTATCGACCTACTGATCGCCGGCGAGTTTCAGCCAGTCCTGCACGCAGTCGACCGCCTGCGCACGGGAGCCATGTAGATGGACCGCAACCTCGCGGTCGCAGTTGCCAGCTGCGGCTCGGTCGAGGTCAGCGGGATATTCGAGCGCCACGTTTCTCCGACTGTGCGGGCACTGACCGGTAGCTCGTCCGGCGGTCGCTGGGGCGCTCCCGGCGCGTATTCAGTCCTGTACCTTGGCCGCCCAACCGAATCGGTGGTCGTCGAGGCTTACAGGCATCTCGTCGACGATGTCGAAGGCATGACGGGCGAGATGGTAGGCCCAAGACGCCTTCTGACGGTTGAGGTCGCGCTCACCACCGTTCTTGATCTTCGCGTTGAGGCCAATCGGGCGGCGGTAGGTCTCTCATCAGAGGACCTCATCAGCCATGTCGGTGAGCACGCGAGGTGCCAGAGGATAGGACAGGCGGCCCACCAGCTTGGGTTGCACGGCATTATCGCGCCCGCTGCTACAGCGCTTGGCGAGACGCTCGCCGTCTTTGAACTCCACCTTCCGCCAGACGAGCAGCCCGCGCTCGTCGCGGAGGCGGAATGGCTGCACCTGCCCGATGACCCGCGCAGGTTGCAGATCGCTGAATAGTGGGGCCGTTTCGTAGCCCGTCGATAGGAATGTTGCGCGGGTTCGATTCCCGCCGCTTCCATTTTCCGAAGCCTCAGGCCTCGACGAGCGCGCGTGCGTCGATCGTGAAGGCCGGCTGAGGCGGGTCGTTCTCGGTCCTTGGCGCGGGGTTGCGCTCGAGGTACTGGATGCCGATTTGCTCGGACGGAAACATCGCATGAAGGCGGACTGTTCGGGTGCTCGCGTTCCGTGTCCCATGCGGAGTGCCCGCGGGGATGAAGACGACTGTGCCGGGGCCGGTGTCTCGCGTCTCGTCGCCGAGCGTGACCTCAGGCGTCCCCTCATCGATCACGATCACCTCGTTGATGGGATGGGTGTGGAGCGGAATTCGATCGCCCGGTGCGATCTCTTCGAAGATCAACGTGACGTCGTCCACGTGCGCCTCGGGATCGCGGCCAGGATCGACGAGCAGCGCCCATTTCGAGTTCGGGCGGAAGTCGTCGGGGTCGCTTTCGTCGAAGGGCGCGTAGTCGAAGCTCGCAATGATGGCCATCTGTCGCCTCCTCGTTGTCGCGAGCCCCGATTGTCGCTGCTTCCGACCCGTTGCTCTCACAGGTAACACCGAGAGCGCAGGGTCACTGGGGCGCCGGGAGCCCGTTCGACTGGCGCGCGCGGCCTGGCGGGCAGCCGGCTGGTTGTCGCAGACGAGCCGAAGTGCGACACGCAGGCATGTGTTCGCGGCGTCGGAGTGCGCGCAGAAGCGCGGAGTTCGGGCTACCCCGACGCGGCCACCGTCGAAAACTAGCGGTGGCCGCTGGTGCCGCCGCAGCCGAGGCCGAATGGGCTCCCTTCCGAGTCGCGGCAGATCGCCCACCGCTCGCCCGGATGGATCACCTCACCGCCGAGCTCGGCGACACGCTCGAGCGCTGCGGCCAGGTCGGCGACGCGGAAGTACGGAAGCGAGACGCGGTCACCCGGGCCGGGGCCGCGCTCGTGGACTCCGAGTTCCGTTCCGCCCGAGTGCGTCTGGACGCCGCTGCCCTCGCCCTCGCGCCTGCCCTCGAGCTGCGCACCGAGCAGTCCCTGCCAGAACCGCCGCGCCCGTTCGAGGTCATCCGCCGGGAACTCGATCAGGTCAACCATGAGCGGAGGTTACGGCTTGTGAGCTCGAGCCGGACGAGCTCGACGGGTCGCCCGAGGCGCCCTTGCTTCAGCGGCGTTGCTTGGCCGAGGGAGCGGGGGCAGACTACTGCGGCCCGATGCGGTGAGCGATCACCGTGTCGATGATGCCGTACGCCTTCGCTTCCTCTGCGGTCATGAAGTGGTCGCGCTCCATGTGGAGACTGTTGCGAGCGGCTGCCCGGTGTGCTGGGCGAGGATCTCCTCTCCGAGCGGTGCGCCGCTGTCGCTTTTTGCGGGAACTGCGACAGGCAGCAAGAGGACCAGCCCGCCGACCCAAGGCGAAACTCCGATGCCAACGGCTCGCGCCACCTCGGCCCACGTCGCGCCGCCACCGCCGAGGTCGGCGAGGCGCGCCTGCTCCTCAGGGTCGATCCTCGTCATGTGAGGGGCTCTCCAGCACCGCTATCGCAGGCGGGGAGCCGGGTTGCGCGAAGGTAGTGAGGGCGACTGGGCAGACAGAAGTGAGGGAGACCGAATCCGGCTCAAACGCAGGTGGGGAGCCAGGTTGCGCTCGGGAAGTGAGGGATGTGAGGGATGTGGGTT
>JBCKBY010000079.1:0-8814 GCA_038910715.1 Gaiellaceae bacterium
CCCGCGAACCCTGTATTCATGCGGGTTTGCGCCGATCCTGACGTGCGTCGGCCACTTCGACATCCATCCCCGCCGGCAACGCTCCGATCCTCCCGCCGCTGGCGTGAGCGAGGTAGAAGCTCACGATCTTGAAGACCCGCTCGCCCCCCCACGTGTAGACGTAGCGAACGTCTCCCAGCTTCGAGGAGAGGCGAGCGCGAAGGCCCGTCTCCTCGTATCCCTCTCGGAGCGCTGCTTCGGCCGGGGTCTCGCCGCCGTCGATCAGACCCTTCGGGAGCACCCACGCGCCCTCCTGCTTACCCTGTGGACGCACGCCGGCCAGCCACCACCCGCCTCGCATTCGACGCACGAGAACCACTCCCGCGGAGAGCTCGCGCCGCATCACGACTTTGTAACAGTCGCTGTGGAGTGTGTCACCAGATCTGAGCCGTATCGACTCAATCTCGCTTGGCGAGACGGCTCGAGCGTGCTACTGTACCCTTGGCACTCCGACGGTCTGAGTGCCAGAACTGTCACAAACTCTGTGTCAAGGGAGGTCTCTCGTATGGAATTGCAGCCCTTGGGCGACCGCCTGATCGTCGAAGTCCTCGATGAAGAGGAGATGACGATCAGCGGCATCGTTCTGCCCGACACCGCGAAGGAGAAGCCGCAACGCGGCAAGGTCCTCGCTGTCGGCCCCGGCGCTCGTGACGAGGACGGGGAATACATCAAGATGGACGTCGAGGTAGGCGACGAGATCATCTTCTCCAAGTACGGCGGGACGGAGATCAAGGTCGGCTCCGACGACGTCCTCATCCTGCGTGAGTCCGATGTGCTCGCGAAGGTCGTAAACACAGGCGGCAAGGGTAAGCGCAAGCTTGCCGGCGCCGCCGCATAGCTCGTTTCCCGCTGAGGAGGAGTAATTAGATGGCTCACAAGGAGCTCAAGTTCAACGAGGACGCGCGTCGCGCGCTCGAGCGAGGCGTCAATGTCCTCGCCGATGCGGTCAAGGTGACGCTCGGCCCGAAGGGGCGCTACGTCGTCCTGGACAAGAAGTTCGGCGCACCGACGATCACCAACGACGGCGTCACGATTGCTCGTGAGATCGAGGTCGAAGACCCGTTCGAGAACCAGGGCGCGCAGCTCGTACGCGAGGTCGCGACAGCGACCAACGACGTTGCCGGCGACGGCACGACGACGGCGACGGTGCTCGCTCAGGCGATCGTCCGCGAGGGGCTCAAGAACGTCGCGGCCGGTGCGAACCCGATGGCGATCAAGCGCGGCATCGAGAAGTCGGTCGACGCGATCGTCGAGAACCTCAAGGAGCAGTCCACCGAGGTCTCCGGCAAGGAGGACATCGCCCGTGTCGCAACCATCTCTTCGCGTGAGCGTGAGATCGGTGACGTGATCGCGGACGCGATCGAGAAGGTCGGCAAGGACGGCGTCGTGAACGTCGAGGAGGGTCAGACCTTCGGTCTCGAGCTCGAGTTCACGGAGGGGATGCAGTTCGACAAGGGCTACCTGTCCCCGTACATGATCACGGACGCCGAGCGCATGGAGGCCGTGCTCGAGGAGCCGTACGTCCTCATCGCCAACCAGAAGATCGGCGCAGTCAAGGACATCCTGCCGGTGCTCGAGCAGGTCATTCAGGCCGGTCGGCCACTGCTCATTGTCGCCGAGGACGTCGAGGGCGAGTCGCTCGCGACGATCGTCGTCAACAAGCTCCGCGGCACGTTCAGTGCCGTCGCGGTCAAGGCGCCGGGCTTCGGCGACCGCCGCAAGCGGATGCTGGAGGACATCGCAATCCTCACGGGCGGCGAGGTCATCACCGAGGAGCTGGGTCTCAAGCTCGAGAACACGAAGATCTCGCAGCTCGGCAAGGCTCGCAAGATCGTCATCGACAAGGACACGACGACCATCATCGATGGTGCCGGCGGGTCCGACGCGATCAAGGGCCGCATCAAGCAGCTCAAGTCCGAGATCGAGAACACCGACTCCGACTTCGATCGTGAGAAGCTCCAGGAGCGCCTCGCGAAGCTGTCGGGCGGCGTTGCAGTGGTCAAGGTCGGCGCAGCCACCGAGACCGAGATGAAAGAGAAGAAGCATCGCGTCGAGGACGCGCTGCAGGCCACGCGGGCAGCCCTCGAGGAGGGCATCGTCCCCGGCGGCGGTGTCGCGCTCATCAACGCCGGTGACGCGGTCAAGGCGACGCTCGACGCGCTCGAAGGCGACGAGAAGACGGGCGCGAGGATCATCATTCGTGCGCTCGAGGAGCCGCTTCGCCAGCTCGCGTACAACGCGGGCCTCGAGGGCTCCGTCGTCATCGACAAGGTCCGCGGCGTCAAGAAGGGCCACGGCCTGAACGTCGAGACGGGCGAGATCGAGGACCTGGTCAAGTCCGGGATCATCGATCCGACCATGGTCACGCGCTCGGCGCTGCAGAACGCCGCGTCGATCGCGAAGAACATCCTCACGACCGAGGTCGTGGTCGCGGAGATGCCGGAGAAGCAGTCCGCCATGCCGGCAGGTATGCCCGGCGGCGGGATGGACTTCTAGAAAGTCCGCTTCCCAATCCCCACGAAGAAGGGCCGGCATTGCCGGCCCTTCTTCTATCTCGGGGGTAAACGATGTTTCCCCCCGGGTACCCCCCTTCCCGGGGCTCGGCACGGCTTGACCGCTCTTGGCGGCGCTACGCTTGCCGGCGTGAACGAGATCCTCCCCGGCGTCGTCCACTGGACGGTCCAGCACGAGCGGATCGGCATCGACGTCGGCTCGTACTACCTCGTCCGCGAGCGGGTCGCGATCGACCCGATGCTCCCGGCGGAGGGGCTCGCGTGGTTCGAGGAGCGCGGTGCCCCGACCGCAATTCTGCTCACGAACCGGCACCACTACCGGGCGAGCGGCGCGCTCGTCGACGCGTTCGGCTGCACGGTGCACTGTCACCGTGCCGGGCTGCACGAGTTCAGCAAAGGAGAGCCGGTCGAGCCCTTCGACTTCGGCGCCGAACTGCCTGGCGGGGCCGTCGCCTGCAAGGTTGGCGCAATCTGCCCCGAGGAGACCGCGCTCCACTTCCCCGCGCACCGGGCGCTCGCCTTCGCGGACGGGCTCGTCCGTGGAGGTGACGGCCCGCTCGGCTTCGTCCCTGACTTCCTGCTCGGGGACGACCCGGCGTCAGTGAAGACCGGGCTGCTCGCCTCCTTCCGCAGGCTGCTCGAGCTCGACGCCGACCACCTCCTGCTCGCGCACGGCAACCCGATCGTCGGCGGTGGGACAGGCGCGCTGCGGGATTTCGTCGAGACCGCCGCCGCCTCCGCCTGAGCGCGGGCTCTCCCGAACGGCGACAGCAACGCCGCGGTCCAGCGGCGGAGTCCGGCGCAGCTCCTCCAGGAGTACTCCGCGGGGCTCGAAAACGGGGTGCCGGTCGGCTTCGGCGGCGAACGTGGCAACATCGTCATCGGGCTGCGCATCGAAGTACGGCCTCGTGACCTTCACCTCGCGCACGTACTGGCGGAGGATCGGCGCCTGCTCCTCCGGACAAGGTTCGCCGGTCGCGTAATAGGATTCGTCTTCGGAGACAAGTTAGATGCCGAATGCGCCTGACAGAGCCGAGTTGGAGGCCGCGATCTACCGGCATCTCAGCTTGCAACCGGCTCACGAGCTGCCTGAAGCGCTGATCGTGAAGGTCGCGGAGCTTGAACCGGTCACCTGGCCGTCGGATTCGAAGCAGCTCCGAGCCGGACTGTTTCTCTCCGTCCCCTTTCTCGGAGCCGACCGCACGAAGCTCGATCAAGCTTTGGCCCGTGTTCGCAAGGGCTTCAAGCGCAACGAGATCCTGCCGGGATGGCAGGTCGAGTTGTCTAAGGAGAAGGTTTACTCCCACCGGGACGACGACGCGGGCGCGGTGCTTCTGACGCTGCCGGTCGTGTTGACACTCACACCTGCCTAGGTCCGACCCCGACGCCCTCTCCGCTCAGCTGACAGCAGGCGAGCGGCCAGGGCGAGAGCCTCGGGGACGAGCTCTTCCGGCTCCTTCGTAGCCGCTCACGGGCACACGGCAGCGCGGGCACGAGGCAAGCTGCTTGTCGCCTTTCGGCTCGTCTGCGACGATCAGCGCCGGCCGTGCTTGTACAGCCAAGTGTACGAGCGGCTTGGGGTCGGCGAGGCCGACCCGGATTAGGCGTAGGTCTGCTCGACGAAGCAGACGCCGCGCTTCGTTCCGGTCACATCTGCGGCGCCCTCCCAGAACGTCGGCAGAAGCTGGCCTCGGGAGGCGAGGCGCTCAGGAGGAACAACCTGGCTGGGTCTTACACCTACTAGTCGGGGTCGAATTGTCGCGATCCGGATGCACTACGCCTCTGAAGCTGTGCTCCGGCTTCCCGTGGCTGGCAGGAGGCGCGCGACTTCGTCACGCTCGGGCCAGGGGATCGCATGGCCATCGGTGTCGATCACTCCTACCCCCGGTTCAGTGGTGCCGATGACGGCTGCCGGATTCCCTTGGTCGGCGAAGGCCGGAAGCGCCGTCCCGGCGGCCTCCGGTGGGAAGACGGCCAAGAGCGTGCCGGAGGCGAGGGTTGACCAGGGGTCGGCGCCCAACGCCTGACAGACGGCGATCCCAGGCTCGAACCAGAGCACGGCCTCCCGCTCTATCCGAATGCGGACGCCCGCGGCGTGCGCCATCTCGTGCAGCCCCGCGCCCAGCCCTCCCTCGGTCGGGTCATGCAGCGCTTTGACTCCCAAACCGGCCGCCAGGAGCGCGGGCTCCACGACCGAGATGCCGGGACGATCCAGCGCCGCACGCGCCGCTTCCAGCACCATCGGGTCCAGCCCGTGTAGGCGGTCGGCCGCCTCGCGAGCGAGCACCGCTGCGCCTTCGATGGGGGCAACCCTTACCTGGAGAACGACGTTTCCGGGGCCGAACCCGCCGCTGGTCACAACCGTGCCGGTCTCGGCCAGGCCGAGCATCTGGCCGACCACGATCGGCCGGTTCACGGCTGGGGTCACCTCCGTGTGGCCCCCCACGAGGTAGGCGTCGAGGTCGGAGAGGGCACGCCGCATGGCGGCGAACAGGTCGCGGATGACGCGCTCGCTGGTAGCGGGTGGAACGAGGACGACTGCCAGGAACCAGCGCGGTCGAGCGCCGCTGACCGCCACGTCGTTCGCGTTGACGATCACCGACAACCGCCCGATGTCCTCGCTGGTGAGCGTGATCGGATCCGCCGCAACGACCAGGAGGCCACCGGGGATCTCGATCGCGCACGCATCCTCACCGATCCGGGCGCCGAGACGGAGTTCGGGCGGTGGCGCTGGCAGGTCAGCGAGTAGACGAGCCAGCAGGCCGAGTGGGATCTTTCCGCTCAGAAGGGGCCGAGTGTCGTCCGCCGGGACTGTCACCTGCGCCGGAGACTATGGCCCCGCGCTAGGGCGAAGTGCGCCTCAGGAGCGGCGCCGCCTGAGTGCGGGCTGCGCCGCTCCGCGTCCGTGGCCTTGAGCGCGTCCAGCTTCACGCCGACTTGACGATGTTGGCGCGGCTCTCTCAGGCGCTCGCAAGGCGCGAGCCGTACCGCTCGCCGCTTAAGCTGGCGGCTGGCGCTTCAGAATCTTGTTCTGCTGCTTGATGATCTTCTTGCGGTCCCGGCTGACCTTCGTGCCCATGAGGATCCACTTAGGCATGTAGAAGAGGAAGCCACCGAGGCAGAAGAACACCACGAAGAGGAGTCGCCGTAGCATGTCCCATCCGATACTAGACCTGGTGCCTCGCTTCGCCAACCGATTCGCAAACCCCTCCTAGGAGTAGATCTTCGGCACCGTCTGCGCATGGTGTGAACGGTCGGAGATCGACGCCCTCCTCGAAACCGGCTGGCTGCTCGCATGATGCGGCCGTGCGTCGCGATCTGGCGGAAAGGCGACACCGACCCAAGCTTGATCGTGGATCGATGGTCGGAGGGGGGGAAAAGTCCTGCACGACATCCGCAGCCGGCAACACGCAACAGCCCATTTCCGCGAGAACGGCCAGCAGAATGGGCTACCCGATGACCCCCTCAAAGCCGCACAGTCACAGGGCTCGAACCACCCACGGCGCCCAACAGCCCAATCCGAAGTCAGCCGGCTCGCAGGGCTCTTGCCCCCTGCACGCTCGAGCTCGGCCCGAGGGGTTTCTGCGCCCATGTGAGGGTTTCTACAGACGGCAGGCGCGTAGACGTTTCCGCCTGCAAATGCAGGGCTTCAAGCAGTCATGAGACGGTGAGAGGGTAGAGACGGGCACCGTCTCATGGAACACGCGCCCACCGCAAGCTCGGACCTGTATCACGCCCGAGCTCGTGAGCTGAGCGCGCTCGAGGACGCCTTCACGGCCCAACCGGGTCAATGTGGCGCAGTTCTCGGATTGGGGTCCAACCTCTGTCTCGACCTCGTCTCGCGAACCGATGCATTCGCGAGCCTGTGGCCGAAGCTCCGTGCCGGCTACCTCCTCGACGCGCTCGGGCGGCTCGACGGGAGCCCGACTCCTGCGTCGGAGGTGGAAGCGTTCGTCGCCTCGGTCGACGGCTCGCTCGCATCCAGGCAACCCTCTGTCGGGCTCGGCGAGGACGTGCGCTTGAGGGGCGCGCGGGTCATCGGCTCCGGACTCGAGCTCGAGGGTGAGCTCGTTCAGCTCTCGGCGTTCTCGAGCGAGGACGGCGGTCGCCGGGCATTCGGGCGAATCGCGCGCCCGAGCCAGAGACAGTGACCCAATCGCTCGCGCAGATCACCCTCCTGAGGGTCGCGCGTTTGCCTCCGGTGCGCATAGGACGTTCTTGAGTCATCCAAAGGGGCTGGCGGCACAGCCGCCAGAGAAGGGGGTGCGTCAATCTCGAGAGCAGGGGCGCCTAGCGCAGTCGTGCGCGGGCAGAACCCGCCCGCGCCACCGCTTCGATCAGGGAGAGAGACAATGAATCGCCGCACACAGTCCCGCAGACGAATGGGGCTCGGGGCCCTGCTGTCAGCGCTAATGGTGGTCGCTGTCGCTGTGGGTGCAGCCGGAGCAGCAAACCCGGCTTCCGCCACGACGACCACCAACCAGCAGCTGTCGGTCGAGGTCTCGCTGAGTACGACGAACGACCCGGTGTGGCTGGGAACCGCCGTCGATGCCACAGCCAAGGCGACGCTCGGCGAGGGCGACACGGCCAACATCGTGTACGTCGTCGACGTGTCCGGAAGCATGGAGAATCCGGTCTTCAATCCGTTTCAGCCCGCGGTGGGCGACTGCGACGGAGACGGCCTCGTGGGAACGGCGCTGGACGCCGCATGCGTCGGTCTCATCGCGCTGAACGACAGCCTCGGCAGCGCGACCAACGCGAACGTCGGGCTCGTCGCGTTCGGCACCGGGGGCAAGACGGCGGACATGGGCCCGGCAGGCGGTGTACAGACCTTCACAACGCCGCCAGACAACGATGCCAGTGGCAACTCCGTTCCCGACGCCGAGGACGTCATCCGGTCTCTCACGACGGATTTCAATACGGGTGCGGCGGGAATCGGCCAGTTCACGGCGGATGTCACGGCCGGCTTCGCCGGCTCCACGAACTACAACGCGGCGCTGACCAACATGAACGCCTCGTTCGCGTCGCAGCCCGCGACCGACATCAACACGGGCTTCTTCCTGTCAGATGGTGCGCCGACGACGTTCACGACCGGCGCCGGTTCGCCTCTGCAGGCCGCGATCGACGCAGGCACGAGGGTCCTGACCTTCGGCATCGGAGGCGGGGCCGCGAACTCCTGCGATCCAGGCGCGCCCTTGCGCACGATCGCAGACTCGACGGGTGGCACCTGCACGGAGGTGGCCGACCCCAGCACGCTGAGCACGGTCCTGGCTGCTCAGCTGACGAACATCGCGCAGCTGGAGCTCGCGGTGAATGGCACGACCGTCGCGAGTACGGCCGGCTCTGAGCCCGTGTCGATGACCCTCTCGAACGTGGACATCACCGCTGCTCTGCTGGTGGGAATCAACACGATCGAGGCGACGGCGACCGCGGAGGACGGCACCGAGGTCACAGCGTCGACCACTCTGGGGGTCGTCGACCTCACTCTGACTCCGGCGCTCGAGAAGAACGATCTGAGCGTCGAGAGCTCCCACACCGTCGTGGCCACGGTTCTCGGCGATCCGACTCAGGTCGCGGGCATTCCGGTCGCGTTCACCGTGGGCGGCCAGAACGCGGGCGCCACCGGAACGTGCAACCCCGTGAGCTGTGCAACCGCCGCCAACGGCGTCGTCTCGTTCACCTACTCAGTGCCTGTGGCACCGAGCAGCATCGGGATGGATTCGATCACCGCAGTTGCCACGATCACTGCGGGCACGGCCACCAAGGTAGTGAGAAAGGAGTGGGCCGATCTCACGGCGCCCGAGGGAGCGTGCTCGCCGACGACGAACCCCGGCGGGAAGAACGTGCCTCCGGCGAACAACGAGGACGGATTCTTCGAGCTGACGGCGACCGACGCCGTCGACCCGGATCCGGACATCTTCGTCCATGACTCTGCGAGCTCGGCGGTCTTCGGACCGTTCGCGAGCGGCACGAAGATCAAGCTCACGCAGGCGCCCGGCGCGACGCCGAGCATCAAGCCCGGAGCGGGAGTCATCGACTGGATGATCAAGCTGAAGGGCGATGCGATTCTCGTCGCAGTGGATGGTTCCGGCAACGAGTCGGACCCAGTCCGTTGCCTCGTCCCGCCGCCTCCGAAGTAGCGGGCGGCGATAGTCGGATACCGAGAGAGGCCCGCTTCGGCGGGCCTCTCTCTCGTCAGAGCGGCTTGCGGTAGGTCGTCCAGGTACCGACGACCTCGTAGCCGAGACTCTCGTACAGGTCG
>JBCKBY010000080.1:0-8371 GCA_038910715.1 Gaiellaceae bacterium
GTTTCGATGCCCTCTCACGCTAGCACCACCCTCGCCCGCCACAAGCCCGTACCGAAGCATCCGGGCATCTACTACTCCGAGCGGAAGAACGGCGGCAAGTCCTTCGAGGTTCGCGTGACCGGCTCCGACGGCGTTCGCCGTTACGAGACGGTCGGCCCCCGGCTCGACCAGGCGAAGGCGCGACTCGCCGAGGTCACCTACAAGCAGGTGCGGGGTGACGTGGTCGCGAGCGCGACTATCACGCTCTCCGACCTCCTTCCCGAGTGGCGCGCGGCGCGCGACGTGAAGCCCCGCACGGTCGAGACGCAGGAACTCCACGTCCGCCTCCACATCAAGCCCCGTCTCGGACGCATGAAGGTGCGTGACCTGAACCGGGCGGCGATCCAGGTGTGGCTCAACGGGCTCCGGCGGCATGACGGCAAGCCCGGCCCGCTCTCGACGGGCTCCAAGGCTCTCATCCTCGCGACGCTCTCCTCGATCCTCGACTTCGCGGTCGATGCCGACGTGATCGGCTCGAACCCGGTGAAGGCGCTCGGGCGCAAGGCGAAGCCGAGGCAGGGCACCATCGAGGCTCGCATCCTCGGGGAGGGCGAGTTTGAGGCCCTGCTCGCCGGGTGTGAGCGGGTGCCATGGCTGCGCCCGATGATCCAAGCGACGTACTTCGGCGCTCTTCGTCTCTCGGAGGTCACCGGGTTGACGTGGCAGGACGTGGACTTTGAGCGCAACAAGATCAACGTCCGGCAGGCGCTCGGTAAGGACGGCAACATCGGCACGCCGAAGGGCGGCAAGGCGCTCGAAATCGACCTCCTCCCGGAAATGCGGAAGGTGCTCGTGGAGCACAGGCTTAGGGCCGGGGCCGTCTCGCCCGACACGCCGGTCTTCCCGAACACCGAGGGTCGGTGGTGCCAGCACGGCATCGTGGACAGGGCCTTCCGCAAGGCTCGCGAGCGCGGTGGTCTCTCTACCGAGCCGAGGTCGTTCCGGTTCCACGACCTGCGTCACACGAGCATCTCGCGGCTCGTCAACGGCGGTGCGTCCCCGGCGTGGGCTCAAAGGTTCGCCCGCCACGCCAACCTCGTGACGACCCTCGGATACGTCCACAACGTCGAGAGCGAGGAGCACGTCGAGACGGCGGCGGCGGCACTGGCCGGGTTGTCGTGAGCCCGCTCCCCCGCATAGACCCCGCGACCGGCTACACCGAACACTATGAGTGGCCCCCCGCGTCACACCTGACCCGCGAAAGTGTGACATCGCCCCCGAAGTTCGGCCAACCCCTTGACTCCGTCCGGGTCGCCGCTACGGTGAGCCCGTGGCGCAGACGGCGGCTCAGTGGCGAGCGGTGTGGGAGGCGCAGGCGGCGTTAGTCGCCGCGCCCATCTTCTCCGGGATCTGGAGGCCCTTCGGGGCCTTCGGCGTCTTGTGAGGCGAAACCCCCGGCAATAGGCGAGCGGACGCCTAAGGTGAGGGGAGTGGCTACCCGTCACGTGATATGTAGGACATGCGGGACGAAGTTCGAGGCCACGCGATCGGATGCGAGGTACTGCTCGCGGGCCTGCCAGCAGAGGGCGTACCGAGAGCGTGAGGCGCGGGGGCGTGCGCGTCGGGCTCGCGCGAACGAGCGCAAGGTGGCGGCGGCGAAGCGCGCGACGTCGGTAGCACGGTCGTCGGCGCGGGAGGCCCCGACGCTTGGGCACGACGTGTACGTCTGTTCGTGCGCCGAACTTGTCGAGCACGTGGAGGCGGGCTCCGTTGACCTCGTCGTAGCCGATCCGCCCTACGCCCGCGAGTTCCTGCCGTGCTGGACGGAGTTGGCCGACCTCTCGGCGCACGCGCTCAGGCCCGGCGGCCTGCTCGTCGCCATGTCCGGTCAGACGTACCTGCCTGACGTGTTCGATCGTCTAGGCGAGCGACTGACGTATCACTGGACGGCGGCGTTCACGTGGGAGGACGGAGCCCGTGCCGTTCAGCAGTTCCCTCGCCGCGTCATGTCCCGCTGGAAGCCGCTGCTCGTCTTCTCGAACGGGAAGTACGAGGGGCCGTGGATGGGCGACGTCGTCGTCGTCTCGCCCGCGGAGGCCGAGACGCGCGTCACGCACATGTGGGAGCAGTCCCTCCCCGGCGTGACGGACGTCGTGCTCCGCTTCTCGCAGCCCGGCGACCTCGTGTGCAGCCCGTTCCTCGGCTCCGGCACGGTGGGGGTCGCGGCGCTCTCGAACGGTCGGCGGTTCGTCGGCTGTGATACAGACCCGGAGGCCGTCGAGACGACGCGGCAGCGGCTCGGCGTCTAGAGCCCGTCGTCCGTCAGCCGCGCGAGGTGTTCGATCGTCGTGCGCGCGATCATCTCGGCGGGCGCGACGTCGGGCGAACGCTCCTCGGGCCGTCTCTCTCCGGGGGCGACGTCCTGCACCCGGCGCTCGACGGCGCGGGCCTCCTGCTTGGCGGCGAACTCCGCCCTGAGACGCTCCTCCTCGGCCTCGTGCTGAAGGAGGTGGTGCTTGCGGATGTGACGCCCGAGGCGGGCGGAGGACGGGAAGGAGGCGGTGGTGCAGAACTGACAAGGGAACAGCGTGGGGGGTGGGTCGGGATCCGAGGGCGTGGGCTCGGCGGGCATGAGTTCGGGTGCGTCGTCCGTCATCTCGGCAGCGGGTGAGGTTGCCAGGTCTGCGCGAGGTAGTCGGCGAGTTCCTCGTCGGCCCCTGCGCGCTGGACGTCCTCGCGGATCGTCCGGCGCACCCTCTGCACCTCGTCCGGGTCGGCGGGGTCGTAGCCGCCCCTGCCGAGCGGAGTCTCGTACGTCGCCATCCCGTCGGGGCTCAGGCCCGCGCGGAGGTTCGCCTGCGCGGTGAGGCGTTCGAGTTCGCGCTCCGCTCGGACTGCGGTCGCGGCGTCGGAGGAGTTGGCGCGGCGCTTGAGGAGCCCGAGGTGCTCGGCGGCGGCGAGGGCGTGGCCGTGGACGTCCGTGAGACCGACCCCCGGCACGCCGAGCATGACGCTCGCGCCCGGCTTGCGATTCAGCTCGGGGTCGGGCGGCCTGAACTTGGCGGCGGCGGCGTCGCGGTCGGCGGCCCTGGCGGCGCGCTCCTCCTCGCGAGCCCGCGCGAGGTCTCGCGCGATGGCGGACTTCGCTCGACCCGTCTCGGCGGCGAGGTGGCGTACGGAGGCCCCGCCCTTGTGGCGGAGGAGGATCTCCTCCCTCCACTCGGGCGTGTCGTACCTGGCCGGTGTGCGGAGTCGGCCCTGTGCGTCGCGCGTGGAAGCCATCTCCTACGACGGTACTCGGCGGCTGTCCCCAAGTGTCAAACGGAGGCCCGATCAGGCTCGAATCGGGGCTCAGGCGTCCCCAGGTGTCCCCGAGTCGTGTCCCCGAGCCCGAGGTCGTCCGCGCGCGGAGGCCCGGCGGAGGGTCGTCGAGGTCATCGAGCCCCGGAGGCGGCTATCTACGCGGCTATGCGCCCGAAATCCCCTGCGTTCATGCGGGTTTGCGGGTGCGCGCTTAGCCTGGCGTTAGGCGGGCACGCGGCGTCGAGTCCGCGAGCACGAGGTCGAGATCGACAAGGTCGTGGTGCGTCGAGGAGGGTCGGAGGGTGCGCGGCGTAGGGCCTCCAGCCACGGGACACGGCCCCGATCGCACTCGCGGATGAGGGCGGCAGGTGGTCGCGCGGCCCGCCTCTCTAGACACGTCCTAGACGGCCGAGGCCCTCACCAAGCCGCGGTCGGAGTACGCAATAACCATCCGTAACATGGACAGCGTGCGGCCGAGCCTGACCGTAAACCAGATCCTCGCCATCCTCGCTCACCCCGAGCAGAGCGTCTTCGACTGGAAGAGGGACTTCGTACCTCCTCGCGACGAGGGCGCAAAGGGGGAGTTCGTGAAGGACGTGCTCGCTGTCGCGAACGCGACCGCCTTCAGCCACGACACGGGGTACGTCCTGTACGGGGTCGATCCGGGTCGCCCGGATGAGACGCTCTTGGGTATCTCGGTCAACTACGACGACGCGAGCCTCCAGCAGCTCGTGGCATCGACCACCGACCCCCCGGTCGAGTTTCTCTACTACGAGGTCGCGGTCGATGATGCGCGGAGGCTGGGCGTCGTAGAGGTTCCGCGCTCTCGACGCCCATTCCACATGGTCACGCGCGACGTGGGCAAACTCCGAGACGGGCAGATCCTCATCCGCGACGGATCGCAGACGCGCGGTGTACGCCACGACGATCTGATCCGGCTCTACCTCCATCCCGGTAACGGCTACGCCGAGCAGCTGATTGCGGCGGCTGGCCAGGCCGCAAACCTGACCGCCGCCCAGGCGCAGGGCATGACCGCGAATCTCGCTTTGCAGAAGCACCTCATCCGCCAGATGGAGGTCATCTCCGGCCTGCCGCCGGGCTCTCTCGGCTGAGCACACCACATAGGCCGGGCGGCTACGCTCGTGGGCTCCAGCCGCAGGCTGACCGCCGAACCCTCTGAGCTGCCAGACTGTCGGCCCGAACCTGGTGACGTTGCGGAGGTGCATCCGGTGGAGTCAGATGCGACCTACGAGTACGGGCTCAGCGCCTTCGAGGTGGCTGTCCTGCTCGCGCTCTTCGTCGCGTGGATCCTTCTGCCATGCGTCGCGGCCTTCGTCGTCGGGAAGAGGCTCAGGGTAAGGAGTCCGGGCATCGCGTTCATTCCACTTGTAGGGCCGTGGATTGTGATCTTGCGGTCGATCGGTACCAGCGCATGGTGGGTGCTTGTCCTGCTGATCCCGTACGTGGGCCTAGGCTTCGCGATCTGGGCGGCGTTCGTGGTTCCCGCGCGACACGGCAGGACACGCTGGTGGACGCTTCCATTCATGATCCCGCTCGGCAACCTCATCGCGTTCATCACGTACGCGCTGACGCTTTCTCCAGCAGATCAGGCGCCAACGCCAACCATCCACGTCGGGACGAGCGCGGCCGACGTACGAGAAGTCGCTTTGCCCGTTCGTCGTGGCCAAGACGAAGACGCAACCTCAGCCGCCACGAGGTACTGCATGAACTGCGGACGCCTGCTCCCCGCAAGCGCTCGCTTCTGCTCGGCATGCGGGGAGCCCACCGATCCAGCAGTCGCGTAGCCGGGCTCGCTTCAGACGCCGTCTGACCCCAGCCTCATTCGCCTTGCGGCGCTGCGGGACGGCGTTGCACGGTTGAGGCGCGGTCGTGTGTGCGTGTGCAGTGGGTCAATCTCAGCCCTCGGAGGGCGGCACGCACCTCGATCCGCCGACGAACTCGGGCTCGCGAGGGGGACGGGGACGACCCCCGGCCTCAACAACTACCCTCTCAGACCATTTCATCCCCTATTTCCCTCCCTCCCCTAACCGATTTTTGAGAGGTACAAATAAGGAGGGAAATGGTCTGACAAGGTAGGTGTTGAAAGTGCCACCGACTTCGTGACCGCCCGCACAAAGACAACGACCCGCCGGAGCGGGTCGAGGTCGGGCTCTGTGGGAAGCCGCGAGGCCCGTTCGGCGGGGTGAAGCCGCCTCGGGCCGTCACCCGTCATCTTAGCACATGCAGAGACTCGCAGACTCGTGCTACCACGCTGCGGTTCGTGCAAGACGACCCTTTTATCACACCCCCACCTCTCCGAATGTTGCGTTTGTGTTCAGACGGGCTCGAACGGCCCGATTCTCTGACACCCGGCGATGCCCGCTCGATAGATACTTACTAGTGGGAACCGCGACAACCTCTTCGACGATCCTCGACCGCCTGCTCGACCTCGGCTGCGTCCCGCACGACGCGGACTCGTCGCCCGGCTCGACCGGCGCGATCGACTTCATGGGGACGTGCCCCGCGCACGACGACGGCACCCCGAGCCTTCACTACACGCGCCGCGCGGACGGCTTCGAGCTGATCCACTGCTTCGCGGGCTGCGAGCAGGCCGACGTCCTGACCGCGATCCGCTACGCGACCCCGACCGGGTTCCTGCCCCGCGACTTCTCCGCCGACTACGACGAGCCCGACGTGGCCTTCGAGATCACCGCCGACGTGCTCTCTTACTACGCCAAGGTCAAGGGCCTCGACGTCGAGTGGCTCCAGTCGGTCGGCGTGCACTCGACCGCCGACGGCGGCATCGGGTTCGGCTACTGGAACGCGGAGGGCACGCGGACGCAGGTACGCACGCGAGCCGACGCCACGGCACCGACCAAGTCCGGGCGAGGGCGCGACCACGAGCTGTACGGCCAGTGGGGCCTGCCGACGTACCACGAGCAGGCCGTGCCTCGTTTGTTCGTGACCGAGGGCGAGACCGACACGCTGACCCTCTGGCAGGCGGGCTACCCGGCGGTCGGCATCATCGGCTCGAACGGCTACAGGCCCTCGCGTGACGACGTGCACCTGGCCGCGTTCGAGGAGATCCTGATCGTCCCGGACAACGACGACGCCGGGAAGAAGATGGCAGTCAAGTTCGCCAAGGGGCCGCTCGCCCACAAGGTCAGGGTCGTCTCGCTGCCCGACGGCGTCAAGGACGTCAACGTCTTCTACCTGCTCGACCCGCCGACACTCCGCGACCGCTTCGAGGCGCTCGTCGAGGCCGCCGCCCCGGTCGGCCAGGAGGCGTCGATGTCGCCGCTCCAGTTCTTCAACCTCGACAAGCGCGAGCCGGTCTTCGTGCCGAAGCTCCTGGCCGACGCGCTCGGGGCCGAGTTCCCCTTCGCGGTCGGCGAGGACGGAGCGCTGCTCCGGTGCTACGACGGGGTCTGGTACCAGGACGGTGACCAGTGGATCGAGTCGCGGGCGACCGAGTGGCTCGGCTACCTCTACGAGCCCGAGTACGTCAACAAGGGGGTCAAGTTCTACCGTCACGCGGGCTCCTTCAACCGCGTCTCGTTCTCGCCCCCGCACGAGGAGCGCGTAGTCGTCCACTGCGCGAACGGCATCGTGGACGTGCTCGACGCGATCGAGACCGGCGAGGGCTACGAGCCCGAGCCCTCGACGCCCGAGCGCGCGTGGCTCGCGGCGATCCCGTGGGAGTACGACCCGACGGCGACCTGCCCCGCGATCGAGGAGTTTTTCCGCCAGGTGCTCCCCGTGGACGCGTACGAGTTCTGGTTCGAGCTGACCGGCTACGGGATGCAGTTTCGGCAGACGCTCCGGCGCGCCCTGCTCATGCACGGCTCCGGCCACAACGGCAAGTCGATTGCGGCACAGTACCAAGGCGCGCTGTACGGGTGGGGCAACGTAAGCGCGCTGTCGCTGGCCCGGCTGACGGGCGACCGCTTCGCGGCGTCGCACCTCGTCGGCAAGCTGGCGAACGTCTGCGCCGACATCGGGCCGACGCTGCCCAAGGACGTCGGCGACTTCAAGATGCTGACCGGCGGCGACTGGGCGTACGGCGAGCGGAAGTACCGCGACGGCTTCGAGTTCAAGTCCGGCGCGTTCCCGATCTTCTCGTGCAACACCTTCCCGAGGACGCCGGACACGACCTCCTCGTTCTTCGACCGCTGGATCGTGGTCGAGTTCCCCCACGAGTTCCCCGAGGACGCGAAGGAGGAGGCCAGGCTCAAGGCGCTGGCCGAAGATCCTGACGAGATGCGCGGGCTGTTCCGTCTCGCGATCGAGGGGCTAGCCCGGCTGACCGAGCGCGGCGACTTCGACCCTCCGCCGTCGAGCGTCGCGGCCAAGCAGATGTTCATCGACGCGAACGTGGGGGTGATATGAGCCCGTACACGCTTACCGAGGAACACGAGGGGCTCGTGATCCGGCGAGCAGACGGGTCGTGGGTATTCACGCTCGTGCTCCAGGACGAGGCGCTCGCCCGAGCGATCCTCGACAACCTCAACACACAGGATTCCGCATGAGCGCCGCCACGATCCATGTCCCCGAGCGGCGAAGCACGAGCGACTTCGTCGTGGACGCTCGCGTCTGGCAGCCCAGGCGCAGGCCGAAGCCGACCGGTTGCCGCTACTGCGGCGGCCCCGCCTCCGACCCGACCCCTCCGCTCTATTGCTCGAAGGCCCGATGCATTGCGGCAGTCACACAACGTTATTGAGAGCGCTTCCTCCCGAGGGGGCAGCGCCGTCGCCATAGGATGCTTGTCAGTCCGTCGTGAGCTTGAAGCTGACCTGGTAACGATAGAAGGCGACCCTCGGCACCGCCGAAAGTGCCCTGCGAAGCTTCAAGTCGTCTTCGAGGGCGATGATCGCGCCCTTGACGGTCTGTCCTTCTTCTGCCAACTCGTCTTGCACATAGCCGATATACCGGAGGATCTGGCCGACCACGGCGTCGTTAGTCCGACCCTTCTTTAGCTCGACGACGAGAATTGACGCTCTGTCCTTGCTGACCGCAAGGATGTCAATCGGGCCGGTGTCGGTGAGGTACTGCTGGCCGACCCGCTCGCCGTCGTCCTCGAAGATCTCAT
>JBCKBY010000081.1:0-8318 GCA_038910715.1 Gaiellaceae bacterium
TCGCTGTCAGCGGTGCCTCAGGCCTCATCGGCTCCGCTCTCGTACCGGCGCTCGAGGCGGCCGGACATGACGTCGTACGGCTGGTTCGTGGGCACGCGGCGGGCCCGGGAGAGGCCGAATGGGATCCCGAGAGCGAGACCATCGATGCCGCAGCGCTCGCAGGAACCGACGCTGCCGTCAATCTCAGTGGGGCGACGATCGGTCGGCGCTGGTCTAGCGCGCGGAAAGCGGAGATCCTGGACTCCCGAGTCTCCAGCACGAGGCTGCTCGCAGAGACGCTCGCCTCGCTCGATCCGCGCCCATCCGTCCTCGTGTGCTCCGGCGGGATCGGGATCTACGGAGACCGCGGAGACGAGATCCTGACCGAGGAGTCGGAGCTCGGAACCGGCTTCCTCGCCGACGTCGGCAGGGCCTGGGAGAGTGCATGCAAGCCCGCTCGCACGGCCGGTATCCGCGTCGTCAACCTCCGTGCGGGGATCGTGCTCGCACGTGAAGGCGGCGCACTCGCGCGGCTGATCACGCCGTTCAAGCTCGGGCTCGGAGGTCGGGTCGGGAGCGGAAAGCAGTGGTGGAGCTGGGTCGCACTGGACGACGTCGTCGGCGCAATTCACTTCGCGCTCGAGAGCGACATGGCGGGTCCGGTCAACCTCGTCGCGCCGAACCCGCTGACCAATGCGCAGTTCACCAAGGCGCTCGGCAAGGCGCTCGGACGACCGACGATTTTTCCGTTCCCTGCCTTCGCAGCCAAGGCAATGTTCGGGGAGATGGCGGAGGAAGCGCTCCTCACCGGCCAGCGGGCGCTGCCCGCGCGGCTACGAGACGCCGGCTTCAGTTTCGCCTATCCAGAGCTCGACCCCGCATTTCGGCGCGCACTCGAGAAGTGAGACGGGGCCGGCCCGCAAGAGCCGGCCCCGTTCTCGGTTACGGAAGGATGACCGGGCAGTTCGGAGCGGTCGCCCCGTTGGAGTCAGTGCATGTGATGCGCCCTTGGATCGCGGGGCTGATCGGCGTCGACGCCGTGATGTAGTCGGCGAGCACCTGATCCATGATGCCCTGCGTGGTGGCACGG
Source organism: Gaiellaceae bacterium (assembly GCA_038910715.1). Classification (GTDB taxonomy): domain Bacteria; phylum Actinomycetota; class Thermoleophilia; order Gaiellales; family Gaiellaceae; genus GMQP-bins7. The sequence goes on from JBCKBY010000081.1 coordinate 1,070, forward strand.
CTGAAGAAGTTCGGGTAGCCGTCACCTCCGCTCGCCATGAAGTCGTTCTCGGCGATCTTGTACGTCGACGCTGCGCTGAGATCGATCGCCGTCCCGGTACAAGAGCCGTTCGCCGCCTGCCGAACGGCACCCGTGACCCTGCTCCCGGCGGCAGCGGTGATCTCGTAGGTGAAGCAAAGCCCCGACACCTGCGGGAAGCGACCGTTTGCAGCCGGCATCAGCGACACGCCGTTCTCGAGCATCGTCTTCAGCTCCGCCCCGTTCACTTGTAGCGTGACGACGACGTTCCCGAACGGGAGCACCGTCAGCACCTGGCCACGCGAGATCGGGAACGGGGGCGGAGTGTACGCCGGGCAGAAGTCGCTCGGATTGTCGGTCGTGGGGCACGTGAGATCTGCGCGCAGCCCGCCCGAGTTCGTGATCGAGAACTCGACGCCGATCGAGCCGTAGCTCACCCGCATCGAGTCGGTGATCACGTTGCCGACGAGCGACTCGCAGAGCCTTCCGTCGACACGCCCACACGTATCCGCCCGCGGAATGAACACGCTGGAGTTGCCGATCACGCCGCCGAGGATCGGAGCCAGCTGCGTGTTCAGGTCGGTGATCCGGGCCTGAATGGCCGGGTCCGGGGTGACGCCGATGTTCCACGGCTTGTGGAAGTCGGCCGTCTTGTAGACGACCTTTTTCGTGTTCGTGTCGACGATCAGGCGTACCCGAGTGAAGCGAACTCCCCTGGAGAGGTTCTCGACGACGAGCGCTCCGTTCGGCCTCGTCGCCAGCACCTGGAAGTTCGTGTGGTCGCCGATAACGGCGTCCACGCTCGTGAGCGCGTCCGCGAGATCGATGAGCGGGCCTGTCGGGCTCGTCAGCGTCCCCGCGGTGGCCCCGTCGTGACCCAAGACCACGATCGGCCCGATCTTCTTCGCCTTCAGCGCGTTCACCTCCGCCTGCACGCGAGGAATGCGCGGCTGGACGGTGAACGGCGCGAACGCGTTCGGGAAGACGAGGGTCGGTGCGTCCTCGTTCGTGAAGCCGACGACGCCGAGCTTGGCCCCGTCGAAGACGTCGAACACCTTCGACGGCGACCACTCGGCGGGCGTCTTCCCGTTCGCCCCGACGACGTTCGACGAGACGTAGGGGAACTGGGCTAGGGGGATCAGCGTGTTGCGGAGGTACGTCTGCCCCTTGTCGAAGTTGTGGTTCCCCAGCCCGTCGGCCGAGAAGCCCATCATGTTCATGAGCTCGATCGTCGGCGTGTCGCCGAAGAACGATGAGATCGGCGGTGTTGCTCCCACCGAGTCACCAGAGGCGACGGTGATCGAGCCACCCGGCGCCTCGGCGCGGTAGGCGTCAAACCAGGGCTTCAGGAAGGCGGCCCCCCCAATGCCGAAGGTCGGACCCAGCGTATCCGCAGCTTCACTCAGGGGCACGAGCTGGCCGTGATAGTCCGAGATGCTGACGATCGATACTTCCTTGTACTGCCCCGGTTTCGGCGTGAGCTTCGTGAGGATCTTCCCTCGGGCGTTCTGAGGCCCGGGGATGTTCATCAGGAAGGCGATCGTCGGTGCAACGTCGATCGCCCGGATTCCCGCAACCGGATCCTGCTTGCGGATCCCCGGCCCGGAGGCGATGAACGAGCCGTGCATGTTCACGTTGTGCGCCAGATCGACGAGATCCGGCATGTATCCGTGCTGACCGAAGAACTGCGAGAAAGCGATCCTCTGCCCCGGCGTCGCCGCATCGGTTTGATATGGCGGCCGGAACACGACGACGACGTCACCCGAGCGGTTCGGGTGCAGCGCGTCGGTGCCGTCGACGTTGCGCAGCTCCTCCTTCTTGAACACGGCGGCGACTACCTTCTGCTGACCCGGCAGGTTCGGGTCATCGAGGTTCTTGAACGTGTCGATGATGGTCGTCCGGACGCCTTCGTAGGCGCCTGCCGGGACCGTCGCAGGGTTGATGTAGATCTGCGCCGTCCCCCCCGCATGGCACTCCTTGGCCTTTGCCGTGGCTGCAGCCGCCGCGCTTGCGAAGCGGCAGTTCCCGGTCTGCAGGGTCGGCTGAAGGCCGGCGCCCCGCAAGATCTCGGGCACGTTCACGGCGAACCACTGAGGGGCGAAGCCGTGGTCCGAGGAGACGAACACTGTCGAGTCTTCGCCCATCAGCTCGCGCCCGAGCCCGAGCGTCTCGTCCGCTTCCTCGTAGGCTGACCGAATATAGCCCTCACGGATCGCTGCACGCCCGTCGGTCGCGCCCGCGCCGTCGACGTTGTCGAAGTACGGGTTCGGGTTTCCGTCCATGTCGGTCGGCGTCACGAGCCCCATGAACTGGTGTGAGAACTCATCGGTGACCGGGTTGCCGATGAGCAGGAAGTCCGGGTCCACACCGAGGGTCTCGACGATGTACTCGAGGTACGCCCAGTGGGCGTCCTTCCACATGAGGCCCTGCTCGATGTACGTGTCCTCGTCCACGATCAGGGCTTCGAGAGGAGCGAAGTCGGCCGCAGTCGAAGTCGGAAGCTGCGAGGCGAGCGTCTGCTCGAACGCGGCGGAGCCCGCCGCGCCGAGCGCGTTATACGTGGCATTGACGCGGGCGATCGAGGTGAAGTAGAGCCGGAACTGCGAGAGGCTCGGCGTCAAGTCGATGAGCTTCATGTAGAAGCCGGAGGTTTGACCTGCCCGTCCGCCGGTCAGGGTGACCTTCGCCTCCGCCCAATCGCCCTCGGCGAGGTTCGCCACAGCAGCAGCTCCGTTCTTCGCGGCCGTGGAGGGAACCACTAGGGCGTGGTCGTAGCCCGCCGAGCTTCCAGCTGCGTCGTAGACGAGCACGTCGTAGAAGCGATCGACGTTGTCGACCGCCGGGAACGCGGTGTTACGGACGCGGAACTGCGTCTGCTTCGAGGTACCCTGCGACGCCGGGACGCCGATCCAGCCGCTCGCGTCGGTCACTGGCGGGACCGCGTACGCGGGCGTCTGGTTGTCGGGCAAGCCCGAGCGCTGGTACGAGACGCCGAAGGCGTTCGCGCCCGCTGGCTGCCCCGCAAGGTCGTAGTTCACGAGGACGCCGCGGTTCGAGAAGAACGACCGGAAGTCGACGACGGGCCCCCGGAGCGCCGGGACGTAGCTTCGCGCCGCAACCCACTCCACCGAGACCACGGTCTTGCCGGCACGCTCAGCCGCTTGGGCAATCGTGTCCGCCTGAAGAATTCCTGAGGCCGCAAACGAGGTCGAGTTGTTGAAGGCGTCACCGGCACGGAAAAACGTGTTGTTGGTCGAGGCGTGCTCCGACGGGTACGTCCCCGTGGCGAGCGTCGCCCAGCCGACCCCCGTGTTCGGCGGAAAGCCCTGGAGAAGCCCGTTCTGGCCCTTGACGCCAGCGGCCATCAGGCCCTTCATCGTGGGCATCGCGCCTTGCGCGGCGTACTTGTCGACGAGATCAGGCCGCATCCCATCGGACGCGAAAAGAATCGTCTTCGTCGTCAACGGCCAGTCCGTCTCGTTGGCCGCCGTCGCGCTACCACCGCCGCTGGCGACGGCTACGGCGAGCGCGATCGAAAGCGCTGCGAGCACCCATGCGGGCACGACCCTACGTGTCATGTTCCTCTCCCTCTCTCCCGACGTCACTGACGACGCGACTCTACTCCCGCTCGTACGGGATGTGAAGGACCTTCACACGGTTCATCTCCATCCGGACACCCGTCGATGACAATGCAGGGGTGACGGAACTCACGACGCTCGGCTGGGACGACGCGTGGAGCTCCACCTTCGCGCCGTTTCGAGAGCGCGAGCTTGTTCCGGGGCGAGTCGCGATCCAGCACCGCGGCGCGTACGACGTACTCACCGCCGCGGGCGAGGTGCGCGCACAGATCACCGGTCGTCTCCGAAGAGATGCCTCCCCGGTGGACCTGCCCGTCGTGGGCGACTGGGTAGGGCTCGACTCCGCCGGCGCAATCGTCAGCGTGCTGCCCCGTCGGACGAAGCTCTCACGCCGCGCGGCACACGACGAGGGCTCAGACGATGCGTGCGAGCAGGTGATCGCTGCAAATCTGGACATCGTCTTCATCGTCGCCTCCCTCGGCGAGGAGCCTGACGTGCGCGTGCTCGAGCGCTACGTCGCCCTGGCTCTCGAGAGCCGGGCACGTCCGGTGATCCTGCTCACCAAGGCCGACCTCGAGCCCGATCCCCTCGCCGTCGCAGCCGAGGTCGCGGGAATGGATGGAGAGATTCCGGTGCACACGGTCTCGGTGCGCACGGGCCTCGGCCTCGACTCGGTGCGCGGCCATCTCGCTTCGGGCCTGACAGGTGCGCTCCTCGGCCCCTCAGGCGTGGGCAAATCGACGCTCGTCAACGCTCTCGTCGGCCAGGGAGACCTGCTTGCAACCGGTGCCGTACGCGCGGACGGTCAGGGCAGGCACACGACGACCCGCCGCCAGCTCGTGCTCCTCCCGGGCGGGGGGCTCATCGTCGACAACCCCGGAATGCGCGAGGTGCACCTCTGGCTCGCCGACGACGGCATCACTGAGGCGTTCGACGACATCGCCGCGCTTGCCGTCGACTGCCGGTTCTCCGACTGCAGCCATGACGCCGAGCCTGGATGCGCAGTCCAAGCTGCGTTGGCCGACGGACGCTTGAAAGCCGAGCGGTGGAACCGTTACCGCTCGCTCCAGCACGAGCTCGCGGAGCTCGAAGACCGCCTCACACGGCGCGAGCGCTCCCGCGCCCGGCGCAAGCGGCCGGACGCGGGAGAGTCGTAGCGACTACGGAGACGCGACGTTCGCGGCCCCTGGCGTCTTCGTCTGGGTGAACGCCCAGTCCGACGCCGCATTGTTCGTGTCCTGCCCGTTCGGGATTCGAGACAGCGAACCGTCAACCGTGTTCGAATCCGCGACAGTCGCGGCCAGCGCGGTACCCTCGACGAGGCTGTACGTCTGGCCGCCGATGACCGCCGCGGTGATCTCGCCCTCGTAGGAGAAGGCGTCCAGCAGCGCTCCGCTGGCTGTGTCGATCAGTGCGACGCCGTCCGGTGCGCCGTTCTGCGCCTCGATCGAGATCGAGAGATATGCGCCGGCGGCGAGCGATCCGCTCAGGTTGACTCGTGCATATTCCTGGCTGTCACCGCCGTTCACGAGTACGAGCGCGATGCCATCCAGAGTCGCCGCCGAGCTTCCGGTGTTGGCGATCTCCACGAATCCATTGGCATCGGCGCCGACTTGGTCGTAGTCGATCTCGTTGACCACGAGCTTCGCCGACGACGGCGGAGGCGGTGGTGGCGGAGGGCCGCCGCTGCCGCTGCAACGAAGCTCGATGACGTTCGCCGACGTAATTGCGACGGCGACAGTGCCCGTCGAGCCGTCGAAGCGGCTGCACGCCGAGCCGTTCAGCGCGGCGAGCGACGCTTGCGCCGACCCCGCGGGGCCTTGTGGCCCAGCGGGACCGGTCGGCCCCTGGGCACCCCGTGCGCCAGCTGGTCCGGCAGGCCCGGTTGCTCCCGCAGCTCCGGCCGCCCCAGCAGGCCCGATCGCCCCTACTGGTCCCGCAGGCCCCATGAGGCCTCGTTCTCCAGCCGGTCCGGCCGGCCCAGCTGGACCTTGCGGGCCCGCTGGGCCCCGCTCGTTCCAGGTCACGACGCGCTCGTTCGAGCGGCAGCCCGAGGCATCGCGGACGATCCTCAGAAAGCCGCGACCCGGCTTCTGACAGCCCGTGATGACGTCGTCGCTCGAGCGCTCCGACGCTCCAGCGGCGAGTGTTGCCGAGCTCGTCGCCACGACGAGCGCGGCGAGCCCTATTCCGATCGTGCGGATGTGCACGGATCCTCCCTTTCGTCGATGTCGCCGACCGTCGTATCCGGAGCTGGCGCTAAAAACCAGTCGGCCAAAACCGACATGTGGGCCGAGATCCGCTTGGTTGAGCGGCGATGTGGACACCCAGGCACGAACTCGTGACTGTCCACGCGATCGCTTGTGCTCCGCGAGGGATGACCTCGTTCAGCGAGAATCCATACCCATGGCCTGGGAGACGGTCAGCCCCGAGCTCGCGCTCGTCGATCCCGAGCTTCGTGCTCGCGCCTGCGCCACCCTCGAGGGGCCGGTCGCCCCACCTCGAGTCACACGACCGGCTGGGCCTCCCGCAGCAGCGCCCCGGACCGACCGCCCCTATCCGTTCTGGGCGCGCGTGACCGCAGCGCTGTGGCTCCTCGTCCTCGGGATCCTGATCGGCGGCGCCGCGATCCCGCATGCACAGGACACACCTCGCGTCATTCCCAACAACGAGGACGCGACGATGTGCCGGCCGCCGGCGACGCAACCCGCGCTGCCTGACAGATCATTCCGACCAGGCACGTAGCACGGCACATCGGTCGGCAACAGGCGCGCGAGCACATCAGCTCGACGCGCGCCGAAGGTCGTTTTCGCGTTGCCGTTCGCGCGACAACGGGGAAGGACACTGTCGGCTCGGTCGCTACAATCGGAACCCCTTGGGGCTATAGCTCAGCTGGGAGAGCGCCTGGATCGCACCCAGGAGGTCGGCGGTTCGAGCCCGCCTAGCTCCATTCCGGAGCCCACATCAACACCGGGTCCGGTTCTCTCGGATTCGCTGGCCGCCACCCAGAGGGCTTGTGGTCAGCGGTGTGGTCAGTTCGGCAGCCCCGCGCAAGGCGCATGTCAGAACGAATCGCCGCCGACGGGCCAGTCCAGAGCACACTCGATGTGGTCCAGCGCAAGTCCCCGATGATCGCCGCCCGGCATCGCGCGACTCTCGCGCCTCGAGCGGCCCCAATGCGTTCAAGAGTCGGGCGCCCGTCAACTCGTGCGGCAACACGCAAGAATCCCGTTGATGGCCGGACCCGTGACCCGTTCGACGTCGCGCGACCAGTACGCGGAACTGACGGCCGGATCACGCCTGCTCTGGGAGCGCGCGCTCGGGTCGCTCCCGGGCGGGAACTCGCGGACGACGATCTTTCACGACCCGTACCCCGTCTATCTCGCGCACGGTGAGGGCTGCCGGGTCACGGACGTCGACGGCATCGAGCGGATCGACTTCATCTCGAACTACACGTCGCTCATCCTCGGTCACTGCCACCCACGAGTGGTCGCCGCAGTTCAGCAACAGGCCGCTCGCCTGATGAGCGCCGCAGCGCCGAGCGAGCTGGAGGTCGAGCTCGCGGAGCGGATCCGCGAGCGCCTGCCGAGCATCGAGCTGATCCGCTTCGCCAACTCCGGCACCGAGGCGACGATGCTCGCGATTCGCGCCGC
>JBCKBY010000082.1:0-8005 GCA_038910715.1 Gaiellaceae bacterium
TTGAGGGCTGCCTACAAGAAGACTCCGGGAGCCACACGCCACGCCGAGGTGCAACTCGACGGCGAGGGCGAGTTCCGCGTCTACGGAATCGAGATTCCCGAGGACATCGAGGTACGGCTCCTCGAAGAGGCCCGTGAAGCGCGCATCACGGAGCTCGAGCAGATCGAGGAAGAGACCGGCGAGCGCCAGCACACGCTCATCGCGGACGACGACCTCGAGCTCGATTGGTCGCAGGTACCCCCGAACCAGATCGTGCGGACAGACGTCACGCCCGACAACTTCGGACGGATCGCGGCCCAGACCGCCAAGCAGGTCATTCAGCAGCGGATCCGTGAGGCCGAGCGGGCGATCATGTACGAGGAGTACGTCGATCGCCAGGGCGAAGTAGTGACCGGCATCGTCCAGCAGGCCGGTGACCGCAACAACGTGCTTGTCGACCTCGGTCGCGTCGAGGCCCTGCTACCGCGCTCGGAACAGGTCGACGGCGAACGCTACGAGCAGGGAAGTCGCATCAAGGCCGTCATCGCGGAAGTGCGGTCGGGAACGAAGGGTCCGCAGGTGATCCTCTCCCGCCGCGATCAGGAGCTGATCCGGGCGCTCTTCGAGCTCGAGGTCCCGGAGATCGCCGACGGGCTGGTGGAGATCCGTGGCGTCGCCCGCGAGCCCGGTTACCGGGCCAAGATCGCAGTCGAGTCGCACCAGCAGGGAGTCGACCCCGTGGGCGCCTGCGTTGGGCCCCGCGGCTCACGCGTTCGCATGGTTGTCTCCGAGCTTCGCGGCGAGAAGATCGACATCATCCCCTGGAACACGGAGCCGGCCCGATTCGTGGCCAAGGCACTCTCGCCCGCTCGCGTGCGCGAGGTGTACATCGACGACGAGACGCGCGAGGCGACGGTCATCGTCCCCAACGACCAGCTTGCACTCGCGATCGGCAAAGAGGGGCTGAACGCCCGTCTTGCCACGCGGCTCACCGGCTGGAAGATCGACATCCAGTCCGAGGCTGAGTTCGCGCAAGCCGAGGCGGATGCCGCCTATGCGGGCGTCGAGGACGACGAGGTGTACTCGGGCCGCTGTGGTGCCGTTCTCTCGAACGGCAAGCGCTGTCCCAACGCGTCTCTCTCCGGCTCACGGTATTGCGGGGTTCCGGCGCACCAGGCTCTCACTGGCATGGAGAGTGCGGCCGACGAGGCAGCAGTCGAGGACCTCGAGGCCGCAGCTGTCCTAGAGGCGATAGTCGAGGAGGAGCTCGAGACTGGCGAGATCACTGCCACCGAGGCCGAGGCGCTCGAGGAGATCATCGAGGAGGTTGCAGCCGAGGCGGTCGCCGAAGATCTGGAGGTCGTCGCCGAGCGCGAAGATGCCTTGGGTGAAGAGAAGGGTCGAAGCGACGGGTAGCTCCCGCTGCGACGCTCCTGATGACAACCACGACCCCACTACACTGACGCCCTGATGGCTGACGGAAAAAGTAGGCCAAATCGCCCAGTTCGCCCGCGTGGCGGCGGCCCCGGTGGGCGAAAGCGGCGCGTCGTCATTGAGGGCGGGGGGGCACGCAGTCAAGGGCGGCAGGCGCGCGACCGCAGCAGCGCTCCGCCGGGACCTCGCCAGCCGCCGGCGCCGCCGCCGACGGGACCGGTGACCGTCGAATCCGGCGTCACAGTCAAGGACCTCTCTCACGCCCTCGGCGTGCCGATGCCGGAGCTCATCAAGATCCTCATGGGGCTCGGCCAGATGCGCACCGCGACGCAGTCGCTCTCCGACGAGGAAGTCGAGGTCATCGGGAGCGAGCTCGGGCGCGAGATTACCATCAAGCACGCCGCGGAGGAGGAGCTCGAGCCAGCCGAGTACGACGACAGCGACGAGGATCTCGTCCCGCGGCCCCCAGTCGTCACGATCATGGGGCACGTCGACCACGGAAAGACGACGCTGCTCGACGCGATCCGCGAGACGTCCGTCGTCGACACCGAGGCGGGCGGGATCACGCAGCACATCGGCGCCTATCAGGCCGAGGTCGACGGGCGACGCATCACCTTCCTCGACACCCCGGGCCATGAGGCGTTCACCGCGATGCGTGCTCGCGGCGCAAAGGTCACCGACGTGGCAGTGCTCGTTGTCGCGGCCGACGACGGGGTAATGCCGCAGACCAAGGAGTCGATCTCTCACGCGCGCGCTGCCGACGTGCCGATCATCGTGGCGGTCAACAAGATGGACATGCCCGACGCGAACCTCGACCGAGTGAAGAGCGAGCTCGCGGCCGAAGGGCTCCAGCCTGAGGACTGGGGCGGGACGACGCAGTTCTCCGCCGTGTCTGCGAAGCAGAAGGAGAACCTCGCCGACCTGCTGGCGAAGATTCTTCTCGTCGCAGACGCTGAGCTCGACCTCCGTGCGAACGCGACCGCAGAGGCATCCGGTGTCGTGATCGAGTCGCGCCTGGACGTCGGGAGAGGACCGGTGGCCACCGTCCTCGTGCATCGCGGCACTCTTCGGGTCGGAGACGCCGCCGTGGCCGGCGACGCCTCGGGGAAGGTTCGCGCTCTTTACGACTATCGCGGCGAGAAGGTGAAGGAAGCCGGGCCAGGCGATCCCGTAGAGATCCTCGGGTTTGACCATCCGCCGACCGCCGGTGAGTTCGTGCGCGTCGTCGAGCACGAGCGCCAGGCGAAGCATCTCGCGAACATTCGCGCGGAACGACTCCGTCGCGAGCAGTTCGCGCAGCGCCCGCGGCGCCGCGTGTCGCTCGAGACGCTGCACGACGATCTCCAGGCCGGTGAGGTACGGGATCTCAACATCGTCTTGAAGGGTGACGTCCAGGGTTCCGTCGAGGCGCTGCTCGGAGAGCTCAAGAAGATTCAGGACGCCGAAGTGCGCGTGACCGTCATCCACACGGGGGTCGGGGGTATCACGGAGAACGACGTGAACCTCGCTTCCGCGTCGGACGCTCTCGTCGTCGGGTTCAACGTCCGTCCGAGTGCTGACGCGCGGGCGCTCGCCGACCGTGAGGGTGTGGACATCCGGACCTACAGGGTGATCTACCAGCTCACGGAGGACATTCAGAAAGCACTCGTCGGGCTGCTCTCCCCGGTTCAGACGGAGGAGACGCTCGGGGAGGCCGAGGTGCGCGCACTCTTCAAGGTCTCGAGGCTCGGCACGATCGCCGGCTGCATGGTCACGAGCGGGCTCATCCGCCGCGGGGCGCAGGTGCGCGTCGTGCGCGACGGCACCGTCATCTACGAGACGACGATCTCTCAGCTCAAGCGCTTCAAGGACGACGCGCGCGAGGTCAGCGAAGGCTTCGAGTGCGGGATACTCCTCGAGGGGTTCAACGACGTGAAGGAGGGCGACGTGCTCGAGGCATACGAGACGCGCCAGATCGAGCGCACCGAGCTCGGCGAGGCGCCCGTCGCCTCACCGTCGACGGCCGACGAGTAGGGGGCGGGCATGCCCGGCCCGTTCGAGCCCCTCGTCGGCGGGACACACAGCACCGAAGGCGCTTGAATAGAGCCGTGGCGACCGGCTACGTGGGCATCCTCACCGTCGAGCTTCACTTTCCCGAGAACGGGTCGCTCAAGGGCAAGCGCAAGTACGTGAAGTCGGCCAAGGCTCATCTGCACGAGCGGTTCGGCGCCTCGGTCGCCGAAGTCGACCACCACGAACTCTGGCAGCGGTCGACGTTATCCGTTGCGTGCGTCGCGCGCGAGCACGGCGACCTGCACGATTTGCTCGATGCAGTCGTGCGCTATCTCGGATCCCAGGACTTCGAGCTTCTTCGCGCGGATCGAGAGGTGATCGTCCCTGGCGAGCGCTGAGAGAAGGCGGCGCGTCAACGAGTCCATCCGGCAGGTGCTGTCGGACGCTCTCCCGACGCTGAAAGACCCGCGGATCGGCTTCGTCACCGTGACCGGCGTGAAAGCAACCAAGGATCTCGCCGAGGCGACGGTGTATTTCAGCGTGCTCGGCAGCGAGAAGGAGCAGCAGCGCACGCTCGAGGGTCTCCGCGCGGCCCACGGCGTGCTCCAGGCGCACGTCGCCCGCAGTCTGCGCACGAGACGGACCCCAGTCCTGTCCTTCGAATACGATCCCGCGATCGAGCGAGGCGTTCGACTTACGAAGATGATCGACGAGCTCGCACCCGGTGATCCCGATGCAGAACCCTGATGACATCAACGCGGTCGTAGCCGCTCTTCGCGACAACGAACGCTTCGTCGTGACCTCGCACGAGGCACCCGACGGCGACGCAGTCGGCTCGTTGCTCGCAATGGGGCTTGGGCTTCGACAGCTGGGCAAGGACGTGGTGATGTTCCTCGGTGGGCCCGCGCCGCTGCCCGGTGAATATCGGTTCCTCGAGCTCGAGAAGGTGGGTGTGCAGCGAACGCGGCCGACGGACTTCGCGGAGCGCGTGCTCGTCGCCGTGGACTGTGCGAGCGCAAACAGAGTTGGCGCCGAACCCGGGCTCGTCGAAGCCGCGACCTTCACCGTCAACATCGACCACCATCACGACAATCCGCGATTCGGCGACGTGAATCTGATCGTCGCCGACGCATCGTCGACCGGGGAGGTCCTTGCGGATGTCCTTCGGGACCTCGGCGTCCAACTGACGCCCGAGATCGCCGAGGCGCTCTACATCGCGCTTGTCACGGACACCGGGCGCTTCCAGTACGCAAACACGACGCCGAGAGCACTACGGCTCGCGGCCGACCTCGTCGAAGCCGGCGCGGACGTGCATCGCGTCTTCCAGGGCGTGTACGAGAACGTCCAGTTCGCGAAGCTCAAGCTGCTCGCGCGGGCACTCGATCGTGCACAGGTGCTCGAGGGAGGGGAGATCGTCGTCTCGCACCTCCTGCGCGACGACTTCGAGGCGGTTGGCGCGGCAGAGCCGTACTCCGAAGGGATAATCGACTTCCTGCGCTCGGCCGAGGGCGCGCTGGTTTCAGCGCTCATCCGCGAGCTGCCACGTGACGGCGCGCCTGCTCGCAAGGTGTCGCTCCGCTCGTCGGTGGACGAGGTAGACGTCAGCGCAATCGCGCGGAAATCGGGCGGCGGTGGTCACCGCGAAGCGGCGGGCTTCTCCAGCGACCTCACGGTGGAGGAGATCACGGACTTCATCGTCCGCGAGGTCGTTGCACAGGTCGGTGCCGCCGCCGAACGGTGATTCGTGCCGCCTCGTGCACTTACGCCAACCGGGATCATCCTCGTCGACAAGCCCGCGGGGCCGACGTCCTTTGCGATCGTTGCGGCCGTGCGGCGGCGAACCGGTGCGCGCACTGGCCATGCCGGGACGCTTGACCCCTTCGCCACGGGTCTCTTGCTACTCCTCTCTGGAGCTGCGACCCGGCTGCAACCTCGTTTCGTAGGCCTCGGAAAGCGCTACGTGACCGAGATCGACCTCTCAGCACGCACGTCCACCGGCGATCGCGAGGGTGATGTCGTCGAGGAGCACGATCCGCCGGTCGAGGCCGATCTCGATGCACTACTCGAGGAGCTTCGCGGGCCGGTCGACCTTCCCATTCCCGCGGCCTCGGCCGTGAAGATCGACGGCGAGCGCGCCTACAGACTCCATCGCCAGGGCATCGTGGTGGAGATGCCCGTGCGAACGATGCACGTGCACGAACTGCGACTCGACGGATACGAGGCAGGAGTCGCGCGGCTCGAGCTCCACGTGTCGTCAGGCACGTATGTCCGCGCCATCGCCGACGCGCTCGGCGGGCACTGCCGATCTCTGCGTCGCACCGAGATCGGCCCGTTCTCTGTCGCCGAGGCCGATCCTGAGCTGATCATTCCTCCGGAAGACGCGCTCGCGAGGCTTTCGTGAAGGTCGTCCGCGCTCCGGCAGAGCTCACGCAGCAACCGCGCGCGGCCGCCATCGGCAGCTTTGACGGCGTGCACCGTGGGCACCGCTCGGTACTCGATGCAGTTCGCGGAACCCGGCTCGAGCCGACGGTCATCACCTTCGACCCGCACCCGCGTATCGCGCTCGGCAACAAGGTCGAGCTCCTGACGACCCTCGAGCGTCGTCTCGAACTACTCGAAGACGCCGGCATCGAGACCGTTCTCGTAGCGGCGTTCACTCCGGAGCTCCAACGGTTCACCCCCGAAGCGTTCGCCGAGCAGTTCCTCCGCGCGATCGGCGTCGAATGCGTCGTCGCCGGGGAGGACTTCCGCTTCGGCGTACGGCGCTCAGGAGATCTCGCCTTGCTCGAAAGCCTCGGATTCGACGTCGTGGTGCCGGCAGAGATCGCCGGCGTCTCGTCGACCGCGATCCGCGCTGCCCTCGCAGGGGGCGATGTCAGCGCCGTCGCCGGCATGCTGGGCAGGCCATTCGAGCTCGACGGTATGGTCGTGGCCGGCGACCAGCGAGGTGGAACACTTGGCTACCCGACTGCGAACCTGCGCCTCGAGCCGGACCTCGCGTGCCCGCAGTACGGGATCTATGCCGGCGCTGCGCTCGGACACCGAGCAGCTGTCTCCATCGGGACGAATCCGCACTACGGCGGTATCGAGAGGCGAATCGAGCCCTACCTTCTCGACTACGAGGGTGATCTCTACGGGCAGCGGTTGGTGGTAGAGCTTTGGGAACGGCTTCGTGCCGAGGCCGTCTTCGAGTCCGAGCAGGCGCTCGTCGAGCAGATTGCCAGCGACGTCGAGGCGACGCGGGCAGCGGAGCGTCCGGGGCCAGACCCCTAGTCGCACATCTCGCGCCGTTGTGCGGCTGCTCTCGCACCAGGGGGTCCCGAGCGGACATGTCCTGGGGTCAGACCCCGGGTCAGACCCCGCATCCGACAACTAACGTTGTGGCGTGGCCGACCAGGATGGACATCCGCTGATCCAGGCTCGCGGGCTCGTCAAGCGCTTCGGCGAGCTCGCTGCGGTCGATGCGATCGACTTCGACCTCCAGCGCGGCGAGGCCTTCGGCTTCCTCGGCCCGAACGGGGCGGGGAAGACCTCGACGATGCGCATGATCGGCTGCGTCTCGCCGGTGACCGAAGGCACTCTCAGCGTCTTCGGGCTCGATCCAGCGCGCGATGGGGCGAAGATTCGCGCCCGGCTGGGCGTCGTGCCGCAGCAGGACACGCTCGACATGGAGCTAACGGTTCGCGAGAACATCGTCATCTACGGGCGCTATTTCGGGCTCTCCCGGAAGGAGTTGGGGATTCGCGCGGACGAGTTGCTCGAGTTCGTCGAGCTCACCGAACGTGCGAACGACAAGGTCGAACCACTATCCGGCGGGATGAAGCGTCGGCTCACGATCGCGCGCTCGCTGATCAACGAGCCGGAGGTCATGCTCCTCGACGAGCCGACGACCGGGCTCGACCCGCAGGCCAGACACGTCGTGTGGGATCGCCTCTACCGACTGAAGCGACAGGGCGTGACGCTCCTACTCACCACCCACTACATGGACGAAGCCGAGCAGCTCTGCGACCGGCTCGTCGTCATGGACAAAGGCAAGATCGTGGCCGAGGGCTCTCCGCGTGAGCTCATCGAGCGCTACTCGACGCGCGAGGTCGTCGAGCTTCGCTTCGACGACACGCGACCCGACGACTTTGGCTACTGGACGGATGGGCTCGTCAGCCGCGTCGAGTCGCTGCCTGACCGCGTCCTGCTGTACACCGACGACGGAGACGAAGCGTCGCACGGGCTCCACGAGCGCGGGCTCGTTCCCGAGAGCGTCCTCGTTCGTCGAAGCACGCTCGAGGACGTGTTTCTCCACCTCACAGGCCGGACCTTGATCGAATGACAACCCTCGCCCTGACCATTCGTCCGCTCGAGTTCTTCCTCGCCCAGTACCGGCGAATCTGGCGTGCCAGCGTCGTCTCGAGCGTCGTCACCCCGATCGTCTACCTGCTCGCGCTCGGTGTCGGCATGGGGGCGTTCATCGGCGACGTCACCTTCCGAGGGCAGACGTACCCGTACTTCGAGTTCGTCGCTCCCGGCCTGCTGGCCGCCACTGCGATGCAGATCGCGTCGTTCGAGGCCAGCTGGCCCGTGCTCTCGGCGATCAAATGGAGTCGTC
>JBCKBY010000083.1:0-7930 GCA_038910715.1 Gaiellaceae bacterium
CGCACGGCCAGCGCGACGTCGATCGTGCGCTGCTCGCCGTTCCGCAGGATCGTGATCGAGACCGTGTCGCCGGGGCGTCTCGCATCGACGGCACTCTGGAGCGCTGCAGCGGAGTCAACCGTTATGCCGTCGAACGCCGTGATCACGTCGCCGCCCGTCGGTCGCTCCTGTCCGTCCACCGTCTTCGAACCGGTCGCTGCCCGAAGCCCGGCTTTCTCAGCAGGCTGCCCGGGCTGCACCTTCGTGACGGCGACGCCACCGGGAACTGCGATCATTGTGATCCCGAGATAGGCGTGCCTGACCTCGCCGCTCTCGATCAACTGCCGAGCGATCGAGCGAACCGTGTTACCCGGGATCGCGAAGCCGACGCCGTCTGAACCACCCGAGTCGCTCTCGATCTGGGCGTTGACGCCGATCACGCGTCCTCGGCGATCAAGCAACGGGCCGCCCGAATTGCCGTGGTTGATGGCGGCGTCGGTCTGAATCGTGTCCGTGATCGTGAAGTTGTTGGGGGCGGTCATCTGTCGGTGTAGCGCGCTGACGATCCCGCTCGTCACGGTGCCCTCGAGGCCGAATGGGCTACCCAGCGCGAGCACCACGTCTCCCACCGCGACGGCGTTCGAGTTACCGATACGTAGCGGCTCGAGGAGGGATACGGGCGCGCTGACCTTGATCACTGCGAGATCCGTCGAGGGATCGGTGCCGACGAGCTCGGCAGTGAAGACGGTTCCGTTCCAGAAGCTGACCGAGATAGAGCCGGCGCCGGAGACGACGTGTTGGTTCGTGACGATGTGCCCCTTGCGGTCGAGCACGAACCCGGAACCCTGCGCGCGTGTCGCCGGGTCGCTGAGCGACGCGCCTCCAGCGGTGACGGCGATCTCCACGACGGCCTTGGACGCTCGATTGTAGATCTGCCCGAAGCTCAGACCGTCTGCCGCGGCTGCAGGCTCAGAGTCGCTTACGGTGACCTGGCGTACGACGGTCGTGGGCTCGTTCCCGAACACCGCGATTGCGGTGGCTCCGAGACCGACGCCGAGACCGAGTGCGGCAACGAGGGCGGCGACGATTAGCGGCGTGTGAGTTTGGCGCGTCTCCATCGAGTCCTTTCGTCCTTGAGTGTGTCGGAAAGGACGCGGCCGCGGTTGAACAAGAGCTGAGATGCGGCTAAGAAGTCTCTAAGACTCCCATCCGACGCTCATGAGAGCACGCACAATGCGCCGGTGAAGATCCTCGTCATCGACGACGAGCGCGCTGTCCGTGAATCGCTTCGGCGTGCGCTCGAGCTCGAGGGTTACGAGATCGAGCTCGCGTGCGACGGCGAGGAGGCCCTCGCACGACTCGGGGTCGCGTCGCCCGCCGACGCGGCAATCCTGGACGTCCTCATGCCCGGGATCGACGGCCTCGAGGTCTGCCGGCGTCTCAGGGCGGACGGCAACCTCGTCCCTGTGCTCATGCTCACAGCACGGGCTGAGGTCGACAGCAGGGTCGCGGGACTCGATGCGGGCGCAGATGACTACCTCCCGAAGCCCTTCGCGCTCGCCGAGCTCCTGGCACGTCTTCGGGCGCATTGCGTCGCGCGGGAAACGGGGAGGCTGGAGCGGACGCTCTCGGCTTCGCCGACCTCGAGCTCGATCCGGGCACGCGTGAGGTGCGGCGCGGGGGCAGGTCGATCGAGCTGACACGGACCGAGTTCGCATTGCTCGAGCTCTTCCTCCGCAACCCGCGTCAGGTTCTGACCAGGTCTTTGATATTCGAGCGCGTCTGGGGTTACGACTTCGGGCCGACGTCGAATTCGCTCGATGTCTACATCGGCTATCTCCGGCGAAAGACGGAGGGCGGCGGCGCAGCGCGTCTCATCCATACGGTTCGCGGTGTCGGATACGCCCTGCGTGAGGGATGAGCTTCCGCGCCCGGATCGCGGTCGGATCGGCCACCGCGGTCGCTCTCGCCGTCGTGCTGGCATCGGCTGTCGTCTACGTAGTCGCGCGCGAGCAGCTGAGGGCACCGATTGACGACGCACTCGCGCAGCGAGCAGCGCAGATCGCCCGGCAGCCACTCGGCTTGCTGCGAGCCACGGGCGGCGGGCCGTTCCTAGCGGTTCGACCCGAGTTCGGCGAGGCGCGCGGGTACGTCCAGCTCGTGAAGTCGGACGGGAGTGTGCTCGTTCCACCACTCCAGGATGTACGTCTCCCGATCGACGACGACGTGCTCGCGGTGGCGGGCGGCGAGAAGGAGTATTGGACCGACCTCGAGGTCGACGGCAGCCATCTTCGGGTCTTCACGTTCGCCCACGGTCCCGGCGCGGCGGTGCAGGTTGCGCGGCCGCTCAGCGAGGTGGACGAGTCGCTTGAGCGGATCGGGCTGTTTCTGCTTCTCATCGCCGCCGGCGGAGTCGTGATCGCGGGCGCGTTTGGGCTCCTGGTCGCCCGCGCCGCGCTCACTCCCGTGAAGAGGCTGACCGAGACCGCAGAGCGCGTGACCAAGACGCGCGACCTCTCACAGCGGATCGATGTCAGCGGCCGCGACGAGTTGGGCAGGCTCGCCACAAGCTTCAACACGATGCTGGCGGCGCTCGAAGAGGCGACGCGGGCGCAACGGCAACTCGTCGCGGACGCATCCCACGAGTTGCGTACGCCCTTGACGAGCCTTCGCACGAACATCGAGGTGCTTGCCAGCGACCGGGCTCTTCCTCCCGGTGAACGAAGCCGGCTCTTGACCGACGTCGTCGAGCAGCTAGGGGAGATGACGACACTCATCGCCGAGCTGATCGAACTCGCCCGAGCGGAGCAGCAGACCGCGGAGCAGGAGGACCTCAGGCTCGACCTTCTCGTCGCCGACGTGGTCGAGCGCGCGCGTCGGAACCTGCCAGGAGTCGAGTACGCGACTGAGCTCGAGGAATCGATCGTGCACGGTGTTCCGGCCACGATCGAGCGGGCCGTCGCCAACCTGCTCGACAACGCGGCTAAGTGGAGCCCTCCGGGAGCAGAGGTTGACGTCGTCGTGCGTGATGGCCGCGTGGTCGTCAGAGATCGTGGGCCGGGCATCGCAGACGAGGACCTCCCGTACGTCTTCGACCGCTTCTACCGAGCTCGATCGGCTCGGGGAATGCCCGGGTCGGGTCTCGGGCTCGCGATCGTCCGTCAGGTCGCCGAAGCGCATGGTGGCGGGGTCGCCGCCGAGAAGGCCGAAGGCGGCGGGACGCGCCTGGTGCTCGACCTCGGCGCTGCGGTCGGTACGGCGTCCTAGAGACTTCTCAACGACCTGTCACGCGACTCTGAGTACGCGAGGTTGCTCGCCACATGGTCTTTGTCGCAGACCTGCTTGCGGAGCTCCGCCCGCGGAGCGGCCGCACCGTTCGCGCGGAGAGCTTCTGATGTTCTTAGAAAGCTCTCAGGGCCTTCTTAGGCACAGCTGGTTTGGTGGGGACACACACGGAACCTCACAAGGGAGCTCACTCGATGCGAATCAACTTGAAGAGCAAGGTCGCCGCCGGGATCATCGTCAGCCTCGTCGTTCTTGGAGGCGGCGCTGCACTCGCGGCGTCACAAGCCCTCTCACCGAAGGAGGCGAGTCAGGCGATCGTCAACGATGCGGCAGCCGAGCTGGGCGTCGAGCCGAGCGCGCTGAGCGACGCTCTCAAGCAGGCGCTCCAGAACCAGGTCGACGCGGCCGTCGAGGCGGGTCGAATGACCGAAGAGCAGGGCAAGGCGCTGAAGAAGCGCATCGAGTCCCAGGAGACTCCCTTCATCTTCGGCGGTCACCAGGGCTTCGGTCACCATGGTTTCGGCCACATGAAAACGCTTGATGATGCGACTTCGTACCTCGGGCTAACGAGCGAGGAGCTCCGCGACGAGCTCGCCGCCGGGAAGACGCTTGCGGAGGTCGCCAAAGCCAACGGCAAGTCGGTCGGTGGTCTCGTGGCTGCCCTGATGGACTCCGCCGAGAAAAGGATCGCCGAGGCTGTTGGCGCGGGCAAGCTCACACAGGCAGAGGCCGACGAGAAGCTGGCGGACCTCGAAACGCTGATCACCGCACGCGTCAACGGTGAGGGCAAAGGCAAGCGCTTTGGCAGTGGGGAAGGTTTCAGGCCCGGCTTCGGTGCTGGGCACGGCTTCCTGCCAGGCGCGGGCCCAGGCGCCTTCCTGCCGGCTCCGCCGGTCACATCGGGCGACCAGGCCTAATCCACCAGACGCTCCCGGCCTCTCGGATGATCCCTCAAACGAGGGGTCATCCCCCGTTTGAGGGGGGTACCTCGTTCGAGGGATTGCATCCCCCGAAAGCGTGACTACAACGAGATTGGGGAGAGGGGAAGGGAGCCGCGCGCCTGCCCCTCGGGGCGGGCGCGCGGTAGATCCCGACCCCCACCGGCCGGGGCAACCGCCCCCTCCTTGCGCAAGACAGGAATCTGCTAGGGCAGATTCCTGTCGCGCGAAAACCCCTGAAGGCGTCCGCTTCGCGGCCGCTGGGTTTGTGTTTCAGTCAGGTCCCGTGCCCACCTCTGAGTGTCACGGGTCCCAGGTTTCGCCGCGTGTGTCCCAGCCGATGAGGACGTAGGCGGAGAGAAGAGTGGCGACACGCTCGAGGAACCCGCGTTCCGCGTCTCCGTCGACCCAAAGCTCGCCGACGTTCGAGCCCTGGAACACGATCGGAACCGTCATCCGCTGCGAATCGTCAGGCTCGCCGGCCGTGGGTCCGAGCTCGAGCGTTCCCTGGTCGAAAAAGGCGATCCCCGCCCACACGATCCCTGGACCTTCCGTGAGCACCGTGACCGCCGCCCGGAGAACGTCATCGGGCTCGTCGCCGCGGTTTACGATTCGATCGAGCGCCTCGAGGGCCCGCTCGCTCACGCTTCGAGGTCGGCTCCCTCGAACACGCGGACGGCGTCGCGCAGCTCGTCGGGGACCCGCGTCGGGCGCCGCGACTCGAGGTCGACGAAGACCAGCGTCTGCGTCGCTGTGACCATGAGGACGTCGTCGGGCAGACGATAAGCCGCACACTCGTACGTGACGCTCGAGGTGCCGATACGCCGAATGCGCACGAAGAGCTCGAGCAGGTCGTCGAAGCGAGCAGGCGCCACGTACTCGACGTCGAGAGCGCGCATCACGAACTCCGCACCTTCGCTTCGGAATGTCGCCACATGGCGGTGGTACTCCGTGCGAGCGTGGTCGAAGTAGGGGAGATAGCGCCCGTAGTAGACGACGCCCTGCGCATCCGTATCCGAGAACCAGACGCGGGCCAGTGCCGAGTACTTGAACGGCGGGCGCTCATCGGTGACGCGGCCGAGCTCCAGCGCGTCGCTCACGGGCTGATCCTAGGCACGAATGAGGTCGAGAACCTCGGTTCGCTTCTCGATCATCAGCTCCTCCGAGAGCGCTTCGAGGTTCAGGCGCAGGAGCGGCTCCGTGTTCGAAGGGCGCACGTTGAAGTGCCAGTCGTCGAAGTCGATCGAGATGCCGTCGAGATGCGAGATCCGCCCGCCTGCGGCTGTGTAACGCTCCTTGAGCTCCTGGAGCTTCAGCGGAACGTCTGCGACGGGTGTGTTGATCTCGCCCGTAAGGAAAAACCTCGCTCTGAAGGGCGCGAGGATCTCCGACAGCTTCCGCGCTCTCCGCGAGAGCAGCTCGAGCATCAACAGGAACGGCACGACTCCGGTGTCGGCCTGCGAGAAGTCCCGAAAGTAGTAGTGGGCCGAGACTTCGCCCGCGAACACGGCATCCTCCTTCCGCATCCGCTGCTTGATGAACGCATGGCCAACCCGGTTGACGAGGGGTATACCGCCTGCGCGCTCGATCGTCTCCGGCACGGCCCGGCTCGCGCGGACGTCGTAGATCACCTTCTCCCCCGGGGCTGTCTCCAACACGGTCTCGGCGAGGAGAGCTGTCACGAAGTCGCCCGGCACGAACTCACCGGTGTCGTCGACGAAGAAGCAGCGGTCGGCATCGCCGTCATACGCCACGCCGAGGTCGGCGCCCTCGGTGCGAACCTTATGGACGATGAACTCCCGGTTCTCGGGAAGAAGCGGGTTCGGCTCATGGTTCGGGAAGTTCCCGTCCGGCTCGAAGTAGCACCGGACGACGTCGAGTTGCGGCAGGCGCTCTAGGACCGGCGGCAGCATGAGTCCCGCCATCCCGTTGGCCGCATCCACGACGACGCGCAGCGAGCTGATCTTGGAGACGTCCACGAACGACAGCACCTTGCTCACGAATCCGATCCAGACGTCCTCGGCGCGCACGTCACCTCGGCGTTCGACCTGGTCAAACGCCGCGTCGGCGAGCGCACGTATCTCCGCCAGGCCGGAGTCGCCGCCAACCGGAAGGGCGCCGCGCCGGACGATCTTCATCCCGGTGTACTCCTTGGGGTTGTGCGAGGCCGTCACGCAGATCCCGCCTTCGAGTCCGAGCTCGCCGACGGCGTAATACAGCATTTCGGTGCCGACCAAGCCGATGTCGGTGACGTCTGCGCCACCGTCTGCCGCTCCGTCGATCACTGCTCGGGCCATTGTGGGCGCAGACAGACGCATGTCGCGCCCCACGGCGATGGTCTTCGGTTCGAAGTGCTCGACATACGCGCGTCCGATGCGGTAGGCGCCGTCCTCGTCGAGCTGGGACGGGTAGAGCCCGCGGACGTCGTATGCCTTGAAGACGGCAGGATCGAGCATTGAAGGGATGCTAGAGATCGAGGGCTGAGGGCGGGATGCCAGCCGGCCCCGCGGTCGTTTCTACACTTCAGAGATGGAGCGCAAGCTCGCAACAGTGCTGTTCGTCGACATCGTCAACTCGACGAGGATGGTCACCGCAGCCGATCCTGAGGTCGTTCGCCGCCGCGTGACCGAGTTCTTCGAGACCGTTTCGCACTGCGCCGAGCTTCATGGCGGAGTCGTGGAGAGATTCGCCGGCGACGCGGTGCTGGCTGCATTTGGTGCCCGGCAGGCGCACGAAGACGACGCGCAACGGGCAGTCCGAGCGGCCCTCGCGATGCGAACGGCCGTCGCCGAGCTCGAACTCGAGGCGCGTATCGGGATCGAGTCGGGTGAACTCCTCGTCGACGACGTCGAATCGACCTTCGTGACCGGCGAGGCGGTGAACGTGGCCGCCCGACTTCAACAGGCGGCGAGACCGGGCGAGATTCTCGTCGGGCCTACCGCATACCGACTCGCCGGTGGAAGCCTCGTCGTCGAAGACGCTGGCCCCCTCGAGCTGAAGGGGATGGACGCACCGTTCCGGGCCTGGCGCGTGGTCGACATCATGGACGGTCCCGCTCGCCCGCTCGGCCCGCGCGCTCCTCTGGTGGGACGCGTTGCCGAGCTTGAGCTCCTCGAGAACACCTTCAACCGGAGCCTTCGCGACCGTCGCGCGCATCTGTTCACGATCTACGGCGAGCCGGGCGTGGGAAAGAGCCGCCTCGCACGAGAGTTCCTCGACGGTGTGGAGCGAGCGAGCTGCCTCATCGGGCGTGCGCTGCCGTATGGAGAAGGGGTCACTTACTGGCCGTTGGCAGAGATGATCAAGGCGGCAGCCGGAATTTCCGACGACGATCCGCTCGAGGAGGCGTTCGAGAAGCTCCGCGAGTGTTGTGCCGAGGACTCGATCGCCGACGTGCTCGGCCTCGTCTCAGGTCTCATGGAGGCGCTCGACGGCGAGCGCAGTCCGCAGGAGATCGCCTGGGCCGCGCGCGGGGTGATGGAGCGTATTGCGGACGTGCAACCGCTGATCCTGCTCTTCGAGGACATCCACTGGGCCGAGACGCCGCTGCTCGATCTCATAGAGCACCTCGCCGACTTCGTTCGGGCGCCTCTCCTCATCGTCTGTCTGGCGCGACCCGAGCTGCTCGAGGCGCGGTCGGGGTGGGGTGGAGGCCGCGTTCGGTCGACCGCGATCGAGCTGGAACCGCTATCTGAAGAGGAGAGCGAGGTGCTCGTCGAAAAGCTGCT
>JBCKBY010000084.1:0-7878 GCA_038910715.1 Gaiellaceae bacterium
CGTTCCCCGCTTCTCGCTCCGACGCGAGGTCATGGCGGCATTCCTCGATGCAGTCGCGCAGTCGGGGCTCGGGCGGCTGGCGGTCAAGCGCGGGAGCGGGGCAAACGGTACGGATGGCTCCCGGAGACTGTGGCGGCAAGACGCTGACGGCCGCGCGGGTCCCTGCCGTTCCCCGTGCGTCGCATTTCGGCTCGTCTGCGACGACCAGAGCCGGCTACGCCTCAGGGCCGGGCGCCAGTTCGGTGGGGCCCGCCGCGCGCCACGGTGACCCGGATTGATCAGCCGGTACACCATGCTCACCGCGGATCGGTCTCCCGTACGAAGAAAGTCACTGCACGCTTCAAGATCTCGCGCTCGGCCTCGAACTCCCTTGAGCTGCTTGCGCAGCCGGCGATAAGCGACTGTGGGTCGTTGCTCCACCTCGAGGTTCGCCCGCGATTGCGTCCACGCTGGCACGCCCTCAGTCTCCCTTTGCTCGCTTCCACTCGCCGCAGCTAGCCCCCAGAGCTGCGCCGTCCGGCGCGTTTGTTCGACTTTCGTCGTGATCTCAGCCGAACGAGCCGAGGCGATCGAGAGAGAGCTCGCGTCCCTTTGCGGCGCGGAGCCCGACGAGCTCCGCGACTACCTCCGGGGTTACATCAAGGCGGCCCGGGCTCGACGGACCGGCTTCACCTTCGTCCGCGGCACGCATGGACGAACGTACGTCCTCGATCCCGAGGGCATGGACGAGCTCCCCGCCGGCTACGCGATTCCGACCGCTTAGGCGGTCTCGGGCCGGCCCCGCGGACAACCTCAGGCGGCCGCGGGCCGTCTCTGTCGAAGCAGGATCGCGATCCCGATGCTGAGCATGAAGGCGAAGAAGGCGAAGAAGCCGATTGTCGTGATGCCCTCGATCGCGCTCGAGGCGGGGGCGATGAGCCCGAGCCAGCCCGCGAAGACGGCGACGACGAGGCCGAGCCATCCGATCCACCTCGGTAGCGCGGACGTCTTCAGGATCGCGACCGCATAGAGCGGGACGGCGACGCCCCACCCGAGCGCGTTTCCGACGTAGTTCAAGATGAGGCTCAGGTTCGCGAACGTGTCGAACGTCACCGAGAGCGACGCCTGTGTCGCTTCGCTGGCGTCGACGTACCCGGGCACGAATTCGTAGGCGAGGGCGATGGGGATCAGGTGCGAGATCGTGACGAGAGTCAGACCGATTGCACCGACGATTGGCGCGAGGATCATGACCGGCCCGGCGCCTTTCAGCACGTCGTAGAAGCCGACGAGAGCGACGGTCCCGACGAGGGTCGTGAGAATGATCAGCCACCCGCCGACGAAGAAGAGATCGCTCGCGTCCTGGACGTCGGCAATCCAGTCGAGTCCGTCGGCGCCGGTCTGCGGAATGAGAACCTGAACCCCGCTCGAGCCAAGGAGCACGCCGCCGGTCACGAAGCTGACAGTCGTCAGAATTGCGCAGATCGCGCCGATCGTGGACAGCCTGAGATCCTTCATGGCCCCCGGGATCATCCTCCGGCGCAGCGATGGAGTCAACGAGTGGAGCAAGCGCCGCGCCCTCTCTGTGTCGCCGGGGTCGCCCGGCGACATGGCGACAACCAAGCCCGGCCAACGCGCACGGCTGGGGCGAAAGACGGCGTTGACCGCAGCGACAGGAGAAACCGACAACGATGGCCAAGAAGAGGATTGGAGCTCGGCTGGCGAAGACGCGAGCCGGGCCCCGACGAAGCTCAACGGCGCCAGACCGCTTTCGAGCATCAGGCCTTGGCTGGGAGAGCCGGTTGTCGCCGGTCATTGTCGCCACGCGGTACGACGCCTTTCCGTATAACCGTGCGGGTTTGAGCACGCCCTATGTCGCCGTGTCGCCGACCGACGTCGGCGACACGGAGAGACCGCTGCCCCACGCCTGAGGCGAGACCGTTCCGGGAGCCCGGAGGACGCGCTCCGGGCAGAGGGAAGAGAGCAGGTTCATGCGTCGGACGCTCTCCATCGGACTCGCGATCCTCGGAACCGTCGCGGTGGGCGTCGCACTCGCGCTTTGGCTGTTGCGAGAGGACACGATCTCGCTTCGCGTACGCGGACTCGAAGAGACCGTAGCCGCCGGCATGACTCTCTCCGAGGCCGCGGAGCGCTTCGGCCTGCGGCCGGTGGCCGGGGATCTCTTCGACGTCCAGGGCGGCATCCTGCGCCGGAATGCCTACCCTGGACGGGTGCTGCTCAACGGCCGGGCTGCACCCGGGCGCACGCGGCTCGAGGACGGTGACCGGCTCCGCGTCCTCGCTGGCCGGAGCCGTCCGGAGCCGAGTACCCGCTTCTTCGTCCGAATCCGCGGGGGGATGCCCTCCAACCCGCAGTTCTCACTCGCGTGGACGCCGGGTGAACAGGAGATCGAGCGCGGACGCATCTCGGGCAAGATCGCTCCGCGCGCGTTTCGCCCGAGCGGCCCCTCGCGGACGCCGAGGGCGGTCGCGCTCACCTTCGACGACGGCCCTTCACCCTCTACCGGCGAGATCCTTGCCGTCCTGAAGCGTTTCCACGCGCGCGCGACCTTCTTCGCAGTCGGTCGTCTCGCCCGCCAGTATCCGAGTCTCGTCCGGCGGGAGCTTGCGGCAGGGATGGAGGTGGGCAGCCACTCGTACTCGCATCCCTACCGAACGCCCTTCGACCGGCAGCCGCACGAGGAGATCGTCGACGAGATCGAGCGTGGGAAGGCGGTCCTCGCGGCGCTCGGCGCCGAGCCCACGCTCTTCCGGCCGCCCGGCGGCTCCTTCTCCCCGGACGTGATCGAAGCGGCCGGCGCGTACGGGCAGCGACTCGTGCTCTGGTCGGTTGATCCGACCGACTGGAAGGCGGGGACGACGGCGACGCAGATCGCCCGTCGCGTGCTGCGCGCCGTCCGCCCCGGCTCGATCGTCGTGCTGCACGACGGCGGCGGCGACCGCTCGCAGACGGCGAGGGCGCTTCCGGCGATCGTCCGGGGGATCCGTGCGAAAGGCCTGAAGCTCTCGCTGATCGATCCGCGGCAAGAGCCGTAGCAGCCGCAATGGGCGATTCCGGCGAGCGTGTCGCAGTTCCGCCACTTGGCGACAGCAGTCTGCCCAACTGTCATCATCCCCCGCGCGCCCCCTGCCCTGCGTCGGGGATCGCTGAAGCGCCTGCGCGGCGGGCGCATTGGTGAGGACGATCGCGCGCGCCGACGATCTCGTCGAATTTTACGCCGCCCGCTGCGCGGGCCGGAGCGGCCAGCCCTCCGGTACGTCGGCGAGCGTGGCGAGGATCGCGGAAACGAGCTCGTCGACCGTTCAAGGGTGTGGATCCGGATGAGGGTCGCCGATCAGGCCCTAGACTTGGTAGCCAGCGGCTTTCCGAGGAGCCGGATGTGCCGATGTGGGCGATGTGGAGTCCACAGGGACGTGGACGCAGCGAGTCTCACCTGCGCGTCCATTTGCTGCGTCGAGTCGTCACCCGGCCCTGGTATCCAGTCCTGCTCGACGACGCGCCACCCGGAAAAGCGATCGAGTTCGGCCAGAAACGTGAGCATGTCCACGACTCGTCCACATTCATGCCGGCGGCACGTGGCCGCGTCTGGGCGCGAACTCTCATCTTGACACACCTTCGCGCACATGTTAGAAGGTTGACGGACGTGAATTGCGTTGCTCTCGCTCGTCGCACGGGTTCCCGAGCGAGATCGAGGTCAGGTCACGACAGGAGCAATGGAGATGCCTGAGAGCCCGGCGGGGGAGATTGCACCGACCAAAGGAGGACACCTTCTCGAGCGGAGCGGTGTGCGGCTGATCGACCTCAGCATGGAGATCTACGAAGGCATGCCGATTTTCCCAGCGCACCAGCGGCCCTTCATGTTCGTCAACCAGACCCACGAGGGATTCAAGGAGCGGTTCGACACCAAAGTCGGCTTCGAGGCACATAACTGGCTGATGAGCGAGCACACCGGCACTCATACGGACGCAATCCTGGAGTACGAAGAGGGTGGAGCGTCGATCGAGGAGATGCCGCTGGAGTACTTCTACGGCGACGCGATCTGCATCGATCTGAGCCATGTCCGCCATCCCGACTGGGTCACCGTCGGCGACCTCGAGAAGGCTGTCGCGAGCTCAGCTCAGGAGATTCGAGCAGGGGACATCGTCCTCCTCTATACGGGTCACGGCGAGCGGACTTGGCCGAGCAAGGAGTACGCGGCTGTCTGCACGGGTCTGACCCGCGACGCGGCCGTCTGGCTTGCCGAGCAGGGGGTCGTGAACATCGCGATCGACTCGGTCTCGATCGACCACAGCGACGATGAGGACTTTTCCGGCCACATGGTCTGTCGCGAGTACCAGATCGTGAATACGGAGAATCTGACGAACCTCGATCAGATCGTCAACACGCGGTTCATCTTCTTCGGCCTTCCGATCAGCTTTCGGCAGGGCACCGGATCGCCCATCAGGGCGGCGGCATGGATCACCGACTAGTGCGGTGTCTCCAAACGTTTCACCGGTAACCCTCAAGTCGCGGCGGCGGAATCCGGCTCCCGAAGCCAATTCTCGTCGCCACGCCGCCGCCGAGTTTCAGGTGCAAGGTTATGAGAGACCGCACTAGACGATGAGGCGGCCGCCGAGCTCGTCGAGCTGGCGCAGGCGTTGATTCGGCTCGACACCGTCAACCCGCCGGGCCGGGAAGGAGAGGCGGCCGCGTTGCTGGGGTCGTACCTCGAAGAGCGAGGCGGCGTTAACGTCGATATCCGGGATCTCGACTCGGGTCGTGCCAATCTCGTCGCGCGGGTTCCCGGCGGGGGGAACGGGCGGTCGCTTGTTCTTGCCGGGCATCTCGACACTGTTCCGGCGTACACGGAGGAATGGACCTTCGATCCCTGGGCGGGCGTCGTCAAGGATGATCTCCTCTTTGGCCGCGGCGCTTGCGATATGAAGGGGTCTGTTGCGGCAATGGCTGTAGCTCTGACACGGGTTGCGCGTGCCGAGCCTCTGAACGGCGACCTCGTCCTCGTCGCCACGGCTGGCGAGGAGACGGATAGCTGCGGCGCCTACGCACTCGCCGAGCAGGGGTCCTCGAGGCTGTCGACGGGATCGTCGTTGGCGAGCCGACGAGACTGGAGCTCGGCGTCTGCCATAAGGGGCTGCTCTGGGTCGAGGCGGAGGTGAAAGGCGAGGCCGCGCACGGGTCGCAGCCGGAGCAAGGTGTAAACGCGATCCAGCGGCTGATCGAGTGGCTGGATCCCTTCGCCGAGCTCGAGGAGCTCGTCAAGGGTGCCTCGCATGAACGCCTCGGCTCGGGGAGCGTTTCCCTCAACATGCTCTCCGGGGGGACGGCGCCCAACGTGGTGCCGGATCGCGCCCGAGTCACTCTCGACTTCAGAACTGTCCCGGGAATCGACCATGAAGCGATTCTCGATGCACTTCGCTTGCGAGCGCCGACTGCCAGCCTGAGAGTCCTGCGCGACAGCGTCCCGGTCTCAACTCAGGAGGGATCAGAGCTCGTGCGTGCGGCCGCGGTGGCCATCCGGCAGGTCGCCGGGGACGAGGTGAAGCTTTGGGGGCTGCCATACGTGACCGACGGGTCGGCGTTCTCCCGGTGCTCGAACGCGAGCATCGTGGTCATCGGGCCCGGCGACGAGCGCGTTGCCCACACAGACGAGCGCGTTGCCCACACAAAAGACGAGTCGGTTTCGATCAGCGAGCTTGTTCGGGCCGCCGAGCTTTACCAAGAGGTCTCACGAACTTATTGCGGTCCCGTTGACGCAGACCTGATTCTGACAGCCGCATCGTGACGACTCGAGATAGGAGGAGAGAGATGAGTCAGAGGAGGCCTGGGACCCATATCGCTCAGCGCCTGATGCCCGAAGGACACTGGGACTGGAGCATCCCCGTGCCGTTCTCGCAGGGGTGGCGGTGCGGAGACTTCGTCTTCGTCGGCGGGCAGATCTCGGCCGACGAGCACGGGGTCACAATCGGCGCCGGCGACATCGAGGTGCAGACCCGGAACGTCTTCGAGAACATCAAGAAGGTGCTCAATGAGGCTGGCGCCGATATGGCCGACATTGTCAAGTTCAACACGTTCTACGCCTTCGAGGGTGAAGGGGGCGAGATTCGCGAGTTCTGGGAGAAGATGACCAAAGTCCGCATGGAGTACTTCGAGGAGCCGGGACCGGCGGGGACCGCAATCCGGTGTGCCGGCTTCGCATATCCGGATCTCCTGATCGAAGTCGAGGCAATTGCCTACGCGCCGCAGGGAAATGTGGAGTAGAGACAGCCGTCGGCGGCCCGGCCGTACGGTCCCACGGCCACCGAGCACTCCACGCGCTTGCGGAGCGCCTCGGCAAGCATTCGCGCACATGAATGGCACGCAGAGAATCCCAAACCGATCGCAGGCCCTCGGTCGGGACGGGAGAAGTTGGACGTGACGGAACCCCTGCACAAAGACACGGCGGGCGCCGAGACCGGTGGAACTCGGATCTCCGCAGCTGCCGTCGGCGGTCCGACAGAGCGGCGTCGGCTAATGCCGCCCGGTCACTGGGACTGGCACGTGCCGACCCCGTTTTCCCAGGGATGGCGCGTCGGAAACCTCGTCTTCGTCGGAGGTCAGCTGTCGGCCGACGACCAGGGCCGCGTCGTCGGCGCCGGAGACATCGAGGTACAGACACGCAACGTCTTCGAGAACGTGACCAGAGTCCTTCGCTCGGCGGGTGCGGACTGGAAGGACGTTGTCAAGATCAATACGTTCTACCGGTTCGAGGGCACGGGTGACGAGGTCGCGGAGTTCTGGGAGAAGATGACTCGGATCCGCATGGAATACCTGGCGGATCCGGGGCCCTGCGGAACGGCAGTCAGGGTCGAGGGCTTTATGTACGACGGCTTTCTCATCGAGGTTGAGGTGATCGCAGTCGTCGACGAACAGAGCATTGGGGGGGTCTAGAACGTCGGAGGCGTGTTGATCCAGACGCTGACCGACTGGATTTCACCCGGATTCCACCACCGGTGTGGCCGGTCGCTGGCGAACGTCAACGAGTCCCCGACTCGAACGTTGTACGTGTACTGCTCGTCCAGGGTGAACTCGAGTTCCCCTTCGAACACGTAGAGGAACTCCTCGCCCTCGTGACGATATGCCTCCTGGCTCCCGGCCCCTGGGGCCACCGTCACGAGGATCGGTTGGAGGTTCGTTTCGACGACCGCGAGATTCTCAAAAGTGACTCCCGGGACCTCCATCTTGAGGATTCGGCGATCGGCGGGCCGAACGAGCGGGCTCGCCTTGGGGTCCTGGCGTTCGCCGAGCAGCGTAGGGACATTCGTGCCGAGGGCGGCAGCCAGCTTTTGCAGGGAAGCGATCGACGGGTTGCTCAACGACCTCTCGAGTGAGCTCACGTACGACGGAGACAAGCCTGTGAGCGTTGCAAGCTGGCGCAGCGAGACCCCATGCTTCCTCCGGAGTCGACGGATCCGACCGCCGATCTTCGATTCGTCCCCCTTTCCATTGGTAGGGGAAGCTGGGGGCGCATTGTCGAAGCCGATGAGCCGCCGCACGCCGGCGGGATTGAGGCCGTCTCGCTGGATGAGATCTCGGACAAACCTCAGTCGCGTGACATCGGCGACCGAGTAGATCCTGTAGCCGGAGGGCGTTCGTTGCGGCGAGATGAGCCCCTCCGCCTCCCAGGCACGAAGGATCGTCGAGGAGACACCGACCATCTCGGCCGCTTGTTTGATGTACACACCATAGGGTTCGCGTCCGGCGGCATTAGCGGCAGAAGGCGGGCGGGCCGAAGCACGGCCTTCGCTGCCACTTCTCTGAGGATGAGTTGTGCGGGGCATCTTTGCACTGTAGATGGTCGATCGATAATTCACGGGCACGTTCGTGAGTAACCACGTAGGAATG
>JBCKBY010000085.1:0-7831 GCA_038910715.1 Gaiellaceae bacterium
TCCGCGATCTGGATCGCGTTCAGCGCGGCGCCCTTGCGGAGGTTGTCGCAGGCGATGAAGAGCGCCAGCCCGTTCTCTACCGTGGGGTCAGCCCGGATTCGCCCGACGAGAACCTCGTCGATGCCGACGGCCTTTCCAGGGGTCGGGAAGTCGTCGATCTGGAGACCGGGTGCCTCGCCGAATATTTCCCGCGCCTCGTCGCTCGAGAGCGGCGTTTCCGTTTCTATCCAGAGAGCCTCTGCGTGCCCGACCAACACGGGGACCCGGACGCACGTCGCGCTGATCGGGAGCTCGGGCAGCTCGAGGATCTTCCGCGCCTCGGCCCGAATCTTCTCCTCCTCGTCGAACTCGACGCCGTTGAAGTCCCAGTCCATGCGGAGGTCGTGCTCCGCTGGAGCCTCACATCTGAGTCGCTCCATCGCCTGCGCTCCGGCCCCCGACGCCGATTGGTACGTGGCAACCCGCACGCGGCGGAGCCCGGCAGCGTCCCGGATCGGCGCGAGAGCCATTGTCAACGGGATGGAGCAGCAGTTGGGGTTCGCGACGATCCCCTCGTTCTGACGGGCGCGCTCGCCGTTCACCTCGGGAACCACGAGCGGAATGCCCTCCTGAAGTCGGAAGGCGGCGGACTTGTCGATGCATAGAGCGCCTCCCGCTACAGCGAGCGGGACGAGTTCGCGGCTAGCAGCCGTTCCCACGGAGAAGAGGCAGAGGTCGAGATCTCCGGCACCAAGCGTGTCGGGAGTCGCTTGCTCGACCGTTAGGCCATCGAGCCTCGAGCCGGCGGAGCGGGCAGATGCGAATGCGCGCACGTCGTCGTAACCGCGCTCCCGGAGCAAGCCGAGCGTGATGGCTCCAACGGCGCCGGTCGCGCCGACGACACCGATCCGCATGTCACTACGCACGACGATCCGCTGCGAGGCAAAGGGCGACCATCGCTTCAGTGTACGGACGCTCCCGGCTCAGCTCGAAAAGCGCCCAAAAAAGTACTGAACCGGCTGACCCGAAGGCCTGCCGGTTCAGTGGCCGTAACCTACGAACGGACTCCGGCGGATGCAAGAGGGTCGGCGCCCCGAATCGCGCAATTTCCGCGAAAAATGTGCCTCGCTACATCTCGCGACGGCCGGTGAGCGCTCGACCGAGGGTGACCTCGTCCGCGTACTCGAGATCGCCTCCGACCGGGAGTCCGCTCGCGAGCCTGGTCACTTGCACCTTTCCTCGAAGTCGATCGGCGACATACGCCGCGGTGGCCTCGCCCGTCATGGTCGGATTCGTGGCGAGGACGACCTCGATGACGCCGTTCCGCTCGACTCGGCCGAGCAGCCCGTCGATGCGTAGATCGGACGGCTCGACCCCGTCAAGCGGGGAGAGAGCCCCGCCGAGGACGTGGTAGAGGCCGCGATACTCGCCCGTCCGCTCGACCGAGACGACGTCCACCGGCTGCTCGACGACACAGATGATGGTGCGGTCGCGCCGCTCGTCCGCGCAAACGCCGCAAAGCTCCTCCTCGGTGAGGTTCCCGCACTCGCGGCAGAACCGAACGCGGGCCTTCACGTCCTCGATCGCGTGCGCGAGCTCGAGTGCCTCCTCGGGCTGCGCCGAGAGAAGGTGGAACGCGAGGCGCTGTGCGGTTCGTCGCCCGATTCCGGGCAGCTTGGTCAGCTGCGTTACGAGGTTCTCGACGGCGGGGCTCAACACGTCCGGAGCCTAGCCGTCCCCGTCGGACACGCCCTCGCTGGCAGCGACTCCGTGCCTACTTGCGGACGCGGGCGCTCGCGCTGTTGTTCGTGGTATTCGGGTCTAATGTGCCACTCGTCACCTGAGCCGTGTTCGTGATCCAACCGCCGCCCTTGCCCGTCACGGTCGTTGTGAGAGTGAAGGTCGCGCTGCCTGCGGCTGCGAGCGCGGCGAGCGTGCAACTCACCACACGCGTTCCGCTGTTGTAGATGCACCCCGGGGCGGAGCCGAAAACGAGTCGCGACGGGAGTGTGTCGGTCACGACGGCGTTCTGAGCCGTCTGCGGCCCGAGGTTCGAGACGCCCAGCGTCCACGTAGCCGTCGTCCCACTGATAGAGCCCGTATGCGTCATTCGCAGATCGGCACCGGTGACGTACGTGGCCGTGTACGTCGCTGCAGCACTGGCGACGATGTTGTGCGTCGCCACCCCGCCGTCGGACCACGACGAGAAGTAGTGCTGGGTGCCGTTCAGCGTTTGGGTGAGGCGGCGCCGATCGAATTCGCCGATCCCTCGATGACCGTTCGAATGAACGGTGTCGTCCCGCTCGCGGTGCCGACGGTCAGCTGGAGCCCCGAGGGCGAGCTCTGGAACGTGAGGACGACCGTTCGACGGTTGAGTGTGAGGGTCTTTGTGTCGACGCCGCCGTTGGCGTCCGTCGCGTTCAGTCGAAGCTCGAGGTATGAGGGGTACTCGTGGTCGGGAGCGCTGAACGACCCGCTCGAGACGCCGGACCAGGTCTGAATCTGATGCTGGTGCCATTCGACGGACAGTGCTGCATGATGAGCTCCCAGGCGAGCGCCGAGGCAGCGAGCGTCCGCTGTTGCCGGTCGGTCGCGCTTCCGGAGAACGAGATCGTGTCTCCGACCTTCCACGTCGTCCCGGCCGCGGCCGTCGAGATCGTCGCCACGGGCGGCGTGTTGCTCGCGGTGATCGAGATGGGCGCGCTCGTCGAGGAGGCCCACTGGTTGTCGGTGCGCGCAGCTTCGCCGTATAGCTCCCGGGCTGGGTGTAGGTGTAGCCGGGCTGGACCGTGCTCGCGTCGTCGAACGCGCCGTCACCGTCGAGGTCCCACGCGTACGTGAGCGGCCCACCTTCGGGGTCGCTCGAGCCGCTGCCGTTGAAAGTGACTGCGAGTGGAGCCGCTCCATTCGTCGGATTGGCGCTCGCGGAGGCGACCGGTGGCTGGTTCGTCCCCAGGTACTCGACCCGACGGATGGTCCCGCCGTCGAAATCGACGTAGTAGAGCTTCCCGTCGGGACCGATCTTCACATCGACGGGATTTGCGCCGCCGGCGGCGAACGTCGCCCTCGTCGCCGGATCGGGGAGCCCGTTCGTGCCCGCGAACATGACCCAGATGCAATCTCGGGAGTAGTCGGAGAAGAAGAGGGCTCCGTCGTAGGAGTCGGGGTACGGCCCGCCCGGGTAGAAGGCGAGCCCGGCCGTCGAAGAGCTTCCGGTCGCGCAGGTCTCGCCCGCGACGACCTTGGCGCTGTGGTTGTAGGTGTAGTACGGGGAGATGACCGCTCCCGGCTGGCTATACAGGGTCTCGCAGATGTTGAGGTTGGCGCTGTCGTAGCGGGGCTGCGGGCCAGCGCCCTCGTAGCACGGCCAGCCGAAGTTCTCGACCGAGCCGAGCGAATCGGGGACGCGATTGATCTCCTCCCACGTGCTCCAGCCCACGTCGGCGATCCACGGCTCGCTCGTTCCCGGGCGGATCGTCATCCGAAACGGGTTGCGCAGGCCGTGCGCGACGATCCGGCGTGCGTTGGGATCGGAGCTGGCCGACAACGGATTGTTCGGCAGACCCGCCCCGGTCGTCGGATCGACGCGGAGAAGGACGCCGTCGAGCGACGTGGGATCTGCGGTCGTTCGCAGGTCCTGGCTTCGCAGCGCTCCCCCTTCTGCCGTCGGCGGCGTTAGCGTCGCCCCTACGCCACCCGGCGGGCCGCCGCACGGATTGAGCGGACTGCCGTCCTGGCCCCAGTCCGCGAAGTTGAAGCTCGCGCCGTCTCCACCGGAGACGTACAGAGCGCCGTCAGTGCCGAACGCGAGCGAGCCGGTCAGTGGCTTGGGTACTGCTGGCACCAGTCCTCGATCAGCACCTGTTCTGAAGCCGGGTAGCTTCCGGTGTCGGTCAGCCGCGAGAGCCGGCCGGCGATGACGCATCCATCGACCGTGGCGCCGGGTGTGCCGGGGCACGGATCGGAATACGTGCCCTCGGTGCCCCACTTCGGCGCGGGCCCGCCGATGTCGCCGTCGTACGCATAGAGGACGTAGACATTCGGTGTGGACGGGAAGTTCGGGTGGAGGGCAAGTCCCAAGAGCCCGCGGTCCCAGAAGTTGTAGACGTTCTTGTTCAGATCGGCGAAGACCGTCGGCGTGGTGTCCGTGAGCCCGTCGAAGAACTTGATCACGCCGCGTTTTTCTGCCACGAAGATCCGTCCGTCCCGCCGTCGGGTTCGTGAGCCCCGAGAAGATCGTCGTCTCCTGGGACCCAGCCGGAAGCGTGCTCGCCCTTGATCCAGGCGCGAGCACCAAGATGCCGGCAAGGAACCCCATGAGCGCGAGCTGCAAAGTTGCACCTCGCAGACGTCCCCTTCTCCCCGTCGGCAACGCCGCAGCGTGTTGCCGTTCCAATCCACGACGGATTCTGATTCAGCCCGGCCGCCGTTTCAACCCCTCGGGCGCCGGAAGCCTCAGCTCCCCGGGAGAAGCCCGCCGAGCCCGCCCAAGTCACCGGGCATGAGACCGGCCATCTTCGACTCCATCAGCCCCCGCGCCGAGCGGAGCGCCTCGTTCACCGCCGCCAGCACCAGATCCGCCAACAGCTCAGGGTCGTCCGGGTCGATCGCACGCGGGTCGATCGCGATCGAGACGACCTCACCGGCGCCGTTCGCCTTCACCGTCACCATTCCGCCGCCGGCAGAGGCCTCGACGACCTCGCTCGCCGCCTCCTCCTGCGCCTTCGCGAGCTCGGCCTGCATGCGCTGGGCCTCCTCGAGCATCTTGCTCATGTCGAACTTCACTCGTCTCCTACCTCTTTCGCGTCGAAGGTGTCCCTGAGCGCCTCGATGAAGCGGTCTTCGCCTGGTGGCTCGTCGTCCTCCTCCACGTTAGCTTCGCCCTCCCCGGTCTCGAGCACGACTGCGAGCTTCCGGCCCGTGACCTCGTAGAGTGCCTCGCGTAGCAAGACGATGTTTTGCGGTTCGGCGATCTGGCGGCGGTGGAAGTCGGCGCCCGCCGGGAACTCGAGCGTGAGGGTGTCACCGGCGAGATCTGTCGGGGTCGCCTCGGTGAGGAGGCTCGCAACCGGGATCGATCGCTCGCGCACCGCCTCGACGATGCTGCGCTGCCACGCGTCTGCGACCTGCTCGAGCTCGAGGTCGGACGCTTGCGCCTCGCGGGCCTCCGCAGGAGGTGCGGGTGCCGCGATCACGGGCGGCTCGGGCTCGATCGGCGCATGACTGGCGGAGACGGGCCTGCTCTCGAGCAGCTCGACACGATGCGCGAGCGACTCGCGGGAGAGATCCGCGTGCGGCCGTGTCACCTTCACGATCGCGAGCTCGAGCGGCAGCCGCGGATCACCTCCCTGGCGCATGTCGTCGACGGCGACGGCGAGCAGGTCGATCAGCCGGAGGACGGTCGGCTCCGGGAGCTGGTTCGCCTGCTGGCGGAGAAGTTCCTTCGTCTCCTCCGTGACGGGGAGAGACTCGGGCACGTGGCCCATGTGCTGGACGAGCAGGAGATGCCGAAGATGCTCGAGTAGGTCGTTCACGAGGCCGGCGAGGTCCTGCCCCTGCTCTGCGAGCTCTTCGATGAAAACGAGCGCGCCGGCTGTGTCGCGGTCGACCACCATGTCGCAGAGCCGCAGCAACGACTCTTCTTCGACGGCGCCGACGAGCTGGAGGACGGCCTGGGCGTCTATCGAGTTGTTCGTCGCTGCCGCGAGCTGGTCGAGGGTCGAGACCGCGTCGCGGAACGAGCCGCGCGCGCCGCGCGCGATCAGCGACAAGGCGGACTCCTGCGCCTGGATCCCTTCCCCGTCCGCCACGCGCCGGAGCAGGGTGACGAGCTCGGGCAGCCGCGGCCGCTGGAAGACGAACGTCTGGCACCGCGAGCGGACGGTTGGGATCACTTTGGCGAGGTCAGTCGTACAGAAAACGAAGATGAGGTGGGGCGGCGGCTCCTCGATGAGTTTCAGCAGGGCGTTCCACGCCGCTCCCGTGAGCTGGTGTGCCTCGTCGAGGATGTAGACCTTGAATCGGCCCTCAACGGGCTGCAGAACGACGCGGTCGCGGATCTCCCGGATGTCGTCGATCCCTCGCTGTGAGGCGGCATCCATCTCGACGACGTCGAGCGACGTGCCATTCGCGATCGCCAGGCAGACATGGCAGGTCTTGTCGGGCGTGGGTGACGGAGTCAGCGTACCCGCGCAGTTGAGCGCCTTCGCCAGGATCCGCGCTAGCGACGTCTTGCCGGTTCCGCGCGGCCCGGCGAAGAGGTAAGCCTGCCGCACCTGGTCGTGCTCGATCGCGTTCTGCAGCGTTCGGACGACCGCTTCCTGGCCGACGACCTCGTCGAAGCCCTGCGGGCGGTACTTCCGGTAGAGCGCGGTCACCCGGCGGATTCAAGCAGGTCGGAGGCAATGCCCGGCCGCGCGCTCCGCCTTCGAGATCGGCATCACCGGAGGTACCTGCGTCGCTCACTCGGATCGGGCGGTACCGCGGCACCTGAGAGGGAGTCCTTAGCGCTGCTTCCTTCCGGACCTGACGCGGTTCGGACGCTCCCAGTGCGCGGGACTCGATCGTCAACGCTGCGTGCGCAGACCCAGTCCCGACGAACCGTCCCTCGGACGGCGTTCGGCCCCGCATGGAGCGGATTTCGGGTTCAGGGAACCGCTGACTCCCCACCTAGCGCGGCCGGGCAGGTGGAGGGTACCAGGCTGTCAGTGGTGCGGCGTCTCGGTGTTACGCGCCACGCCGCCGGAGGGCGAGAACCGCGCCGACGGCGATCACGAGTACTCCGACGACCACGCCCACTGTCTGCTTCCACCCGAACGCATCGCCGCCGTCCCCTCCCAACCCGGTCCAGTCGGCTGAGGCCGAGAGAACCAGACCGATCGTCCCAACGCCGATGAGCAGCCACCCAATGCGTGTGCGATTCATCACGAACGCCTCCTCGAGGCAACGTACCATGGGACGAGTCCTGGCGCTCGGAGGCGGCCGCTGACTACCATCGCCGGCACGACCGTGATCGAGGCAACGCTCTACACCGACGCAGCCTGCCCCTGGGCGTACTCCGCGAACCCGGCGCTGCGTGTGCTCGAGTGGCGCTATCGCGATCAGCTCAGGTGGCGCTTGGTGATGATCGGGTTGCGGGAGGATGCGAGCGGGTTGATCGCTCGTGGATACGACCCCGCGCGAGCCGTGCTCGGGCACCACACCTTCCGTGAGCGCTACGGCATGCCGTTCGGGCTCGTCTCGAAGGAGCGACCGGCTGGTACGGGCCGTGGCTGTCGCGCTGTCGTTGCCGCCCGCGTTCTCGATCCGGGAAGCGAGTGGAGTGCGCTCCGGACGCTCCAGCTCGCGAACTTCACGACCCCGCTGCTACTCGACGACGCCGAGCGAATCCGGATGGCGCTTCGGAGCGTCCCGGGCATCGATGCCGACGCAATCGTCGACCGCATCGACGATCCGGAGATCTTGGCCGCATACGAGCAGGACAAGGCCGACGCTCGCTCGGCTGCGGGAACGGCTGCTGAAGCGCAGGGCAAGACGTCGACTTCGGACGGTCCCGTTCGCTTCACTGCGCCTTCCGTCGTGTTCGAGCGAGACGGCCGCCAGCTCGTCGCCGGCGGCTGGCAGCCGCTCCTCGCGTACGACGTCCTCCTTGCGAACCTCGACCCCACGCTCGAGCGGACACCACGTCCCGCCTCGCCCGAACCGCTGCTCGAGTACTTCTCCGACGGGTTGACGACGGCCGAGGTCGCCGCGCTCCTCGCCGACGGCGCCGATCCCATACCGGATCTGAAGGGAACGGAGCGGTTGTTGCTCGACCTCGCCGCCGGCGGGGCACTCGCGCGAGTTCCCATCG
>JBCKBY010000086.1:0-7810 GCA_038910715.1 Gaiellaceae bacterium
TGCCGGTACATGAACGCCTCCGAGAGGAGGCGGCCCGCGCGTTCGGCCGCATCGAACGCCTGCTCGACCTCTTCGGGGTGGCGGCTCATCGGCTTTTCGCAGAGAACATGCTTTCCCGCCTCGACAGCTCGGATCGACCATTCGCAGTGCATCGTGTTCGGCAGCGAGATGTAGACGGCGTCGACGTCCGTGTCCTCGAGGAGGGCGTCGTACGAACCGTAGGCACGCTCGATTTCCCACTCGCGCGCGTACGCGTCCGCCTTGCGCTGCTCACGG
Source organism: Gaiellaceae bacterium (assembly GCA_038910715.1). Classification (GTDB taxonomy): domain Bacteria; phylum Actinomycetota; class Thermoleophilia; order Gaiellales; family Gaiellaceae; genus GMQP-bins7. Next base: position 277 of record JBCKBY010000086.1, read on the forward strand.
CTCGCGACGGCGATCAGCTCGACCTTGTCCGAGGCGTGGGCGCCGGGGATTAGGAGCCGGTTGATGTCGGCAGTCGAAACGATGCCCCACCGAACTAACCCCACGACGCCTCCGTCAGTGGCCGCAATGCCGTCTCGAGGATGCGGTGGTTGCGCGGGCGCGTGAGGCAGAAGAGAACGACCGCCGCCACGTCGTCGCCCGACATCATGCCGGCCAGTACTTCGGGTGGACGTCCGTAACCGTCCGCCAGCGCGAAGTCCGTCGCTACGCCTCCCGGGCAGACGTTCGTGCAGCGAACGCCGTGTTCGCGCAGCTCATGGTCGAGCGCGCGGGTGAGACCGACCTGACCGAACTTCGAGGCGCAATAGACGGCTTCTCCTGGGAGCCCGCGACGTCCTGCCTCCGAGGCGACCGTGACGATGTCGCCTTCCGGGCTCGCGATGAGGTGCGGGACGCATGCTCGGATCGCGTAGATCGTCCCCTTCAGGTTGACGTCGATCATCTCCTCGATGTGCTCGACGGGAGTTTCTGCGAGCGTGTGATACGAGCCGACGCCGGCGTTCGCGACACAGATGTCGAGCCGGCCGAAGCGCTCGACCGTGGCTGCAACCGCCACCTCGACCTGATCGAGATGCCGAACGTCGCAGGTGAGCCCGAGCGCATCAGGGAGTCCGAGGTCGTCGCCGCTCCGCGACGCGAGCCCGACCGCGACGCCCTCGTTCGACAGCGCCCGCGCGACGGCGGCGCCGATGCCGCGGCTCGCGCCGGTAACGAAGGCGACCTTCCCCTGCAGATCCGTCATCGGTCCTCCACTCCTCGTAGGGCGGGATACAGAGCGCGAAATCGAGCGTAACCCTCCTCGTATTCCGACGCCCAGTCAGGGTTCGGCTCGACGGTCTCGCCTGTTTTCACGCAAGCCTCAACCGCCTCACGCGCGTTCGCGAAGACTCCGTCCGCGACGCCTGCGAGCAGAGCTGCTCCGTAAGCCGATCCTTCCTCGGCGACCGTGGTCTCGAGCGGGAGGCCGAGCACGGACGCGACGATCTCGAGCCAGAGGAGGCTCCGCGCACCGCCGCCCGAAACACGGCCCTTCTCGGGCTCGACGCCGAGCTCACGCAGGAGCTCGAGCGAGTCCCGCAGCCCATAGGCGACTCCCTCGAGCACGGAACGGACGAGAGCGCCGCGGTCATGGCGAAGCGTCAAGCCTGTGAATGATCCTCGCGCATTGGGATCCGCGTGTGGGGTCCGCTCGCCCTGGAGGTAGGGGAGGAACGTCAGGCCTTCCACCCCCGGGCTCCAGCGGCTTGCGTCCGCTGTGAGCTCGTCGACGAGCGGGACGACTGCAGCAGGCGGGACGACTGCAGCAGGATCGTGTGACGGAAGCATCTGGGTGCTCCTTCCCGATACAGCAAGCTCGCCTCGGTGGGAGAGCGACGATCGCCGCTACTTCGAAGGGGCGTTCACGGACGCCGGCGTCGAGCACACCGTCGTCAACGCCGAGGGTGAGGCGACGACGCAGCAGTCTCAGGCCGAGCAGGCAATCAACGCCGGCGCGAAGGTGATCGTTCTGACGAGCCTCGACACGGGCTCGGGTGGCGCGATCATCGACCAGGCCAAGGAGGCAGGCATCGACGTCATCGAGTACGACCGCTTTAACACCGGGAGCTCGGGCGGAGCCGCCTATGTGAGCTTCGACAACGTTGCGGTCGGTGCGAAGATGGCTGAAGTGCTCGAGCCCGTCATCGACGGCCTCGGGGTCGACACGCCGCAGGTCGTCCAGTTGAACGGCGGCGAGGAGGACAACAACGCGTTCCTCTTCAAGGACGGCTACAGCGCTACGGTCCAGAAGCACGTCGACGACGGCAGCTGGGCGCTCGTCGCGGACAACTTCGTCCCCGGGTGGGGCGCTAACGGTGAGGGCCAGACGATCATGGAGCAGGTCCTGACCGACGCGGGCAACAAGGTCGACGCCGTGTTCGCGGCCAACGACAACCTCGCGCAGCAGGCCATCAACGCCCTCGAGGCCGCCGGTATCGGGCCCGTTCCGTTGAGTGGCCAAGACGCGTCGGCAACCGGGATCCAGAACATCCTGCTCGGCAACCAGACGATGACCGTCTACAAGCCGATTCAGGCGGAAGCCGATATCGCGGCCAAGGCTGCTCTGGCGCTTTGCGCTGGCGAGGACCCGTCGACCGTCACGTCCGACTACGAGTACGCGACGATCGGCATCAACCCCGAAGACGGCAAGCCGGCCGAGGCGGGGACCGGGGTGCCTTACCTCGCGCTCACGCCGACCGGTGTGACCGTCGACAACATCGCGGACACCGTGATCGCAGACGGCTTCCGCACCATCGAAGAAGTCTGCACCGGCGACACTGCCGAGACGGACTTCTGCAAGGAAAACAGCTGACCAACGAAAGCGGGCAAGGCGGGGGCGCAGTGGGCGCCCCCGCCCCGCTCCTCGAGTGCCGGGGCGTCTCGAGAGCCTTCGGTGCCGTACAGGCCCTCTACCGGGTCGACTTCGAGGTCCGCCGGGGCGAGGTCATGGCACTCGTGGGCGACAACGGAGCCGGCAAGTCGACCCTGATCAAGAGCGTCGTCGGCATTCATGCGTTCGACGAGGGTGAGGTTCTATTCGAGGGCCGGGTCGTCAACATCCACGGCCCGCGTGACGCCGCCCACCTCGGCATCGAAGTCGTGTATCAGGACCTCGCGCTCGCAGACAACCTCGATGTCGTGGCCAACATGTTTCTCGGTCGTGAGCGCACCCGCAACCGAGTCGTCCTCGACGAGTCGAGCATGGAACGGGCTTCGCGCGAGGCGCTGGACAGCTTGTCTGTCACGACGCTCAAGTCGGTTCGCCAACGTGTCGCCGGCCTGTCCGGAGGACAGCGGCAGGCCGTCGCGGTCGCGAAGTCGGTGATGTGGGATTCCAAGCTCGTGATTCTGGACGAGCCCACTGCAGCTCTCGGCGTCGCGCAGACACGGCAGGTGCTGGATCTCGTCCGACGCCTGGCCGAGAGAGACCTCGGAGTCGTGATCATCTCGCACAACCTGCACGACGTTTTCGAGGCGTCAGACCGGATAACGGTTCTCCGCCTCGGGCAGCGAGTGGCAACACTCGAGACCTCGGGGACGAATGAGCAGGAGGTCGTACACGCCATCACTGCCGGAACGCTCGATCGCGTGCCCGGCATGGCGGGCACGTGATCGAGGCATGACGACAGAAGAAACCCTCCCTCCAGCAGTCGCGCCGGTAAGCGCCGAAGCGTCGTCGGCCACGGTGTCCGGCTATGCGCGCGAGTGGTGGCAGGGCGTGAAGTACGGCGAGCTCGGCTCGCTTCCGATCATTCTCGGCCTCGGGGTCATCGTCCTGATCTTCGGTCTCCTCGACGACACCTTCCTCACCGAGCGCAACTTCACGAACCTGCTGCTGCAGATGGCGGCGGTCGCGACGATCGCGATCGGCGTCGTGTTCGTGCTCCTGATCGGCGAGATCGACCTCTCGGTTGCTTACGTCAGCGCGGTCGGCGGCGTCGTGATGACGCTCCTCCTGCGACCGGAGGACCCAGGATGGCCGTGGTGGCTCGCAATCGCCGTCGCGCTCCTGTGCACGACGACGATCGGCTTCGTCCAGGCGTTGGTCATCACCAAGGCCGGCGTGCCGTCCTTCGTCGTGACCCTGTCGGGGCTTCTCGTCTGGAACGGCGTCGTGCTGATCCTCGTCACGCAGGTGTCGGATGTCGGATCGATCCGGATCCAGCAGGACCAGACAGAAGTCATCGGGATCGCCAACCACTTCCTGAGCGACGCCCAGGGTTGGATCCTCGGCGCGGTCGTTGTTGCGACCTTCGCAATCGTGCAGGTGCAGACCGCACGAGGCCGCCGTGCCGGCGGCCTGCTCGCAAAGCCGACCGTGGTGATGGTGCTCCAGGCCGTCGGGCTCGGAGCGGTCACGTTGGCCGCCGTGTGGTACGCAAACAAGGACCGCGGCGTGCCCATGGTGACTGTGATCCTCGGCCTCTTCCTGATCTTCTGGTCGTTCATCGCGTTGCGAACACGCTTTGGCCGTCACGTCTACTCCGTGGGCGGCAGCGCCGAAGCTTCCCGACGCGCCGGTATCAACGTCGACCGCGTCCGCATTGCCGTGTTCATGATCAGCGGTTTCATGGCTGGCGTGGGCGGGATCATGCTCGCGTCGCGGCTCCGCTCGGTGGCGAGCGACACCGGGGGTGGAAACCTGCTCCTCCTCGTCATCGCCGCCGCCGTGATAGGGGGCACGAGCCTCTTCGGTGGAGTGGGTCGCGTTATCTCGGCACTTCTCGGCGCGCTGGTCATCGCCTCGATCCAGAACGGGATGGACCTGCTTGGGCTGGAGTCCGGGGAGAAATTCGTGATCACTGGCCTGGTCCTGCTCGGCGCTGTTCTCATCGACGCGTACGCGAAGCGTCGGCGCGTCGCTCGCGGCATGGCTTGAACTGATGCGGGCTTTCGGCCTGCTGCGACTCGCAGGAGTCCTTGTCGCGACTGGCGCGCTCGTCACCGCGTGCTCGTCGGATGCGGAAGACGAAGCGACCGGGCTTGGCGTGCAGACACCGCCTGCCCATCAGCTCGAGTTCACGAATGTTGCGCACGAGGTTGGGATCGATTTTCGTCACGGCGCTTTTCGCTGGGAAGCGAGCCCGGACCCGGCGGCGATGATGGGAGGAGGGGTCTGCTGGCTCGATTTCGACGGCGACGGCTGGCAGGACCTCTACGTCGTGAACGCGTACGCCGAGCGGGAGGCCAGTCGCTGGAAGAAGGCGGGTGGCCTGCCGGAGAGCGCGCTCTATCGAAACGTCGAAGGCACGTTCGTCGATGTCAGCGTCGAGTCCGGGACGAACCTCGCCGTGCGGGGTAACGGCTGCGTCGCAGCCGACTTCGACCTCGACGGGCACACGGATCTCTACATCACGACCGCTCGCGCGAATGCCCTCTTGTGGAACAACGGCGACGGCACGTTCACCGAGGGCGCCAACGCAGCCGGCGTCGCCGCCTACGACTGGCGGAGCGGCGCAGCTGTCGGAGACGTCAATGGCGACGGCTGGCCCGATCTCTTCGTCGCGGGTTATGCGAGCCTCAACAACCCGAACGCGGACGCGACGTTAGGGTTCCCCAACACGCATTTCGGTGTGCGTGACCTTCTCTTCGTCAGCAACGGGCCGGGCGAGGGGGACCGAGTGACGTTTCACGAGGTCGGCGTCGATGCCGGGCTCGAAGTCGTCAACTTCGAGTACGGGCTCGGCGCCGTGCTCTCCGATGTCGACCGCGACGGCGACCTCGACCTGTACGTCGCCAACGACACGAACCCGAATCGCCTCTACGAGAACGTCGCTTGGCCCGGCGGCGCGGAAGCCGATCCGGCCGGGCTCGGCTTCCGCTTCGAGGAGCGTGCGGCCTCCGCCGGAGTAGCCGATCCGAACGCAGGGATGGGAGTAGCCGCCGGGGACTACGACGGCGACGGTCGATCCGACCTCTTCGTGACCAACGCGCGCTCGCAGGCGCACGCGGCGTTTCGAAGCTTGCCGCCGGACGAGAACGAGCCTTCGTGGCTCGACGTACGCGCCGAGCTCGGGCCGAGCTTCAGCGGTTCCACAGGCTGGGGTGTCAACTGGGCAGACTTCGACCTCGACACGGACCTCGACCTGCTCCTCGTCAACGGCCACGTGCCCGTCACCGATCTCGAGGCGGATGCGGAGTTGCTTCAGGCCTTCGGGAGCCAGCTTGCCCAGGGTCGCCCCGGAGAGTTCGTGGACATCGGCGCCTCGATCGGACTCGCGAAGGTCGGCCCACGCCTCGCTCGAGGGAGTGCCGCGGCCGACTACGACAACGACGGCGACCTCGACCTTGCCGTGGCGACAATCGGTGGTGACCTCGTCCTGCTCCAGAACAAGAGCGCCGGCGGGAACTGGCTCGAGGTGGCGCTGGAGGGGTTCCATCCGGGGGCGGCCGTCACCGCGGTTCTCCCCAACGGGCGCAAGCTCGTTCGCGACGCGCTCGTGGGAAGTAGCTACCTCTCGTCCGAGGATCCTCGTCTCCACTTCGGGCTCGGGAGCGCGACGACCGTGCGTCGGCTCGTCGTTCGCTGGCCCGGCGGGGAGGAGACGAGCCTCGAGGACGTCGCCGCCAATCAGCTCGTCTTCGTGGAGTCGCCTCGATGAGGCCGCTCCTGGCGGTGGTCGCGATCATCGGTGCCGTCGCACTCGCGGGGTGCTCGCTCGGCAGCGGGCAGGAGGACTCGTACCTGCTGAGCGATTGTGCACGCGGAGATCTCGAAGGGCATACCGTGGCCAGGGTCTGGGACGAGGCTCTACTCGACGCCATCCGGCGTGACGTTCCTGCGCCGACGGTTCATGCCCGCAATCTCTTCCACACCTCGGCTGCGATGTGGGACGCCTGGGCGGCGTACGACCCCGACGCGGACGGCTATTTCGTCGACGAGAAGCACGAGGCCGACGATGTGCAGGCTGCGCGCGAAGCTGCGATCAGCTATGCCGCCTACCGGCTTCTCCTACACCGCTACTCGATCGCCGCCGGTCTCGAAGCGACCTTCTCGGAGCTCGCCTCAACGATGGAGAGCCTCTGCTACCGCACCGACTACGTGAGCGCCGAGGGCAACTCGCCGGCAGCGCTCGGTAACCGCATCGCCGCGACCGTCATCGAGCGCGGGCGGGACGACGGCTCGCTGGAAGGGACGCGCTATATCGACACGGGCTACAAGCCGGTGAACCCGCCCCTCGTCGTCGCGCAACCCGGAGCGGTCTTGCGCGACCCGGACCGCTGGCAGCCGCTCGCGCTCGCGCAGCTCGTCGCCCAGAACGGCCTTCCCATACCCGGAAAGGTGCAGTCCTTCGTCGGCCCGCATTGGGGCCACGTGACCGCTTTCGCGCTTCCCGCTTCGGCCAAGGGACTACCGATCGATCCCGGCACACCGCCGCACCTGGACGACCGAGTCGACGAGGCATACAAGCAGACCGCGCTCGACGTCATCCGCTTCTCCAGCTACCTCGACCCGGGGGACGGGGTGACGGTCGATATCGGGCCGGGCGCCCTCGGCGCCAATACGCTCGGGACGAACGACGGAAACGGAAACGACGAGAACCCTGCAACCAGGAAGCCCTATCCGCCGAACCACGTACTGCGCGCCGACTACGCTCGTGCCCTCGCCGAGTTCTGGGCGGACGGCCCTAAGTCCGAGACTCCGCCCGGCCATTGGAACACCGTGGCGAACCAGGTGTCCGACTCACCCGACCTCGTACGGCGAATCGGCGGCAACGGCGAGGAAGTCGATCCGCTCGAGTGGGACGTGAAGCTCTATTTCGCGCTCAACGGAGCTGTTCACGACGCGGCTGTGGCTGCCTGGGGCGTGAAGGGGTTCTACGACTCGGTTCGGCCGATCTCGATGATCCGCTACATGGGTGGGAAGGGCCAGTCGAGCGATCCCGACGGCCGGTCCTACGACCCACGAGGGCTTCCGCTCGAGCCCGGTGTCGTC
>JBCKBY010000087.1:0-7602 GCA_038910715.1 Gaiellaceae bacterium
CTCGTCTGGGACGAGCGGCTGCTCTTCCCCGCGATCGCCAAGGTCCTACGGCCGGATCGCGTCGAAGACGAGCGCGCAGTGCGCGCGCTGAGCCGGGAGGCTGGGTTCCTGGAGCAACTCGCTCACCCGATCCTCGTCCGGGGCTTCGACGCCGTGCTCGACGGACGGTATCCGCACCTCCTGCTCGAGCACGTCGACGGCGCGAACCTGAGGGGGCTGATCAATGAGCGCGTCACCCTGTCGGTAGGAGAGGTCCTGCCCGTGGTGGTGGACCTTCTCGCCGCCCTGCACTACCTCGCCGTCAACGGGATCGTCCATCTCGACGTGAAGCCGAGCAACGTCGTGTTGGCCGACCCGCCGCGGCTGATCGACCTCGGCGCCGCGCGCACGCTCGAGGAGGTCGCAGCCCGGCGAACGCCGATCGGCACGGCCTCGTACATGGCGCCCGAGCAGTGCGGCCCGAGCTCGGCGCTGGGACCGATCGGCCCGCCCGCAGACGTGTGGGGCGTCGGCGCGACGCTGTACCACGCGCTCACGGGCAACCGGCCGTTCTCGCCGCCGGCTCCTGCCGGCAGCGATCCGGTCGCACGCTATCCCCAGCTCGTGGAGAGACCGTTCCCGATACCGGACTACGTGCCGGAACCGATAGCGGGCGTGATCATGCGGATGCTCGCCCACAATCCCGGCGACCGTCCTTCCGCCGCCGAGGCCGCTGAAGCGCTCGAGCCGCTGGCCGCTGACGTCGCCGCCTGATCGACCGGCGTCTCTCGTTGGGGCGCCGGGGTCGACTGGCTGGTTGCAGCAGGCCTTCTCGAGGAGCCGACGCGCGGACTCGAACCGCGGACCCCTTCATTACGAGTGAAGTGCTCTACCAGCTGAGCTACGTCGGCGAAGACGACTGAGTGTAGCCGCGGTCAGACGCGAATCGCCCGCGCGCCGGTGAGCTCGCGAAAGGCGCGGATGAACATCGCCTCGAGGGCGAGCGACGGGTTGAGGTTGAACTCCTCGAGGGCACGCCACGTCTCGCGCACCGTCTCCGCCGCTCCGATCGCCCCCTCGCCCAAGTCGAGCGCCGCGTCCTCGCGCAGATCCTCGAGACGGTCGGCGTGCACGACGGCTACCTCAGCCCCCACTGCAACGACCACGAGGTCGCGGTACCACGCCTCGAGGCCTTCGAGGCCGGCGAGAACCTCCTCCCGCTCGGCCCCACGCTCCGCCCGCCGGACCCTCTGGTCGGCCTCGCGAGTCGGAAGATCGAGCCCTTCGACCATCGTCTGCTCCCGCTCCTTCGCTTCCTCGCCTCGTGCATCCGCCGCCGCGAGCAGCACGCCCGCAGCGTCAGCCGGCTCGAACGCGGGATCGAGGTAAACGGATCGCGCAGCCGCGATCAGCGCGTCGCGGCGTGACACGGCATCAGAGTCGAGGAGCCGACGCGCCCGGTCGAGTCGTCCGGCGGCAGCGCGCGCGAGTGCGCGAACCTCTGCCTCGCCACGCCCGGGTGCCTGCACGGCGATCCACTCCCGGACGGCCCGCTCGGAGAGCCGCCGAAAGGGAACGAGCTGGCAGCGCGAAAGAATTGTCGGAGGCAGCGGGCCGAGCTCGCTCGCGACGAGCACGATCACCGCGTACGGCGGCGGCTCCTCGAGATCCTTGAGCAGCGCATCGGCAGCGTCCTCGTTCATCCGCTGCGCGTCGAGGACGAGGTACACACGGCGATCGGCCTCGAACGGGCGCATGTGCAGGTCGTGCCGAAGCGCGCGCACGTCGTCGATGCGGATCATCTCGCCGAGGGGCTCGAGCAGATACAGATCGGGATGCGTACGCGCCTCGACGCGCCGGTCGTCGCCGAGCAGAGCGGTCGCGAACGCAAACGCGGCAGTCCGCTTCCCGACCCCGGGCGGTCCGTGCAGGAGGAATGCCTGCGCACCTCCTTCTGCAAGCGCGGATTCGAGCAGACGCTTGGCCTCGGGCTGCTCAGGAACGGATGCGAAGCGCTCCATACACCTCCTCGGAGATCGTGTCTGCCGGAAGCGTTCCGTCGAGCACGACGATTCGCTCGGGGAAGCGAGCGGCCAGCTCGCGATAGCCGGCATCGGCGCGCGCGTGGAAATCGTCGGACTCGCGCTCCAACCGGTCGTGCTCTCGGCGCAGGCGACCGGGCAGTCGGGAAACGTCGAGCGCGAGCAGGAAGGTGTGATCGGGCATCAGCCCGCCCACGGCGGCGAGGTTCAGGTCGAGCACGCGCTCGAGCCCGAGCCCGCGCGCGACGCCCTGGTACGCGACCGACGAGTCCACATAGCGGTCGCAGATGACCGACGCGCCTCTCGCGAGCGCGGGTCTAATTACCTCGTCCACATGCTGTGCGCGCGCTGCTGCGTACAGGAGCGCTTCGGCCCAGGGAGTGACGTGACCTCCGTGCAACACCAGATCTCGGATCTTCTCCCCGAGCTCGGTTCCGCCGGGCTCACGGGTGGCGATCACTTCCTCGCCGTCCGCTTCGAGCCTCTTGCGGAGGAGCTCGGCCTGCGTCGATTTCCCAGAGCCGTCGAGGCCTTCGAACGTGACGAACATCGGCCGCATCCTACGGCCGTCCGTAGGATGCTGGCCGTGCGGGCGGTGGTGACAGGAGGCGCGGGCTTCATCGGCTCACACGTGGTCGACGCCCTCGTCGCGCGCGGCGACGAGGTCACCGTCGTCGATTCACTCGCCACCGGGAAGCGCGAGAACGTCGCCGCCGCGGCCGAGCTGCACGTCCGCGACATTCGCGAGCCACTCGACGACGTCTTCGACCATGCGAGACCCGACGCGGTCTTCCATCTTGCGGCTCAGGCCGACGTGCGGGTCTCGGTCGAGCGCCCCGTCGAGGATGCGGAGGTGAACGTCCTCGGCACGATCCGCGTGCTCGAGGCTTCGCGGCGCAACGGCGCACAGGTGGTCTTCAGCTCCACGGGCGGTGCGATCTACGGAGAGTGCGAAACGCCGGCCGTCGAGACTGCACCACGCGAGCCGGTCTCGCCATACGGCACCGCCAAGCTCGCGGGTGAGGAGTACATCCGCGCCTACAACCGTCTGTACGGGACGATCCACGTTGCGCTGCGCTTCGGGAACGTCTACGGGCCTAGACAGGATCCCCACGGCGAGGCAGGCGTGGTCGCAATCTTCCTCGGCGCACTTGCCCGCGCCGAGCAGGCATATGTGTTCGGCGACGGATTGCAGACGAGGGACTACGTCTATGTCGGCGACGTCGCCCGCGCGACGACCGCGGCCCTCGGGCAGGAGGGCGGCGTGTTCAACGTCGGCACCGGACGTGAGACGTCAGTCGTCGATCTGTACGCGCTCTGCGCCCGAGTCGCGGGGTCGGATGCACAGGCCGCGCACTCACCGGCGCGGCTTGGCGAGCTCCAAAGGAGCTCCCTCGACCCGGAGCTTGCGGCACATGAGCTCGGCTTCCGCGCAATGGTCGAGCTCGAGGATGGACTGCAGGCGACCTGGGGCTGGTTGCAGGGAGCGCAGAAGGAGTAACGAAGCTGCGGGCGAAAACGAGCGCCCGTGGATCATCCGCTTCCCGTTCCCGACGCGCTCATCCGCCCGTGGCGAACAGCGGCCTATATCGCAGCCGCTGTCGCAGTCGCCGAGCTCCTTCTGCTGGTCGTGATCGGCGGCGGTGCGCTGATGGGCGCGCTCTCCGATCGCCTGCAGCTCGCTGCCCAAGAGCGCGTGCTCTCGCCCGCGCCACAGACGAAGCATGCGGCGGCTCTCAAGCCCGCGCCCATCCCGCGGGCCAAGGTGCCGCGCTCGCGCACAGTCGTCATGGTGCTGAACGGGAACGGCCGAACCGGTGCAGCGTCTGCCGCGGCGTCGCAGGTTCAGTCGCGCGGCTACAAGGTCGCCACCGTCGGGAACGCTTCCCGGCAGGTCACACGGAGTCTCGTCATGTACAAGCCGGGCTTCGCGGGTGAGGGAAATCGCCTCGGGAAGGATCTCGGCGTGAAGCTCGTCGGCCCTCTCGACGGAATGCGCGCTGGCGAGCTCGGGCGCGCACACGTGGTCTTCATCCTCGGCTCCTAGGAGCCGGGCGCGCAGCCACCCTGGTTGACTGCGTCCCGCGCAATGTCGAGCGGCCCGTTCCTTGCCCATTGGTTCCCGGCCGGGTCGAGCGTGTAGGAGTTGTTGAGGAACCGATACGTGGCGCAGAGGTTCTCGAGCGCCTCGAACTCGAAGAGCCCTAGCGCGTACCAAGTCTCCGGATTGTCCGGCTGCAGCTCGACAGCTCGGATGTAGCGCCGCTCCGCGTGCCCGAGCCGTCCGCGCTCCTCCTCGACGCGAGCGAGCGCGAACAGCGGATCTACCGAGAGCGGATTGAAGAAGCGCGACCAGAGCGCTCGATCGTGTGAAAGCTCGAGATCGCCCGATGCGAGAGCCCGCGTGGAGCTGCGCTCCATGCGGTCCGCGAGCCGCGGGAGCGAGAAGGAGCCGAGAACGACCGCTGCGACGATCACGACTGCGACGGCGAGCAGCGGACGCTTCCGGCGCTCGCCCGGTGCGCGACCTGCAGCCGCGAGAACGCCGAGCGCCACCATCGTCGGCGCGGTCACGGCGAGGAAGTTCCAGTTGAAGTCGACGAGCGCATGCCCGAGGTACGCGGCGGGTGCCGCGACGAGCGCGACGCCCGCCGCCCGTTCGGGACCGTCGAGTCGGCGGAGTGCGCAAGCGCACGCCGCTATTGACGCGCCGATCAGCCCGAGGAAGAGCGCGAGCGCGACGACTCCGCCGTCGGCGAGCTGCTGCAGTGGGACGCTGTGCGGCTCGAGCACGGTACGCGCGTCGGGCCGATAGCGCTTGCGGGCGATCTCGAACGTGCCCGCCCCCGCGCCCTGCGGCGAGTGCCCGGCGAAGACGTCCCACGCCTCGTCCCACCAGCAGAGCCTGTTGTTCGGGTCGAGCGACTCGAACCGGCTCGGATCGTTCACGACCTCCGAGCAGGATGGACCCGATGACACCGCGTTGGCTGTCGCGATGCCGAGACCCGCGAGGGCGCCAACCGCGCAGACGGCGGCCACCACGACGAGCCCGCGACCGACCCGCCGCCTGGAGTCATCCGAGAGCGCTCGTCGTGTCCCAAGCGCCACGAGGACGACGACGACCGCGGCGCCCGCCAGCGCGAGGATCCCGAACACGCCTCCATCCGCGACGCGGTCGGACCGAGTCGCGACGTCTTCGGTGAGCGCGGGTCTCGTGAAGGCCCAGGCGCCGACGAGCACAGCCGGAACTCCGGAAGCAAGCAGCAGCAGTCCACTCTGTACGCGCTCACTCGAGAGCGCGAGCCAGAGCACGAGCACGCCGACCCCGACGAGGACACCCGCTCGCGAGAGCGTGAGGAGAAGCGAGAGCGTGGCGACGTATACGAGCAGCCCGCCGACAATCCGCACGCTTCGACGATGGCCTCGCGACGTCCCGAGCCAGAGCCCGAGCGCGAGTGCCATATCCGCGAGGAAAGCCAGCGCGTTCCAGTAACCCACGGGCTCGCGGAGTCGCGCGACCCGATCTCCGTCGGGATCGAGCGCCGGAACCGCCTTCGCGAGCAGAGCCCAAGTGAGGGTGATCGCGATGACGAGCGAGAGCATCGATGCCGCGAGGCGCGTCGAAAACCGGCCGCCGGTCGCAGCGAGGACGATCCCGAGTCCGAGGAAAGCGGTATACGCGATGGTCTTGTCGAAGGAGTCCCAACTTCGATCCGGGACGATCGACCACGCAATGGTCGCGCCCGTCCAGACGGCGAGCGCGACCATCGCCGCGACCAGCACTCCTCCCGAGCGTCCGAGCCGTGCAGCCGGAAGGCGTCCTAGTGCCATGACCACGAGCACGGCTGCGAGCAGGACGACTGCGGCGCCGCCAACCGGAAGGATCCCGCCGACATCCGAACCGTCCCCGACGAACATGGCGGCCGCGAGCGCCGCTCCGACGAGGCCGGTGAGCACGAGAACGCCGGTACCGGGCGTCCGAATGGCCGGTTCCGACGACCGATCCATGACCGGCCACGCTACCAGCGGGCTCCAAGACCCGGCCGATACGGAGGGGAACCCCCCGGAGCGTCTAACAAATCGTTTACTCTCCCCACACCACCGGATCACCTCATGCCGGGAGACTCCACCAACCCCGCGCTTCCGGCCGCGCCCCGTGAACCCTCAGCCCATGACTACACACCGCACCCTCCGCGCGCTTTTGGCGCTCAGTGCGGTGCTTGCAGCCGCCTTCGTCGCGCTGTCCCTTAGCGGCACGGCTGCCGCGGCGACGCCCTGCGGCAAGAAAGTCCTCGCGGATTGGTTCGACAACGGTCGGATCGACCGCCTCTACCCGGCGCACTGCTACGAGGACGCGATCGACGCGATCCCGGACGACCTCCGCGACTACGCGGACGCCGAGGAGGTCATCACGCGGGCGCTGCAGAGCGCGCTTCGCGGCAAGCTTGCGCCGGGTGGTCGCGACCCAACCCCTGGGAACGACCCTGATAAGGATGGGACTCCCGGACCTGGGAACAATGGGAACCCGCGCGGCGGCTCGAACGGAGGCTCGAACGGAGGCGGCGATACGGGCACGGGAGGCAACCCGCAAGCAGCGCCCGAGGTCGATACGTCCGGTCCCTCGTCCGTGCCGATCCCGCTGCTCGTGCTCGGCGGATTGTCCCTCGCACTTCTAGCCGCCGGCAGTCTCGGATACCTCTCGCGGCGCCGTCAGGCCGCGCACGCTGACGACCTCGGCGACGACACCCTCATCTAGGGCCTCGCCGTCAGCGGCCGGACACGCCGCCGCGGTAGAATGTGCCCTCTCATGCGTTTTAGCCCTTTTGCAGGGATTTTCTCCTCTCTGCGCACCGTCCGGCGCTCGTCCTACCATCCCGAGTCCGCTCGTATGACGAACTTCGCTCGCCCGGGCGGGAAGACGTAATGTCGAACTCAGCTCGGGAGGAAACGATGGCAACCGCGGAGCAGGCGCAGGTGACGGAGACGGCCGCAGAGAGCGACGTCGTGAACACGATCGTCGATGCGGAGGCGAGTGTCGCCCCGCGCCGCTTCTTCACAATCCCGGGCCGCGACCCGTTCGACGAGATCGAGTGGGAGCTCCGCCACGCGCACATCCCGGGCAAGGACGGCCCTGCGTTCGAGCAAAAGGACGTCGAGTTCCCGAAGTTCTGGTCGCAGACCGCAACGAACATCGTCTCCCAGAAGTACTTCCGCGGTCGCATGGCCGCTCCCGAGCGCGAGCGCTCCGTCAAACAGATGATCGGCCGTGTCGTAGACACGATCAGCGGCTGGGGCCGCGAAGGCGGTTACTTCGCGAACGACGAGGAGGCTGAAACCTTCGAGGCCGAGCTGAAAGCGATCCTCGTCAAGCAGTACGCCTCGTTCAATTCGCCGGTCTGGTTCAACGTCGGCTTCGAGGCGAAGCCTCAGTGTTCAGCTTGCTTCATCCTCTCCATCGAGGACTCGATGGAGTCGATCCTCGACTGGATACGCCGCGAGGGCGTCATCTTCCGCGGCGGCTCCGGCTCCGGCGTCAACCTCTCGCGGCTGCGCTCCTCGAAGGAGCAGCTCTCGAAGGGCG
>JBCKBY010000088.1:0-7500 GCA_038910715.1 Gaiellaceae bacterium
TCGACGCACTTCAATCACGGGAAACCCTGCTCGCGAGCCGAACTGCGACGTGCGTGCCGCGCATAGCGATACCCACCCAGGAGTCCTATGCTCCGGTCATGACGCAGAGTGCCGACGCTGTGGCGGGGAACTCGCGTACGCCTACCGCTACTGCCCCTGGTGCGCCGCCCCACAGCGTCGCAAGCTGGTCGAGTTCTTCCGGGGAGTGGACGCGGATGCGCGGAAGGCGCTCCGCGTCTCGCGCTACCTGCCCGAGCGTCGCGTTCGGTTCAGCGTCTGGGACGAGAGTGGGACGGCTCGGGGCGGCCGTCTCGCTCGACGAGGAGGAGGCGGCAAGGCTCGCCGAGTTCGTGGCCGCGCCACGCGCCCGCAAGCCGAGCCTCCTCGATGGTCAATGTTGCTCATTCGGGGCTCGGGGGGTGCGCGTCATACTGACAGGGGTCGGAGCAAGGCCGCTGCCGCGGCGTTGATCTGGTCCGATGAGCATCCGCCCTACTGAGGCACGAACGAGGTTGAAGGCCGTGAGGCTCCTCGCTGCGTGGCGTCGGCTCAACCTCTGGCCGCGGCTCGTCATCGCCGTGACGGGGGGCTTCCTACTCCTCTTCGCGGTCTTCACGCTGCTGGCCCTGCGCGCCGTCGAGGACAGCACCGACCGCATTCAGGAGGAGCGGCTCGTCATCGCCAAGATGGCGGCACGCGACATCGATCGTCTCCTCGAGCGCGGCTTCTACGAGCTCGAGCGGGCGAGGCAGTTCGCGCCCTTCGACCCGACGGCCCCCTCGCTCGCCGCCGAGGTTCACATGCTGAACCACGCGTACGGTCGCGTCGGCACGCTTTCGCTCGGCGTCCACTTCCTCGACGCGCGCGGCAGAGTCGTGCTCTCGCAGCCGCCGGGCAGGCTGCCACGCGGCGCCGACCTCTCGCAGACGCCCTACATCAAGCAGGCGCTCGTCACGAGACGGCGCACTGTCTCGCCACCCTTCCGCGATCCGTCGACGGGCGCGTCTGCCGTCGCCCTCACGAGACCGCTCCTCAATCGGGACGGCACGGTCCGCTCGCTCCTCGTGGGGCTCCTGAACGTGGCCGGTGCCGACGTCGTCAAGCCGCTCGACCACGCGAAGGATCTCGGCCACACCGGACACGCGGAGCTGGTGGACGAGCGAGGGCTCATCGTCGCCTCCACGAGCTACGGGGGATTCCTGAGGCCGGGCGAGCACCTCGAGTTCTACCGTCACATGCTCCAGGTTGGCGGGGCGGGCGTCGAGAACGTCCCGTACACGCCATGGCACGCAGTGCCGAAGAGCCGGGAGGGCGAGCGGCATGTCATGGCCTTCGCGCCGCTCGCCGCCGCCCCATGGGGCGTCGCTGTGGGCGGCTCCGAGCGGGAAACGTTCGCTCCGGTAGCGCGGCTTCGGAACATGCTCCTGCTCGCCGGTGCGCTCACGCTCGCCTTCCTCTGGGGCGTGACGCTGATCGGCGCGCGGCTGCTCGTCCGGCCGGTGCGCACGCTCACAGAAGCCGCCGGCGGGATGGCGTCAGGAGACCTCGAACGGCCGGTCCGGATCAGCGAGGGCGGCGAGATCGGCGCCCTCGCGGCGAGCCTCGAGACGATGCGGGCCCAGCTGCGTGACTCGCTGGAAAAGGTGACGCGCTGGGGAGAGGAGCTCGAGGCGCAGGTGCAGAAGCGGACGGCGGAGCTACGCGCAAGCAACCGGCGGCTGGCAGCGGTGACGGCGGTGGCGACGGCGGCGAACGAGGCGCGCGAGACGGAGGCGCTGTTCGGCCGCTGCCTCGACGTCGTCCTCGACTTCACCGGAGCGGACGCTGGCGCGATTCGGCTGCTCGACGAGCGGTCGAGGCGACTCGGGCCGCCGCTCGTGCGCGGCGACCGTACGGCGTTCCCGTGCCGCGATGACGGGATCGCCGCCGCGGATTGCCCGTGTGGCGTCGTCGCAGCCGAAGAGAAGCCGCTCTACCTCGATGCCGCCGCGCTCGCGGCGTTCAGCCCGCCCTGCCGCGCGCACGACGGCCGTGCGCTCGCGATCCTGCCGCTCCAGACACGCGGGCGGACACTCGGCGTTCTCTCGCTCTCGGCTGCCCGCGCAGACGCGCTCCGCGCAGAGGAGCAGCGTACGCTGCGCGCGATCGTGGACGAGATCGCGGTGGCGATCGAGAACGCGCGCCTGTTCGACGAGCTCCGGCGGGTCGAGGGGCAGCGCGAGGCGCAACGGGTCAAGGCGGAGCTTATCTCGGCCGTGTCCCACGAGCTCCGGACTCCGCTCGGCTTCATCCGCAGCTACGCGACGACCCTGCTCTCCGACGACATCGATCCGATCGACCCCGCGACGCGCCAGACGTTCGTCCGGATCATCGACGAGGAGGCCGGAAAGCTCCAGCAGATGATCGACGATCTGCTCGACGCCTCCCGTTTCCAGAGCGGACACCTCTCCCTCGAGACCGAGCTCGTGGTTCTCGACGCGCTCGTGGAGAACGCCGTAGGGCGAGCCCAGCCCGTGCTCGAGGAGACGGGGCACGCGCTGTCGACCTTCCACCGCGACGGCGAGCTGCGTGTGGTCGTCGACCCGCTACGGATCGAGCAGGTGCTGCGGAACCTGCTCGATAACGCCGCTCGCTACTCCGAACCAGACACTCGGGTCGAGCTGGTCGTCTACCGGGAGACCGACGAGGCGGTCGTCAGCGTCACCGACCGTGGAGACGGGATCCTCGAGGACGAGCGAGAGGCGATCTTCGAGCCCTTCTTCCGCGGCGAGAGCTCGCGCCGCCGCCGTGTCCGCGGGACCGGCCTCGGGCTGGCGATCTGCAGGGCGATCGTCGAGGCGCAGGGGGGGCCGGCTTTGGGTCGAGAGCACGCCCGGGCGCGGCAGCACGTTCCTCTTCTCGCTCCCGCTCGTCGCAGGCACCGCGTCTCCGCAGGCGCAGGAGCGCTGATGGCCGGCGAGCACATCCTCGTCGTCGACGACGAGCCGCGGTACCTCCAGATCATCCGCTTCAATCTCGAGGCGAGGAGGTACCGCGTGACGTGCGCCGCCACCGGCGAGCATGCGCTGGCGCTGCTCGCAGGGAGCGAGCCGGACCTCGTCGTGCTGGACGTGATGCTGCCCGGCCTGGACGGCTTCGAGGTCTGCCGCCGGATCCGCGAGGTCTCGACGACGCCGATCATCATCCTCACCGCGAAGGGAGCCGACGAAGAGAAGGTCAGGGGACTCGGCCTCGGGGCCGACGACTACGTGACGAAGCCGTTCTCGGCACAGGAGCTCGTCGCGCGCGTCGGCGCAGTCCTGCGGCGAGCGCGTCCCGCCCCGCCGCCCCCGGGGCAGTCGAGGCTGACGGTGGGCGACCTCGAGATCGACCTGCTCGCGCAGCAAGTGACGGTGCGCGGGCGAGACGTGCGGCTTTCGCCTACCGAGTACCGCGTCCTGGCGTGCCTGGCGATGAGCATGGGGGCCGTCCTCGCGCGCGACGAGCTGCTCGAGCGGGTCTGGGGTCCCACCTACCGCGGCGACTACCACATCCTGCGCGTGACGCTCTGGCGGCTCCGGCAGAAGCTGGAGGAGAGCGCGTCCGACCCCCGTTACATCGTTACGCGGTCCGGCGTCGGCTACATGCTCGCGGCACCCGGCTCGTAGACGAGCCTCTCGGACGCCCCGCAACCTGTAACGGAATTGGGACGGCGGCGATATGGAACCGTGACGGCTCCTGCCAGTACAAGGGAACGCAAGCGACTCAAAGGAGACGGCAATATGGAGAAGCGTTTTCGCCTGCTGCTCGTCGGGGGCTTCGGCCTTGCTGCCGCAGCGGCTTTCACGCTCGCGGTCACGGTCGGCGCCGCATCAGGCGGCAGAGATGCGGCAAAGCCGAGGAAGGTCGAGTTCAACATCATCCAGGCCGAGCTCAAGGGCTCGACCACGACGGACAAGCTGGCGCCGCCAACGAAGAACCCGTCGAAGCTCTCCGACGCCTACGGCTACAAGGCACCCGGTGTCGCCGACCCGGCGGCGCCGACGAAGTGGGAGGTGTCCGCCTACCAGTTCATCACTCCGGGCGCGATGACCGCGTGCAAGGGGGACACGGTCGCGCTCAGGCTCTTCGCCGTCAACGGCGACGAGCACCATGACTGGGTCGAGGCACCGAATGGCGACGAGGTCGTGAAGGAGACGAAACACTTCCGGGGCCGCGAGTACGTCGTGAGCTTCAAGGCGAAGCAGTCGGGCGCCTACACGCTCATCTGCAACAAGCACGAGCCGACGATGAAGGCATTGATCCGGGTGCTCCCGTCGTGCTAGAGGCCCGAACCCCCCAGGCCGCCGTGCTCTCGAGTCTGCGCTGACTCGATGTGGCACGGCGGCCTACGGGTCGCCAACTCGGATCGGCCGGAAAGGGGGTTCGATGGGCGGGCACTGGATGACCGACGAGCGTGCGTCCACCCAAGCCGGTGCGTGCAGGCGAGTCCGTGAACCAGTGGGTCGAGCCGTCTGGATGAGGTCTCGATCAAGGTCGCGCGCTAGCGAGGGATGGAGAGAGACGGTGCGGGCTTCGGCGATATCGGTGCTGGTTCTGCTCTGGGGGGCTTGGACTGGGAGGGGCCTTCTTCCTCGCCGCGGGCGAGCCCGCCGTTCCGCACCCCCTTGCGACGAAGGGGACGTCGGCGACGACCCCCACCACGCCGGGTGACACCGAGACCCAGGCCGAAGGGGAGAACGGCGGCAGCGACGTCGTTCCGGTCGGCCCGCCGAAGGCCCGCCTTCGCGTCGGGTTGAAGGACTTCAAGCTCTCCCCCGACGCGTTCGTCGGCAAAGCCGGGACGATCACCTTCCAGCTCGTCAACGAAGGTCGCTACACGCACGACTTCCGAGTCGAGGGCGAAGGCGTCGACGAGAAGGCGCCCAAGGTCGGGCAGGGCCGCGAGCGCGAGTGGAAGATCGACCTAAAGCCGGGCGCCTATCGCATCTCCTGCCCGATCAGCAACCACAACAAGCGGGGGATGACCGGGACGCTGGTGGTGAAGTAGATGGCGGCGGTCTCGGCCCTGCTCCCACTCGCGGCGATCAGCGCGCGTTCGCTGCTCTGGCTCGTCGCCCAGATCCACCTCCTCTTCGCCGCGTTCGTCCTCGGGGCGCCGATCTTCATCGTCGTCTGCGAGTGGCTCGGGCGCCGTCGAGGCGACCCGCGCTACGAGCGCCTCGCGAAAGAGACGATGAAGGTCGTCGCGATCGCCTACAGCTTCACGGCGCTCTCGGGGGCCGCGTTCGCGTTTGTGCTGATGGGCCCCTACCACGAGGTCGCAACCCATCTGCTCGACCGGATGGGGCCGGTCTTCGCGATCTACGGCGGGCTCCTCTTCGTCGAGACGGCGCTCATGTACCTCTACTGGTACTCGTGGGAACCCCTCGCCGACCGGAAGAGGCTGCATCTCTCGATCGGCGTCGCCCTCAACGTCGCCGGCACGGCGACGATGGTGATGATGAACGCGGTCGGCTCCTACATGCTGACGCCGCCGAAGAACGCGGCGAAGGCGAGTGTCTGGGCGCTCGTCAACAACGACACCTTCAGCGGGCTGAACCTGCACCGCTTCATCGCGAACATCACCTTCGGCGGGTTCATGGTCGCGCTGTTCGCCGCCTTCATGTTCCTGACGGCGAAGACCCGGGAGGACCGCGCCTTCTACGACTGGATGGGGTTCATCGGCAACTTCATCGGGGTCGCCACGCTCATCCTGTTGCCGCTCGCCGGCTACATCTACGCGAAGGAGATCTTCCTCTACGACGCCAACATCGCCACGTTTCAGATGGCGGACAAGCTCTCGAGCTTCTTCGTCATGCAGGGGCTGCTCGTCAGCCTCCTCTTCCTCGGTGTCAACTACTACATGTGGATGAGCATCCGCCGCATCGACGGGGCGGAGCGCTTCTCCGGCTACATGCGCCCGATCTTCGGCGTGATCGTCGCGGGCGGCATCGTCTGGATCATCCCGCAGAACTTCTATCCGGATTTGACGACGCAGACGCCCGGTGTCGCGCTCGAGGACATCGTGTTGCCCGAGCGGGCGGGCTTCCTTGGCCTGATGATGGCGAAGGCCCTGGCCGTCACGGCGATCATCCTCTTCACCTTCGTCACGTACATGGTCTACCGCCGGGCGATGGCGCTCGGGGCCGTCCGCTGGGGGGAGATCGCACCCCAGGCGCAGTATGCGCTCGTCTTCGTGCCCGCTGTCGTCGTCTACCTGATGGGGTTGATGGGAGCGATCCGCGAGCTGTCCCGCCAGGACTGGCATGTGTATCGCGTCCTCCGCGATACGACGCCGCAGTGGTACACGACCCCGCTTGGCCACACGAGCATCATGGTCGGAATCGTCACGATGATTTTCTTCACGTTCATGGCATTCATATTTTGGATCGGATTCAAGCTCGGTAAACCCGAGCAGGAGGCGTAGAAGTGGCCGTCGCCCCACAGCAGAAAGCCCCGGCGCTGCGTCGCCTGACCCGGAGCAAAGGCGCGGTGCTGCTCGTCGTGCTCGTCGCGATCTGGGTCGGTCTGCCGTTCGTCCCGGAGGAGACGGGGTTCCAGTTCGGCTGGGTCTACCGGGTGTTCTTCACGGTCATGGCCCTCCTCGCGGGCCTGTTCTTCTGGTTCCTCGGCAGGGAGCGGATCCGCACGCCGGAACGCCCGTCGTCAGTGGTGGGGAGCGTGGCAGCCGTCTTCCTGGTCACGGTCGGGCTGCTCGTCGCCGTGGGCGTCGTCTACCCGCAGTTCTCTGTGCCGAAGGCGGAGAAGGCCCCCGCGCAGGAGAAACAGGCCGCCGAGCGCGGGCGGGAGCTCTTCAGCAACCCCACCGTCGGCTGCTTCCGCTGTCACTCCATCGCAGGCCAAGGAGGCATCCGCGGCCCCGACCTGACGCAAGTCGCGTCGAGGGCCGGCAGCCGCGTGCCCGGATTGACAGCGCGTGACTACCTGTTCGAGAAGTTGAAGGCCGGATCGGCGTACGACTTCAAAGTCCCGAAGTACGCGCCGATCATGACTCCCTACAAAGCGCTCGTCTCCGAGGAACAGCTGGAGGACCTCGTCGATTACCTGACGACCCTGACGGGGAGGCCTACCGATGAGGTCGAGGACAGCGAGCCGGGGGACTAGGACGGTGCCGCAACACCACCGGCCGCCCCGCGCACCTGTGTTCCTCCTCGCGCTGGCCGCGAGCGCAGTCGGCACGGTCGCCCTCGGAGCGCCACCCTTGCTAATGGCGGACAACGTCTGGTGGCTCGCGCTGGCGAGTGCGCCCTCGCTTCTCGCCGCGGGCTTCCTCCTCGGCTGGCACGTGCGTGAGCCGGAGCCGCTCTACGGCGCCGTCCTCGGCACGCTCTACTTCGGAATCGTCACCGGCGTCCTCTTCGGAGCCGAGCTGGCGGAGGCCCTGCCGGACCCGCTTCCCGGACTCGCCACCGGCGACTCGACCTTCTTCTTCGTCTGGCCACTCCTCATCCTCGTCAC
>JBCKBY010000089.1:0-7452 GCA_038910715.1 Gaiellaceae bacterium
TGAGGGGTACGTCGGCGGCGACGTCCATCGTGCGGCTCGCATCGCTGCTTCGGGCCATGGTGGCCAGGTGCTTGTCTCCTCGTCCACGGCACAGCTCCTCGATGTCGAGCTGCGCGACCTCGGCGAGCACCGCTTCAAGGATCTAGCCGCCGCCGAGCGCGTGTACCAGCAGGGCGACGGGGAGTTTCCGCGGCTCAACAGCCTCTATCGAACGAACCTGCCCGTTCCGACCACTCCCTTCCTCGGACGTGCGCGCGAGCTGGCCGACGTCGTCGAGATCCTCTCGCGTGGCGAGACTCGACTGCTGACCCTCACGGGACCTGGAGGAACCGGAAAGACGCGGCTCGCGCTGCAAGCGGCAGCCGAGGTATCAGAACGCTTTCCTGACGGGGTGTGGTGGGTACCGCTTGCGGGCTTGCGCGACCCGGCGCTCGTCCTCTCGGCGGTTGCGCAGGCACTGGACATCAAGGAAGACCCCGGCACCGAGCTTCGCCAGACTCTCGCCTCTCGGCTCGCCGGCAAGCGGGTCCTCGTCCTCCTCGACAATGTCGAGCACCTCCTGCCCGCGGCGGCGGTCGACCTCAAAGCGCTGCGGGGTGTCTTGGGACCGCAGCTCCTCATCACGAGCCGCGAACGGCTGCAGCTCCAGGGCGAGATCGAGATACCCGTGTCATCTCTCGTGGACGACGACGGCTTCCAGCTCCTTTCCGCTCGCGCGGCCGGGGTCGGGATTTCGCTCGAGCGGAGCAACGCCGCGACGGAGCTCGTCGAATCGCTCGATGGTTTGCCGCTTGCCATCGAGCTGGCGGCCGCGCGGCTGAAGCTGTTCTCTCCCGAACAGCTCCTCGAGCGACTGTCTGATCGCCTCGACTTGCTCAAGGGCTCGCGTGACGCCGACCCACGCCAGCAAACGCTGCGCGCCACGATCGAATGGTCGCACGACCTTCTCTCGGAGGAAGAGCAGCGACTATTCCGCGGTCTCTCCGTCTTCGCGAGCGGCTGCACGTACGAGGCCGCCGAGGCTGTTGTCCGCGCCGACCCCGATCTACTCCAGTCACTCCTCGATAAGAGCCTGGTTCGACGCCGCGACGGCTCGTCCGGAGAACCGCGGTACTGGATGCTCGAGACTATTCGAGAGTTCGCCGCCGAGCGGCTCGCCGAAGATGACGGCGCGGAGCAGGTGCGCGACGTCCACGCCCGCTGGTACGCCGAGCACGCGGCGTCGATCGTTCTGCGCGTTCGCACCTATGAACCGGAAGCCGTCGCGATGTCGGTGGACGAGCTTGCCAACGTCCGGGTGGGCGTGGCGCGGGCCGTAGAGACGCGCGATGCGGAGCTTCTGGCCCGCTTTCTCTTCGGCATCTGGTTTCCCTGGTTTCTGTGCGGCAACTTCCGCGAGGCTCGCATCGCCGTCGAGAGCTGGCTCGAACTCGACCGCGAACCGATCGACACGCTCGTCCGTTGGGGTGGTCTCTTGGGCGGAAGCGAGATCCTCGCCTCCACCGAGCAACTCGCTCAGGCCCGCGAGCTCAAGCTCGAGGCGATGGAAATCGCACGCGCCCGTCCCGAGGCGTTCCACTACGGCTGGTCGCTCGCGTCGAGCATTCCCGCGACGCTTGCGGACATCAGCGGAATAGATGTCGAAGAAGGCCTCCTCGACGCTGCTCTGGCGCATGCAGAGGAGGCGCTCGCTCTGCGCCTCGCGGATGGTCGGTCTACCGGTATCGCGCACGCACAGGCCGCTGTTGCGCAAGCGCGGCTCGCGCGTGGCGAGCTTGACGAGGCGCTCGATCTGTTTGCCGAGGCCGCACCGCGCAGCCGAGAGAGTAGGCGCCCCAGCGGCGATATGGCCGGCATGGAGCTGAGCGCGGCAAGTATCGAGATCGAGCTGGGATCAGTGGATTCGGCACGGCGGCGGATCGCTCCCCTGCTGAATAAGCTGCCGACGCTCGGCGACATCTCGCTGGCCGCCTTTGCCGCCGCGACAGTGGCAGCAATCGCGGTACACGACGGAGATCCCGAGACCGGAGCCCGTCTCCTGGGCGCCGCGGACCGCATCGCCAACGATTCGGGGGGCCCGCTCTTTGGACGTGGCGAGCGACCAATTGCGGACACGCGGCGATCCGCGGTCGAAGCTGCGCTCGCGGGCGACGAATTTACCCGCGCGTATGAGGCTGGCGCCGCTCTCGAAGGGGAGGAGCTGTTCGAGTTGCTCCGTATCGTCGTCGATCCTGACTGGGCGGCTCGGCAGGATCATGCCGATGCGTGAGCTCCCCTCCGGCACCGTCACCTTCCTCTTCACCGACGTCGAGGGGTCGACGCAGCTGCTTCACGAGCTCGGCGCCGGAGGATACGCCGAAGCGCTCGCCGAGCATCGGCTGTTGATCCGCGAGGCCTGCGCCGCCGAGGGCGGGATCGAGGTCGACACCCAAGGGGACGCCTTCTTCTTCGCCTTCCCGACCGCCCCGGGCGCGCTTGCGGCCGCGAGCGAGATGACCGATGCGCTTGCCTCGGGCCCGATCTCCGTTCGGGTCGGTCTGCACACGGGGACGCCGCTGCTCACGGATGAGGGCTACGTGGGAGACGACGTCCACTTTGCAGCGAGGGCCGCCGCCGCTGGCCACGGCGGGCAGGTGATCCTCTCCTCTGCGGCCGCCGAGTTTGCCGAGACCTCCCTCACCGACCTCGGCTCCCACCGGCTGAAAGACGTCGCCGAGCCGGTCTCGATCTACCAGCTGGGAGAAGGCTCCTTCCCTCCGCTCAAGACAATCGCCAACTCGAACCTGCCCACCCCTGCCTCGAGCTTCCTGGGACGAGAGGAGGAGCTGTACGAGGCAGACCTCCTGCTGCAGGCAACACGCCTGCTCACGGTCTCCGGCCCGGGTGGACAGGGAAAGACGCGCTTCGCGCTAGAGCTCGCCTCGAGAGCTCGCGAGGAGCGCTTCAGTGACTACCGAGACGGCGTCTTCAGCTGCTTCCTCGCCTCGCTCAGAGATGCCGCGCTCGTCTTGGCGACAATCGCGCAGACCCTCGCGGTGCGCGAGCAACTCGGGCAGAGCGCCCTCGACGCTCTCGCCTCCCACCTCGAGGGCAAGAGGCTCCTGCTCCTGCTCGACAACGCAGAGCACCTGCTCGAGGTAGCTCCCGAGCTTTCGCAGCTCCTCGAGCGCTGCGCCGGCCTGACCCTCCTCTGCACCTCCCGCGAGCTCCTGCGTATCAAAGGCGAGCTTCCCTACGCCCTGCCCCCGCTTGCCGAGGAGGAAGGTGTCTCCCTCTTCTGCGAACGCGCTCGCATCGAGCCGTCCGACCCGATACGAGAGCTCTGCGATCGCCTCGAAGGCCTCCCGCTCGCGATCGAGCTCGCCGCCGCTCGCATGGCGATCCTCTCCCCGCAGCAGCTCCTCGAACGCCTCTCGCAGCGCCTCGATCTGCTCAAAGGCGGCCGCGATGCCGATCCCCGCCAGCAGACCCTCAGAGCGACGATCGAGTGGTCGTACGACCTCCTGTCACCCGAAGAGCAGAGCCTCTTCGCCCGCCTTTCCGTCTTCGCCGGAGGCTGCACGCTTGAGGCTGCCGAGGAGGTCGCAGGCGCCGATCTCGACACCCTGCAGTCGCTCGTCGAGAAGAGTCTCCTGCGCTTCACGAACGAGCGCTACTGGATGCTCGAGACGATCCGGGACTACGCGGGGGAGCGCCTCGATGGCGACGGCAACGTGATGTCGTTCGCGAGCGTCACGCAGATCTATATCTCGCACTCGCCGAGCAAGCTCGGGGGGAGATGTACGAGTTGTCTCGGGGCGACGTCATCACGAAGCTCGAGGACGAGCTCGCGAATGTCCGAGATGCGTTGGCGTGGCTTCGCTCAGCCGAACGCGCGTCCGAGGAGCTTCGCATGCTCCGCGCGCTGAGCAAGTTCTGGCTCGCGCGGGATCATCTTGCGGAAGGTGAGAATCTGCTCGAAGATGCTCTCGCTCGGATTCCAGACGATGGATCTGAGATTCGTCTGCGTGTGGAGCTCGCCTTGGGGGAGATTGCGATGCGCCGAGGAAGGCTCGAAGCGGCGCGATTGAGTGTGGAGCGCTGGCTCAGGTGGGGACGTGCAAAGGGCGATGCGAGCGAAGTGGCATACGCGCTCTCGTCGCTTGCGTCGATCAGCATGCGCGAGGCCGATTTCGCGACAAGCGTTGCCTTGCTTGAGGAAGCTCGTGAGGTGTCGCTGCCCGTTGATGACGCAAGACTGCACTCGAACATCGTGGGAAATCTTGGTTACGCGTTGTCCGGCGTAGGTCAATACGAGCGAGCGGCGAACTTTTGCCGCGAGTCGCTCGATCTTTCGCCCACAGCCTCGGATGCATCCATCGACCACGCAAATCTCGGACTCGCGCTGTTGGGGCTACGTGATATCGAAGGTGCTTCCTACCACTACCGGCTGGCCATCGCGCAGTCGGTTGAGTCCGGCTACTTCTTCACGCTCGCCGACGCACTGGCTGGCGCAGCAGCCATCGCGCTAGAGAGGGGTGCGCCGCGAGCCGCACTTGCCATTCTCGGGGCCACCTTTTCCCTGCGATCCGAGCTCGGAATCACTGCGGAACCGCTCGAGCACGACCTTGGTGTTCGGACCGATCAGGTCGCGCGGTCGATTCTCCGAACCGAAGACGCAGCGGAGGCCTGGAAGGAAGGCCAGCTTCTAACGGTCGATCGAGTCGTAGAGCGTGCGCTGGCGTCCATAGACTGATCGCGCTGTGTCGACGCCGCCCCGAGACCTCCGCGAGTGGATTGCGCTCCTCGAGCGCGAAGGCGAGCTGCGCCGCATCTCGGCCGAGGTCGACCCCGACCTCGAGATCACCGAGATCACCGATCGCGTCGTCAAGTCGGGCGGGCCGGCACTTCTCTTCGAGAACCCGAAGGGTTCGAAGCACCCGCTCGTGATCAACCAGTTCGGCACCGAGCGGCGGATGTGCCTCGCGCTCGGGGTCGAGACGCTCGACGACGCGGCCGCCAAGCTCGGCGACATCCTCGACATGCAGCCGCCGCAGGGGCTCGTCGAGAAGGTGAAGGGCCTCCTGAAGCTGAAGTCGGTCGCGGACTCGCTCCCCAAGATCGTCTCCAAGGGGCCGTGCCAGGAGATCGTCCTGCAAGGTGACGACGTCGACCTCACCACTCTCCCGATCCAGCGCTGCTGGCCTGGCGACCCCGCGCCCTTCATCACGCTGCCGGCCGTCATCACCAAGGACCCGAAGACGGGTGTCCGAAACGTCGGCATGTATCGGATGCAGGTCATCGACAAGAACTCGACCTTCATGCATTGGCAGATGCACAAGGACGGACGGGCAGACCTGCTCGCCTCCGAGGACGGGCGCATCCCCGTCGCGGTCGCGATCGGGCTCGACCCCGTGACCGCGTACTCGGCGAGCGCGCCGCTCCCGCACCACCTCGACGAGCTCATGCTCGCGGGCTTCCTGCGCAGCGAGCCGGTGGAGCTCGTCCGCTGCAAGACGGTCGACCTCGAGGTGCCCGCCAACGCAGAGATCGTGCTCGAGGGCCACGTCTCGCGCCACGACGTTGGCATCGAGGGTCCCTTCGGCGACCACACCGGCTACTACTCGCACGCCGAGGAGTTCCCGATCTTCCGGATCTCGGCGATGACGATGCGGCGCGACGCGATCTACGCCTCGATCGTCGTCGGCAAGCCACCCGCCGAGGACGGCTGGCTCGGGAAGGCGACCGAGCGGATCTTCCTCCCGGCGATCCGGATGACCGTGCCCGAGATCGTCGACTACGACCTCCCGATCGCCGGGGCGTTCCACAACTGCGTGATCGTGTCGATTCGCAAGGCATTCCCCGGCCACGCGCAGAAGGTGATGCACGCGCTCTGGGGACTCGGGATGCTCTCGCTCTCGAAGTCGATCGTCGTCGTGGACGAGCACGTGAACGTTCACGACTACGCCGACGTCTTCTTCCGCGTGACCGCGAACGTCGACCCGAAGCGCGATGTCCTGATCACCGAGGGTCCGCTCGACCACCTCGATCACGCGCCGGGACGACAGTTCTATGGTGGAAAGCTCGGGATCGACGCGACGCACAAGCTCCCCGAGGAGGACGCTCGGCCCTGGCCCGAGGAGATCGTGATGAGCGACGAGATCCGCGATCTCGTCACCCGTCGCTGGGTCGAGTACGGCTTCTCGTAGCACGCGTCCTCCGCAAAGTGCAGAATCCCCCGCGTCGCGACAGTCGACACGTCGTTGACAGAGGCTACGGCCAGGCGATTGAATCCCCCGCAGGTCCGCGTTGAGCGATACGAGCCACGACACCCCGCATCTCCCCGGGCCAAGCCTCTGGCCGATTGGCTTCGCGATCGGGGTTGCCTGCCTTCTGCTCGGGCTCGTCATCAGCTGGATCGTCGCCGCGATCGGCGCCGCCCTGGCCGTCGTGTTCGGATTCCTCTGGGCACGCGATGTCACTCGAAGCGTGCGCGACGAAGTTCCGGAGATCGAACCGGAGACTCGAGCGGTCGCCGACACGCCGACTGTGGACGCAGCGGACACCACCCCCGCCTCGCTTCCGACCTACTCGCGCACGCGGTTCCTCGAGGCATCGACGATCGGTCTTGG
Source organism: Gaiellaceae bacterium (assembly GCA_038910715.1). GTDB lineage: Bacteria > Actinomycetota > Thermoleophilia > Gaiellales > Gaiellaceae > GMQP-bins7. Next base: position 6,612 of record JBCKBY010000089.1, read on the forward strand.
CGCGGCGATCGGGGCAATCGTCACGGTTCCGGCGCTCGGCTTCATGGTCCTTCCTTCGTTCACGAACCTCGAAGAGGGCGCGGCGGACCTGGGCCCGATCGACAACTTTCCCGAAGGCACCTTCATGATCGCGAGCTACCTCGCCAACCCAAAGGCGGGCGAGGTCACCCGACGTACGGCCTTCGTCCGGAACAACACCGTTTCCGAAGGGGACGAGCCGAGCTTCACGGTCCTCTACAGCCGCTGTGTCCATCTCGGTTGCCCGGTGCAGCCGAACGGGCCGATCGACGAGGCGGCGATGAAGAAGGTCAACGGCGTCGAGTTGCGGCCCGTGCTGGCGCAGTCGTTCGGCTGCCCCTGCCACGGCGGCCTCTATGACGCCGAGGGGAATCGGCAGGCGGGGCCGCCCGTGCGCTCGATGGATCGCTACACGTTCTCGATCAAGGACGGCCGGCTCGTGCTCGGCGAGCTCTACGCCGTGGGCAACGTCTCGGGCACGGGCGCGAACGCGATGATCTCCAAATACCCGTGGTCGGTTCCGGGCACGCACGTCGACGGCATCGAGGCATGGCTCTACCCCATCGTCCCGAGTCAGGTAACGGGTTAGTGGCCGCGAAGTCCAAGAAGGATCTTCTCGTCGAGAACGCGATTCTGGCGCCGCTCGATTGGGTGGACGAGCGGACCGGCGCGGTTCGCGGGACGAAGTGGTTCCTCTTCCGCAACGTGCCGCGGGACGTCAGCTGGGCGCAGACGCTCGGCTCAGCTGCACTCACCGCATTCATCGTTTTGGCACTGACCGGTGTGATCCTCGCGATGTACTACGAGCCGTCGACCTCCATCG
>JBCKBY010000090.1:0-7433 GCA_038910715.1 Gaiellaceae bacterium
CCCGGCTCTGGGCCGCCGCCGATCACGAACACGCGACCGCCGAGAGCAGCGACACCCACCCCGTGGCGCGGGGTCGGCAGTTCCGCGAGCTGCACCCAGCGCCGCTCTGCGACGCGGTAGGCAAGCACCTCCGCGATCGTTCCGCCCGGCTCTTCGCCGCCGACAGAGACGATCACGCCCGAGAGCGCAGCTGCCCCCGTGCCTCCCCGAGGATCAGGCACGGGAGAGAGCCTGCGCCAGGCACCCTCGCCGGGCCTGTAGCTCTCGAAGTCGAGGAGGTTCGTGTCCAGGCCGGCCGTTCGTCCGCCGACTGCGTAGACGATGCCTGCTAGCGCCGTGACCCCGAGATGCTCGCGTGGAGTCGGTCCCGCGATGACCGACCAGCGTCTCTTGCGCAGGTCGAATGAGAGCGCGTTCCGGGCGAGCCGTCCGGCGGGGCCCACTCCTCCCGCGACGACGATCCTGCGACCAGCGACTCCGGCGCCCGCTGCGGCGCGCGGGTACGGCATCCGGGGCAGCGATCGCCACGTGCCCCGCTCGAGGACGAAGAACATGCGCAGTGGCAGCCCGGCGGCCGTGTAGCCGCCGAGGACGTAGAGCCTCCCGCCTTCACCCACGGCCATGGCGTGATGGACGCCGATCGGGAGGTCGGGAAGCCTCCGCCACGCGTCTCGTGCAGGCGAGTACGCGTGGACGCGCGGCGACGCGCCTCGGGCGAGCGTCAGCCCGCCGAGGACGACGATCTCGCTCCCCACGGCGGCGGCCGAGACCTCGGTGCGCGGAACGGGCATCGGCGCACGAGTCTCCCAGTCGTGCGGCGGCGCAGTTGCACCCACGGCGAAACCAAGACACGCAGCGAGCAGCGCTCCGACGAAGGCTGTCCTCACGTCAGGCCGACTCGACCTCGAGCATCAACCCTTGCACTCCACGAACGACTACCTTCGCGCCGGCGTCGCAGCCTCCGTCGCAGCGCGCCTTCCAGATCTCGCCGTTCACCTTCACCTGACCCTCTGGCCACAACTCGCCGACCGCAACTCCCGTCTTGCCGACGAGCGTGTCGACGCCGACGCTGGCTTTCCGTCGCTTCGACCACCACAGGAACGCGCCCGTCTCCGCGATGTCGAGCGCCGCCCCGATCGCGATCGCGACGAGCCCCCACGGCGACGGGAGAACGAAGATCGCGAGGAGAACACCGATCAGAAAGAGCACGCGGTCAGCGTACTCCCGACGGCGTTGTACTACGCCTCGGGAGCGGTCTCTTCGCGTTGGGCGCGAGCGGCTGCGAACGGGGTCGCAACCGGCTCGTAGTCGACGAGCTCGAGGTAGACCATCTCGGCTGCATCGCCCTGCCGTTGGCCCAACCGAACGATGCGTGTGTAGCCGCCCGGCCGCTCGGCGAAACGCGGCGCGATATCCGCGAACAGCCGATGCACGACGTCGTTCGAGTGAAGCGCGGCGAGCGCTTGCCGGCGGGCATGGAGGTCGCCGCGCTTGCCCAGTGTGATCATCTTCTCGGCGAACGGCTTGACCGCCTTCGCCTTGGCCTCGGTCGTCGAGATCCGGCCGTGCTCGATCAGGGCGCCTGCGAGATTCGAGTAGAGCGCCTTGCGATGAGCGGGGGACCGCCCGAGCTTCTTGCCGGACCGCTGGTGCCGCATGGCCTAGTGCCTCTTCAGGTGATGTTGCCCTGTCTCTGGCGCGCGAAAAGCAAGCCAGGGAAGGACGCAGGGAGCGTTCATATCGGTAGATATGGACGCGACTGAGGACGCAGCCTGGCGCAGCTTTGCAGCCGCCAGGGACAGGGTTGACATTGCCTGAAGAGGCACTTACACGAGCTCCTCGCCCTTGAGCGTCAGCCCATGCGCGCCGAGTGCCGACCGGACCTCCTCGATCGACTTGCGACCGAAGTTCGGTATCGCAACGAGCTCGTTCTCCGACTTGGAGGTGAGGTCGCCGATGGTCTCGATCCCGACGCGCTTGAGGCAGTTGTACGAGCGGACTCCGAGCTCGAGTTCCTCGATCGGGAAGTTCTCCATCCCGTGCATGACGGGCGCATCGGCGGCCGCTTCGGCCGTCGCGTCGCCGAGCCCTTCGATCGAGTCGAGATCGGTGAAGATCGCGAGCTGGCGGATGAGGATTTCGGCCGCCTGCCCAATCGCGTCGCGTGGGTCGAGCGAGCCGTCGGTGGTGACGTCGAGGACGAGCTTGTCGTAGTCCGTCCGCTGACCGACTCGCGCGGCTTCGACCTCGTAGGCGACACGCCGGACCGGAGAGAAGATCGAGTCGATCGGGATCACGCCGATCGTGGTCTCCGGGCCGCGGTTCAGCTCGGCGGGGACGTAGCCCCGGCCGCGGCCGATCGTGAGCGTAATCTCGAGCTTACCCTTGTCGGAAACGTGCGCGATCTCGAGCTCCGGGTTCAAGATCTCGAGGTCGGCCGGCGCCTCGATGTCGGCTGCGGTCACGACTCCAGCGCCCTTCTTGGCGATATAGACCTCGATCTCGGGCGACGCGCCGTGAAGGCGGACGATGAGATTCTTGAGGTTCAGGATGATGTCGGTGACGTCCTCGCGGACACCGTTCAGCGTCGTGAACTCGTGGGCGACGCCCTCGATCTTCACAGCGGTCACGGCGGCACCCTCCAGCGAGGAGAGCAGCACGCGACGAAGCGAGTTCCCGAAGGTGTGACCGAAACCGCGGTCGAGCGGCTCGATCGCGAAGACGCCGCGACGGTCGTCGGCGTCCTCGTGGACGATCCGTGGGGTCTGAAAATCCATCAAGCTTGTTCGTGTGGCCAAGATGATCCTTTCGTGTTCGTATCACTCAGGGCCGGGCATGCCCGGCCCCTACTACTTGGAATAGAGCTCGACGATCAATGATTCCTGCACAGGTGCGTCGATCTCGTCGCGCTCGGGCCACTTGAGCACGGTGCCCGTGAGCCCGTCGTGGTCGGCCTGGAGCCAGGGAGCGACCGCCGCGGTGAGATCGGTGGCGTCGCGGACGAGTTGCTCCACGGGGCTTCCCTGCTTGATCGAGACGACATCGCTCGGCCGAACGGTGTAGCTCGGGATGTTCACGCGCCGGCCGTTGACCTGGAAGTGCCCGTGCCGTACGAGTTGGCGAGCCTGTGCCCGCGAGCCGGCGAAGCCGAGCCGATAGACGACGTTGTCGAGACGCGTCTCGAGCATCCGCAGCAGGTTCTCGCCTGGAGCGCCGTGCCCGCGGGCGGCCTTTTCGTACGTCGAGCGAAACTGCTTCTCGAGCAGGCCGTAGTAGCGGCGCGCCTTCTGCTTCTCGCGGAGCTGGAGCAGATACTGGCTCTGCTTGATGCGTCCGCGCCCGTGCTCACCCGGCGGATAGCTTCTCCGCTCGACCGCGCACTTCTCGGTGAGGCAGCGCTCGCCCTTCAAGAAGAGCTTGAGGCCCTCGCGCCGGCAGAGCCGGCACTTCGGTCCGAGGTCTCGCGCCATGCGGCTAGACCCTTCTCCGCTTGCGCTGCCGAACGCCGTTGTGAGCTTGAGGCGTGACGTCCTTGACGCCGAGAATCTCGAGCCCGGCCGCCTGCAGGGAGCGGATCGCCGTCTCTCGTCCGGAGCCGGGGCCCTTCACGAACACCTCGACCTTCTGAAGCCCGTGCTCCATCCCCTTGCGCGCGGCGTTGTCGGCGGTTACCTGCGCTGCGAACGGGGTGGACTTGCGCGAACCCTTGAACCCGGCGGAGCCGGCCGACTCCCAGACGATGACGTTGCCTTCGCCGTCGGTCAGCGTGACGATCGTGTTGTTGAAAGATGTCTTGATGTGCGCCTGGCCGATGGCGATGTTCTTCCGGACCCGGCGTCGTGTGCGACCCCGAGTCGCGGCCCTACGAGGAGGCGCCATTACTTGGCCGCTGCCTTCTTGCCGCGTCCGACGGTCTTCTTCGTGCCCTTGCGGCTGCGTGCGTTCGTCTTCGTTCGCTGTCCGCGGACGGGGAGGCCGCGGCGATGCCGGATGCCTCGGTAGCTGCCGATCTCGGTCAAGCGCTTGATCGCCTGCCCGCGATCGCGTCGCAGGTCACCCTCGACCTCCAACTCGGAGTCGATGTAGTTTCGGAGCTTCGTGACCTCCTCGTCTGTGAGGTCGCGCACCTTCTGGTTCGGGTCGAGCTCGAGCGCACGAATGGTCTTCTGCGCCGTCGAGCGACCGATGCCGTAAATGTAGGTCAGCCCGATCTCGAGCCGCTTCTGTGTGGGGAGGTTGACGCCTGCGATGCGTGCCAAGAGGTCTAGCCCTGCCTTTGCTTGTGCCGAGGGTTGGAGCAGATGACGATGGTGCGGCCGTGCCGCTTGATCACGCGGCAGCGCTCACACATAGGCTTGACGGACGGGCGAACTTTCATAGGGCTCCGTTACTTCATCCGAAAGGTGATGCGACCGCGGGTGAGATCGTATGGAGAGAGCTCGACCTTGACGCGGTCGCCGGGCAGGATGCGAATGTAGTGCTTGCGCATCTTCCCGGAGATACGGGCGAGGACGCTGTGGCCATTGTCGAGTTGCACCCGGAACATCGTGCTGGGTAGCGCTTCGACCACCTCGCCTTCGATCTCGATCTTCTCTTCCTTGACTGCCACTCTCGTGCCCAGCCTCAACCTCGTACAGCCGATGCCTTTCGATCGTTGGACGAAACTGCGTTGGGGTCAGAATTGATTCTGACGCCAACACCGCTTCAAAGACGGCGGCACGAACGTTCAGCCCCGGGCCGCGGCCGGTCATCGTACCACAGCGTCTCCGGCGCACCAGGCCCGAATCGGCTCCCACAGAGCGTCGCGTCACACCTCGACGCTCCTGGCCAGCCCCACGCGAGGTGTGAGAATCCGGGGGCCATCGGCGGTGATCGCGACCGTGTGCTCGAAGTGCGCCGACATGGATCCATCGGCGGTACGAATCGTCCAGCCGTCGTCCATGACTGTTACCTCGGACTCGCCCGCCGTGATCATCGGCTCGATCGCGATCGTCATCCCTTCGGAGAGGCGCGGCCCGCGGCCGGGCTCGCCGAAGTTGGGGATGTGCGGATCCTCGTGGTAGTGGCGCCCGACCCCGTGGCCTACAAGGCTCCTCACGACGGAGAACCCGGCGCGCTCGACGACCATTTGCACGGCGTGCGAGACGTCGCCGACGCGATTCCCGTCCACGGCCTCCGCGATGCCCGCTGCGAGCGCGTTCTGTGCCGTGTCGAGGAGGCTCTGCAGTTCGGGCTCGATAGCTCCCACGCCGAACGTGTACGCGCTGTCCGCGATATAGCCGTCCAGCGTGACGCCGACGTCCAGCGTGACGAGATCGCCTTCGGCTACGACGTATCCGTCGGGGATGCCGTGGACGACGGTGTCGTTCGTAGAGATGCAGATCGCCTTCGGGTATCCCTTGTACCCCTCGGACGTCGGAATCCCGCCGTGCTCGCGAATGAACGCACCTGCGGCAGTGTCGAGCTCCTCGGTGGTGACTCCCGGCGTGAGCAGCGAGCCGACGTGTGCGATGGTCTCGGCGACGAGCCCACCCGCGGCAGCGATCTTCTCGATCTCACGCTCGCTCTTGCGGATGATCACCAGCGCGCTCCCGCCTGCGCGAGCGAGTCCTCGATCGAGGCAGCGACCTCCGCTATCGCGCGATCGCCGTCGACGACGATGAGCGTCCCTTCGGCGCGATAGCGCTCAACAACGGGCTCAGTCAGCTCGTGGTAGAGCCGAAGACGATTCTGGATCGCATCCGGCGAGTCGTCGGCCCGGCCCTCGGCCGCCGCTCTGGCCTGCAGTCGGGATGTCGCCACCTCGTCCGAGACCTGGAGAAGGATCACGGCGTCGAGCGGCTTTCCGATCTCGTCCAACATCGCGTCGAGAGCCTCGGCCTGTGGCACGGTCCGCGGGAACCCGTCGAGGACGAACCCCTCTTCGTCCGCAAGCCGCTCTCGGATGAGATCGACCATTAGCGCGTCCGGAACGAGATCACCGCGAACGAGAGTCGGCTGAACGCGCTGGCCGAGCTCGGTGCCTTCCGACACGGCCATGCGGAGAATGTCGCCCGTAGCGACATGCGGCGTGGCGTGCAGCGCAGCGATGCCCTTCGCCTGGGTGCCCTTCCCTGACCCCTGGGGTCCCAAGATCAAGATCCTCATGGTGTCGCGATGCCGTGGCGAGGCAAGCCTCGCCCCTACTTGAGGAAGCCCTCGTAGGAGCGCGCCATCATCTGCGACTCCATCTGCCGCATGGTGTCGAGAGCAACTCCGACGGCGATCAGGACCGACGTCCCACCGAGAGCTCCCGCGGATGCCTGCGAGAAGCCGCCGTACGCGATGAACAGGCTCGGAAGAACGGCAACGGCGGCGAGGTAGAGCGACCCCGGAAACGTCAGGCGCGACAGAACACGGTCGAGATACTGAGCGGTGGGCGGCCCGGGGCGAATGCCCGGGATGTACCCGCCGTACCGGCGGAGGTTGTCCGCCTGGTCGACCGGGTTGAACTGGACCGCGGTGTAGAAGTAGGTGAAGATCACGATCATCAGGCCTGTCATCAGCAGGTAGATCCAATCGCCGGGCTGGAAGTAGTTGTTGACGAAGTCCTGGGTCACCGGGAAGTACTGCGCCATCGTGGGCGGGAACGCGAGGATCGCTGCCGCGAAAATGATCGGGATGACGCCGGCCATGTTCACGCGCAGCGGGAGGTACGTGGACCCACCTGTCGTCATCTGACGGCCCACCATCCGCTTGGCGTACTGGATCGGGATCCGCCTCTGCCCCTCCTGGACGAACACGACGGCCGCACAGATCCCGACGGCGATCAGCGGGAAGAAGAGCTTCTCCATCGGGCCGCCGTTCCACCAAGCGAGGATGCCGATCGGGGCGGCGACCAGGATGGACGCGAAGATGAGAATAGAGATCCCGTTGCCGACGCCACGCTTCGTGATCAGCTCACCCATCCACATGAGCAAGACCGTGCCCGCCGTGAGCGATACGACGATGAGGACCATCTCGCCTGAGCCGGCGTCGAGCGCTCCCTGGTTTCGGAAGAGGAACGCGTAGCCGGTCGCCTGTGCCGCCGAAAGCACGACCGTGAGATAGCGCGTGTACTGCGTGATCTTCGCGTAGCCGGCCTCACCCTCCTTCTGCAGCTCGGCGAGCCGCGGGACGACCACCGTCATCAGCTGGACGATGATCGACGCCGTGACGTAGGGCATGATCCCGAGCGCGAAGAGCGAGAATTGGGAGAGCGCACCTCCCGAGAAGAGGTTCAGCAGGCCGAGGATCGTGTCGCCACGGCCCGAGAAGTAGTCCTCGATCGTCTGCGAGTTGACCCCCGGCGCCGGGATCCACGAGCCGAGCCGGTAGATCGCCAGGATCATGGCCGTGAAGAGGACACGCTCCCGGAGCTCCGGCACCCGCCATGCGTTCGCGAGCCAGGAGAA
>JBCKBY010000091.1:0-7345 GCA_038910715.1 Gaiellaceae bacterium
GACGGCAACTTGGGCCTCGGGCGCAAAGGTCCAGGCAAGCATCGTTCCCTTTGCCTCGTCGACTTCGCTGCGTCGCAATAGCGCCTTCGCGAACTCACTGACATGCTCGACGCCGACCGGGTCGTCCTGCTTCGGCGAGCCGACGTACAGCGGCTCGACGTCCTTGTAACCATGCACGTCCTCCGCACCGGTGGCGATCCGGCCGGCGAACGCCTTGATGACGAACTCGCGAAAAGCGTCCTCATTGAGTTCCGTGAGACGATCGACTTCGTAGATACCCCAGTTCGAGATCGTGAAGTCAGGAATAGGGTCAAGACTCGTCTGGACTTCTCGCTTTTCAGTCCTCTCGGCAACCTTCGCGATTCGGTCCGCGGTAAGGCTGACAGCGACGCGCGAGATATCGCAGGCTATCCATCGCCGGCCGAGCCGCTGCGCCGTGACGGCTGTGGTACCACCCCCGCAGAAGAAGTCGGCGATCACGCCTCCCTCGACAGATGCAGATTGGATGAGTCGGTCGAGTAACGCCTCCGGCTTCTGCGTGGGATATCCGATCGCCTCGATAGCCGAATTGTTGAGTTTGTCGATGTCCCAGACATCGTCGACGAAGACGCCAGCAGCCATTGCTTCGTCGAGATACCGCTTCACGCGATTGCCTCCGCCGGCATCCGAGAGCACATACTCGCGACCGCTCTCATCGACTCGAATCTTCTGCTTCCGAACCTTGACGTACTCCTCGACGCTCGACCACGGTCGAGCGTAGCTCTCGAATGCGACACCCTCTGCGCTTCGTCCGTAGAGGAGGATCGAGTCATGCCTCCTATTGAAGCCCGATGTGAGCTTGCGGTTCCACCCGGAGTAGTGCCAGATCACCTCATTCATGAAATTGCCGTACCCGAAAATGCTGTCCAGCTCAACTTTGACGTAGTGCACGGCATGCCAGTCGAGATGCACGTAGATCGCACCGGTTGGCTTCAGTAGGCGCTTCATCTCGTACAGCCGTGCATTCAGCCAGACGAGATACCCGTTCAGTCCGCCCTCCCAGATGTCGCTGAACGACCGCAGCTCGCTCTTGTCACCGAAGATCAGGTTGTACTGACGCCCGGAGAAGAACGGCGGGTCGATGTAGATCAGGTCGATCGACTCGCTCGGCAGCATCCGCATGATGTGGAGGTTGTCCCCGAAGAAGAGCTGGTTCGGCTCGAGTTCCGGATGGCCGAACGAGATCCGCTCCACTTGCTGGAACGGCAGTTCGACACGCGGGAACTCCCGCTCGAAGCGCTTCTCCTTGTCCCAGCCGAGCGGCGCGTCGTCGACGGGAACGTGCCCGAACCGCTTCGGCATCCGAAAGACCTCGGCCTGGGCCGGCAGGCCCGGCTGCTCACTCTCGATCCCCTCGTCGTCGACGATCTCGAGCGGCTCGTCCCTCATCACCGACTACCCTACTGAAGGGGTCGGCAGTTGCCTGTGCAGGCTATGTCTGCGGGATTCGTGCCTCGCGCACCGGCTCCAGCTCGACCCGGTCGAGCTCGTCCTGGCCGACGTTCCTCGTCGTACCGCTGCATAGATAGGAACGGGTGAGGTCTTCCTGGTTCCACCCGTGAGCTCAACCACGCGGCGCTCGCGGCGGGTCGTAGCGCGAGCGAAGTCGAGGGCGGGATCGCGGCGGTCGTGAACGAGGAAGACGTGACCCCATTCCCACGCGGGGGGTGAAACGAGGAAGACCTGACTGACATAGAAGCATCCCCGTTCCTATAGAGCGTCCGCCCGTGCTCGTATCGTGCGGCACGTGGCACTCGACGAAGTCCTTGGCCAAGTCACGCCCGAGTACCTGGACGCCCTGCGCCGCTCCGACACGCTCGGGGACGAGGACTTCTCAGAGGCCGTGGAGGCGTACTTATTCGTTCGCGAGGTCGCCTCCACCGCGTCGATGACCGATGCGCGCTACCTCAAGCCCGAGGCGCTCCAGAGCATGGAGTTGTTCCTCATCGAGATACGGGACACGACGGCGCCGCAGATCGAGGCGTTCAGCTGGAGCGACGAGGGAGCGGCCGCTGCCCGAGGGGAGATCATCCGGCGCGCGAACGAGATGCGTGAGTACGCGCGTAGGAACGGGGTCAGGTCTTCCTCGTTTCACCCCCCGCGTAGGAACGGGTGGGTTGGACCTCGGAGGCGACCCGCCCGTCAGTAAGCCGCTGAACGCGACACCTTGACTCGCATGACCTCGCGGTCGGAGAGCTCGCGCCCGACCTTCTCCTTCGTGTGGGCGGACACCTGGGCGCGCCGCTCGGACCTCGCCGCGCCCTCCGGCGTGTACCCCCGCACAAGCTCAAGCGACAGCGGCTGAACCTTTCCCGCAGCGCGCGGAGCCGAGGTCCCCGGCAGGAAGAACCATTGCCGGTCGGCGTTCGCCATCGTGAAGGCGTTGAAGTTCATCGCGTGCTGCCGGCGGCCCGCCACCCGTGCGTCCTCGTCATCCGGCTTGTCCGCCCACGTCATCAGGACGCCCCGCGTCGGCGAGAGCGGGAGCCTGTACTCGATGCACTCGAGGACCCCGGCGCCGAGGAGCGGGGCCGCCTGCGGCGTCCGCGCGGCCACGCCCGGCCAGATGACGACGGGGTGGTCCGAGGTCGCGAGCACGGGCGAGCCGAACTCGACGAGCGTCCAGTGCGTCGACACGAGGACGGAGGTGAGGGTCATGCCCATCACAAGCATCCGCTGGAGCCGGTACGAGTCGCCAATCAGCGCCTCGTCGAACGCGGCCATCTGCTCCGGGTCGAGGTCATCCATGCCCTCGCGCTCCCGATACTCGTCGAGGAAGCCCTGCGTCATCGCCTCGTACTCGGCCTTGTAGGAACGGGGTCAGGTCTTCCTCGTTCCACCCGCGGCGTAGGAACGGGGTCAGGTCTTCCTCGTTCATGACCGCCGCGATCCCGGCCTCGAGTTCGCTCGCGCTACGACCCGTCCGCGAGCGTCGCGTAGTTGGAATCCCGGGTGGAACGTGGGAGACCTGACCCCGTTCCTACGTGGCGCTGACTTCAAGCCCGCCATCGACTGCTGCTAGTCGTGCGCTGTTCCGTAGAGAGCCACGATCTCGGGAACGGTGACGAGCGCCTCGAGGTTCGAGAGGCTGAACGTGAGTCCGTGGGTCGCCTGAAGTGTCTGGACGAGTGCATCCCTACGAACCCAACCGATCCCGTCTATCACCGCCATCGGCGTCAGCCCAGCAGCCTCGGCTGCAACCGCAACGTTCGCGATCCGGGCTGCCTTGTCACGGGCAGTGCCTCCGTCGTTCGCTCCTTTCGCCTCGATTGTGACCTTCGGGTTCTCGACGCTCGGGAGAACGAAGTCGGGCCTCGAGGGGAAGATGCCTCTCCGGACGAGTTCCTCGGGGTTTCGGTCGTAGGCGATCCCGTTCTCGTCGAGGATGTCTGCAACGGCGTCTTCGATCAACTCGCCCGTCTTCTCGGAGTAGGCAGCGCGCACCGCGAGCCAACTCCCGTCGAGGTAACGCTCATAGAGCAGGTCGCCGTAGTCGACACCTCCGCTCGCAGCGCGTCTGACGCTTGGCCACCCCTCCCGCGTGTCGAGCTTGTCGAGGCGACTGCGGAAATCGTTGATGGGGAGGCCCTCGTCCAACGCGAACAGCTCCCGTTCGATCACGCCTGTGACGGCGGCGGCGACCGCCCCGATAACGGTCCTCCGCTGCGGCGTGAGGACTCCCTCGCCTCGCTCGATCGTGTCCAGTGCGGCCTTCGAGGTTGTAACGCCGAGAAGCTTGAGTGCCGCTGCCAGTTCCGCAGTTGTGTAGCCGAGAATCAGCCGAAACACCATTGCCGTATGCGGCTCTTCCTCCATGACTGCCCGGAGTTCGTCTGAGCTGACGTTCCTGAAGTTGTTGGTCAGGCGCTTCGCCGTCTCGTAGGTCCGCCGGAAGTCCGCGTCCTCGGCCAGCGTCGGCCCCCAGGGGACTGCCTGGAACTGAGGAGCGAGGCGCTCCTCATACACCGAGCGAAGTGTGCGAAGCGCCGCCTCCCGGTGCGCCTCGTCGAGGAGGGCGAACGCACCGTCGATCGCGGTGCGCCACTGTGTCGGGTCTGCGCTCCGGGCGAGGGCATCGAAATCCGGCTGGCTCATGCGTGGAGGCTAACCCGCGCCGGGGAGGTCAGCGACGGGTGAGGACCGAGTGTGCCTTCTTGCCTCCCCGCTATCGTCGACTCGTGAGCCTCGAGCGACGCTACGACGACACCCTGATCGCCGGCCTCGCCTCTGCCGAGAAGCAGGTGCAGCAGAGCTACCGACCGATCATCCAGGTGCACAAATGGTTCGCCCGCCGGCCGGGAACGCTCTTTCGGGGCCTACTGCTCTCCCACTTTGACGATCGGCCGCTCGCCGAGAGCTTCTTCGAGGGCCACGATCTCGAGGGGGTCGTGCTCGACCCGTTCATTGGCGGTGGCACGACTGCCTACGAGGCGAACCGGCTCGGGCTCTCTGTCGTCGGCTACGACACCAACCCTCTTTCGCGCTGGATCGTGAGCCGCAAGCTCGAACCGTTGGACGTGGCTGCGTACCTCGAGGCTGGCGAACAGATCGCCGAGTCGGTCGAGGGCGAGATCGGCCACCTCTACACCACGATCTGCGAAGAGTGCGGCGAAGCAGCGCAGGTCAAGTTCTTCATGTGGGCGAAGACGCACGAGTGCCCTGAGTGCTCAACGGTGAATCTGATGCTGCCCGGCCCAGTCGTTGCAGGGCGCGGAATGAAGCGTCACACACACGATGTCCTCGTGTGCGCAGCCTGCAGGTCGTTCAACCAGTTCCTCCCAGGCGAGACGCCGGCCGCGTGTCCTGACTGTGGAGTCTCCTATGAGGAGAGCCACATCGGGCGCAAGGGGTCCTGCCGGGGCTGTGGCACCGAGTATGTCCCGGCACCGACCGGGAAGAACAGGCGCGACGTACCGCCGCCTCACGAGCTGATCGCGCTGGAGTATCACTGCGCCACGTGCAAGCAGCGCGCGGGACGGCAAGGGCGCTTCTTCAAGAAGCCTGACGACCAAGACTTCCGGCGAGTAGCGGAAGCGCAGGAACGATGCCTCGCGATCGGAGAGAGCCCGTTCTGGCCGGCCGACACGATCGAAGCCGGAGACGAGACGAACCGGCTGCTGCGCTGGGGTTACCGCAGGTGGAGCGAACTCCACAACGAGCGCCAACTGCTGGGATTGCACCTCCTCGCCTCGGCAATCAGTGAAGCGACGCCCGATCTTCGCCCGGCGCTTGCAACGACGTTCTCTGACCTGATCCGCTACCAGAACCTCGTTTGCCGTTACGACACGGCCGCGCTGAAGGTCCTGGACGTGTTCTCGATCCACGGCTTCCCGGTGCACCGAGTGCAGTGCGAGGCTGCGCTGATCGGGACTCCTCGCGTCGGCAGTGGCGCATGGCGACACTGGCTCGCGAAATACGCAGCCGCCAAGACCTACTGCGAGCGACCGTTTGAGACCACTAGCTCGAACGGCCGCAAGCAACGGATCTACACGGACGGAGAGCGAATCGACGCCGCGTTCGTGAACGACCCCTCCCAACTCGCAACGACTCGACGTGCTGCGCTTCTTCGGACGGCAAGCCTTAGTGCCGAGCCGCTCCCTGAAGCAAGCGTCGACCTCGTGACGACCGACCCGCCCTATCACGACTCGGTGGCCTACTCGGAGCTACTCGACTACCTCTGGGCGTGGCTTCGCCGCCTCATCCCGGGCGATCCCGAGCTCGCTGCCTTCGAACACACTCGCAGCGACGCCGAGGCAACCGGCAACAAGACCGCCGGGCGCGAGCTCGAGCACTACGCCGAGGCCCTCTCCGGCGTCTACTGCGCGGCCGCACGCGCTCTGAAGCCGGGGCAACCGTTCATCTTCACGTTCCACGACAACGACCTGGACGCCTACGGTGCGATCGTCGTCGCGCTTCTTGACGCCGGGCTCGTCCCGATGCGCACGATCGGCTGCCCGAGCGAGATGCGCGGCAGCATCCACATCAACGGCTCCGGCTCAAGCAGGGTCGACACGGTCTTCGTCCTCCGTAAGCCACCGGCTGTGCTCCCGGCGCCCCGGGCGATCGCGGACCTCGTGACCGAGCAGATCAGCCACCTTCAAAGGGCCGGCCTGCACGTAAGCGACGGCGACACCCGCTGTCTCACGTATGGCGTTCTCGCCGAGGCGGCGACCCGCAACCTTCGAGACAACTGGGACGCAGAGCTTCCTGTCCGTGACCGGGTCGAGCGAACATGCTCCGAGCTTCGCCAGCTAGCAGCTCAGCACGATGCTCATCGTAGGAACGGGGTCACGTCTTCCACGGTCCACCCGTGAGTTCCAACCACGCGGCGCTCGCGGACGGGTCGTAGCGCGAGTGAGCTCGAGACCGGGATCGCGGCGGTCATGAACGAGGAAGACCTCACCCCGTTCCTACACGTCGGCGGTATTGCACAGCTACGAGACAGACACGTTCCTGCCTCCGCACCGATAGTCCGGTTCCAAGGCGGATAATCGGGCGATGGCAATCGCGCTGCGAACGCCGCTCTGCCACCGGCTCGGGATCGAGGTTCCGATCTTCAACGCCGGCATCGGGAGCGGCGCTGGCCCGGAGCTCGCCGCGGCGGTCTCGAACGCAGGCGGCTTCGGGGTGATCGGCGCTTCGGGGCTCGAGCCCGACGAGATCTCCCGCCGGATAGCGCATGTACGGACGCTCACGGACCGGCCGTTCGGCCTCAACTTCATCATCGGCGAGGAGAGCGACGAGGACAGTGAGTTCATCAGGGCCGAGATTCGCGCCGCGATCGGCGAGAAGGTGGCGGCCGTGGTCGTCTTCTGGGGAGACCCCGGCGCCTACGTCGAGGAGGCGCACGCCAATGGAGTCGCGATTCTGATCCAGGTCGGCTCGGTCGAAGAAGCCGAGGCCGCGGCGGCGGCAGGGGTCGACGCGGCTGGAGCTAACCCTCAAGCGAGTTGTGAGCCGGGGACGGCCATGGCTTCGCCGTGCGCAGGAGCTCCTCACGCGGCTCGAGGACAACTACGAGCTCACCGTCGAGGCCCTCGCCGCCGCGCTGGAGCTGCGTGACGACGAGACCGGCAACCATGCACGGCGCGTGACCGAGTTCGCGCTCGAGCTGACCGGCGCGGTCAACCCGGAGCTCGCCCGAAGCCCCGAGCTGCGCTATGGGTTTCTCTTGCATGACATCGGCAAGATCGGCGTCCCCGATGCGATCTTGCTCAAGCCAGGGCCCCTCGACGCCGAGGAGATGCGGCAGTTGCAGCAGCACACGACGCTGGGTGAGCATCTCGTCTCCTCGATTCCCTTCCTG
>JBCKBY010000092.1:0-7318 GCA_038910715.1 Gaiellaceae bacterium
TCCCCCACGCCCGTCAGCGTCTTGACGCAGCCGCTCCCGTCCTCCGACGAGAACACGGGGATGCTTCCGCTGACGTGCACGAGCGCGCCGCCTCCGAACTAGCGGAGCGTGTCGCAGTTCCAACAAACTGCGACATCGATTCGCCTCGGACGAGCAGAGCGAACTCCTGCGTGGCCGCGGCCGACGCTGTGCGGGGCGCCTTTCCTCGGATCGGGTCGGGTGTCCTCCCCGGCTGCGCGGCGGCGATCTTGGCCTTCGCGCCTGGCCGGATGACACCTGGCCCGAACGGTAGTGAACATCAGCGACGGCCAATGAGTTGTGCGACGCGCTGTCGGGAGAGACCGGCGAGGCGTGCGAGCAGGCTGTAGGAGGCTCCTGCCCGGTGTGCGGCCCGTAGTGCGGTTCGTAAGCTGCGCCGGGCTCGCTCGAGCTCAGCCTCGGCAGCGCGGACAGCCTCGAGGGCTTCGGAGACGGCGGCGAGGCTGGTGGCGATCTCCGGCATCGGCTTTCTCCTTCCGGCCATGAAAGCGGGCTTCGCGCAAGCGGTGATGCTTCCTTCCTAGTTGAATCGGTCTAGACACAAAGCGCTAGTCATCCTTGACAGTGAGCGGCCGAGGGGGGAGAGTTGACCCCGTGGCTGGGCGGGCAGGAGCGCACCGGGGCCGGCGAAGACAAGCGGGTCGGGCAAGCGCGGCGCCGTACGAGCTTGCGGTCGGGCAGGAGCGCTGCCGCGAGCGGTTCGTTCGTGTGCGCCGGCCGATGTTCCATCGTCTGTTCCTGCAGGGTGGCGCTGTCGTCGCGCTGCCGCGGCCGGGAACGAAGACGGCGGGGGCGGTCGCGTTCGAGCTCGACTGCGGTCGGGAGATCGACATGGACACGCTGCCGGCTGGGGGAGCGCCCGGAGACAGGGAGCGCGTTCGGCTTGACTACCTGCGCTCGCCCGTCGGCCGGGGCCCTTCGCAGCTGCGCTTGTTCGCCGAATCGTCGAGCGAGCCGGTGCGAACGCTCGAGCTGCCCGATGCGGTCTCCGGGGTGGTGGAGGCGCCGTGGGGCTGGTACGTCGGCTGCCGCGACGGGTTCCTATACGCGCTCGACCGCTCCGGCGATGTGATCTGGCGCTGGCAAACGCCGGGGGCGAGTGCGTTCCGGTCGGCCGGCCCGGGGGAGGTGTACTTCCGACCTTCGCCGTATCGGCTGGCCGCGAACGGCCGCTCGGCGCTTGTCAGCTGGCTGGGGAGCGTCTGGAGCGTCGGCCCGGGCGGCGAAACCGAATGGCAACTCCGCCTGCAGGACCTAAGCGGCCGCTCCGTGAGCGAGACCCGACTGCCCTTCGGGCACGCAGCGGCCGCGGCCGCAGGCGCGCTCGGGGTCTCGGCGCAGGCCTCGCCGCAGGAGATCAAGCGCGCCTACCGGGAAGCGGTCAAGCACGTGCACCCCGACCACCATCCCGACGATGCGACCGCGGCCGAGCGCTTCCGCCGCGTGCAGGAGGCGTACGAGTCGCTGACCGGCCAGGGCGCAGTCACGGGCAACGGCCTCGGCGCGGGCGTGATCCGCTTTCACTTCCCTTCGGCCACGGTCTCGTTTCTCGACGCCGTCGATGACGACTGGCTCGTCGGCAGCGGCGATGGGACGCTCTTCCGCCTGAGCAGCGAGGGACGGCCGCTCGCGCGCGTGCGGATCGGGATCGGTGCCCTCTTCTGCGTGCGTGACTCCTCGCAGGCAGTGGTTGCCTTCTGCTCGTATCCGATTGCCTTCCGCTCACAGCCGAACCTGTGGTTCGTCGACGCGGACGCCCCCGTTTCGCTCCCCAACCAGTACCCGTGGCCCGACTACCTCCTCGGTAGCTACGGCAGCTACCTGCTCGCCCACCGCCCCCACGGTCGTGACCTCGGCCTCATCGACGAGTCCGGGCGGCTGGCGGTGCAGCTGTGCTGCCCGCGAGCGATCACCTCGATCTGCGTCGCCGAGGGGGCGCTCGTCATCGCCGCCGGAGCCTTGATCTGCCTCGAGATCGACGGGCTCTCACCGCTCACGCGGACCAGGGTCTGGCGGCCGCCCTTCACCCGCGGCGGCTTCCGATGAGCCCGCAGTCCCGGGAGCGCCCAGAGCGGGCTGACCGCGAGAACGCGCGGGACAACGCCGGCCGGCGGCACCCCGCAGCCTGACTGGACAAACGTCACTGGCTCAACGTATGTCCGCCCTCACCCGGGCTGGCAGGTCCCCGACTTCCCGCCAGAAGAGGGAGAGCCCGTGGGTGAACCGCCAGGCTGAAGACCCACCCAGAGCAGCCCTTCGGGCTCCCATCCGTCGCTCCAGCCCGCCTCCCGGTCGATCACGCACCGTCCTTCGCCCGGTGCTCAGCGGCGAGCTTTTCAACGGGAGCGGCACCTCCTCACTTCTTCAGCGGCTCGGATGAGTGCGCCACCTCGTACGCGGCCTCGGTCGCCGCGACCTCCGCCGCGCTGTGCGCGGCTGCCGCCTTCAGCGCCTCGGGAGTGTGCGCGGCTGCCAGGATCGCGTCGATCTCCGGGTTGCTCGCCGGCTGAACGGTCGCCGGGTCGAGCGCTTCCTCGGCGCCGATCAACCAGATCTCGGCCCGCTCCGCGACCGGCACCGAGCGCCGCCCCTTTCCGACCGGCTTCACGACCACCCGCGACACGAGCCGCCCGTTGGCATCGCGGTTCATCGCGGCCACGATCCGCTCGGCCGAGCCGGGGTGCTTGCCCCTGTACATCTCTTTCTTCTTCGGGATCTCACGCAGCGCCTTGCGCGCCAGGTCGAGCGCGGCTTGCCGTGCCTCCTTCCCGCGGATCCAGGCGTCCTTGCCGACCTCGGTCACCCTCACCGTGTCGATGAACTCCCCAAGCTCGACCCGTGCCTCCTCGACGGCTTCCAGCGCGCGCTCGTAGCGGTCGTCACCTTCCAAGATCGCGACCACGTGTGGCTCGCGAGCGATCACGGCGTCCGTGATCAGGCCCTCGACCCAGGCGTCCAGCCACTCGGCCTTGACAGACGCTCGCGCGTCGCAGTCCGCGTGCGTGCAGAGGTATGCCGCCTGATCTCCGCTGCGGCCGGTCTTCAGCCGGTGTCCGTTCTGGCAGTAGACGAGCCCGGCGAGCCGTACCTGACTCGACCAGCGCCCGTTGTTCGGGTGCCAAGGCCCCCCGGCTGCCTGGGCCGCCTCCCACTGGTCATCGGTCACCAGCGGTGGATGCGCTTTTGTGATGGTCTCCGTCTTGCCCTTGACACCCGTCTGCTTCGTCCCCTCGCCGAGATAAGCGCGTGACTTGATCAAGTGCCGGACGCCGTTCTCGGTGATCTTCGCGAGCGGCCGGACAGTTGTGACCTTGATCTCCTTGGTGTCCTTGTCGGTCTTCTCGTGCTCGACCTCGATCTCGCCGCCGACCTTGCGGAGCCACTCGGCGATCGAGCGCGCGGTCTCGCCGTCCGCGCGTCTCGCGAACGCGTTCCGGATCAGCTGTTTCAACTCGGCGTGCGGCTTGATCGTCCCGTCCGCCAGTCGGGTGTAGCCGACCGGTGCCTGGCAGGCGAGGTAGACGCCGCGTTCGGCAGCGCGCTTGATGCCCTGGAGCCGATTCTCACGATTGCGCTCGCGCTGCGCCTCCGCGATGGCCAGCTGGATGTTGAAGATCATCCGGGTGTCGGCGTTGAGGTTGCCGGAGTCGAAGCCCGACTCAGCCGCGATCAGCCGACCGCCCGCCTTGACGATGCGATCGAGTGCCATTGCGCCCTCGATCATGTCCCTCGCGTATCTATCGACGTAGCGGACCAGGATCCCCTCGCTCGCTCCCGCCTCGACCTTGCGGATCAGTCGCCCCAGCTCGCGCTCCTCGACCGGTTTCGCGCCGGACACGTTGCCGTCATAAGGGACCTCGTCGATCTCGAGATCGTGCTGCTCTGCCCATCGACGGCACACCGCCTCCTGCTCCGCGGGAGACCCGAACGACGGTCCGCTACGACCATCCTCGTCCGAGACCCGTGTATAGATATCGAAGCTCATGACTCCTCCTCGCTTCCGCCGGGCCGTTCCCGGCGCACCCCATCATGATCGAGGAATACTTACCTGTCAACTCCACCTCGTCGGCTGGGACGGCTTCCTCTACCCGTGGACGCTCTCGATCCACGACTTCGAGCCGATCACCGGCCGGATTCACCAGCCGCCGCCGTCACACCAGACGTTCCAAGGGCCGAACTTCGTCATCTGCTCGTTCTGCCCGCGCAAGCTCGACTTCGACCCGGAGGCGATCCCGATCCCGTACCACCACTCGAACCTGCAGTCCGAGGAGATGATCTATTACGCCTCCGGGAACTTCGGGTCGCGCAAGGGAATCTCCGTCGGATCGGTGACGCTGCATCCGTCGGGCCTACCACACGGGCCGCAGCCGGGGTTGGCCGAGAAGTCGCTCGGCGTCGCGGAGACGACGGAGCTCGCGGTCATGTGCGACACCTTCCGCCCGCTCAAGCTCTCGACCCTGGCCCGCGACCTCGACGATGGGCGCTATGCCCTCTCCTGGTACGAGCCTCCGTCGGACGACCCCGCCCGTTGTAGGGTCTGACCCCACGGGTCTGACCCGTGCTCTTCGGGTGTCTGCAATGCTCAGCGCGTGGACTCCGAGCGCTTCCTCACCGAACTTCCGAACCTCTTCGAGGACTTCCCGCATTCGGAGCATCCCATCGACCGGCGCTTCGCCCCGATCGTCGAGCACGTCGAGAACCTGGCGCGGGAGAACAACCTCGCCCTCCTCAACCTCGCCGCGTCATGCCTCGGATCCGGCGAGAGCTACGTCGAGGTCGGGGTGTTCCACGGAGCGAGCTTGGTCGCGGCGATGCTGGGAAACGAGGGCCGCCGGTTCGTCGGCATCGACAGCTTCGACTTTCGCGACGGGAGCCTCGAGCGGGTCGAGCAGAACCTCGCGCACTTTGGCGTCGGCCAGCCGGGGCTCATCGTTGGCGATGTGTTCGAGCTCGTTTCCGGCGGCGCGCTGGGGGAAGCGAGGGCCGGGGTGTGGTACTACGACGCGCTTCACACCTACGAGGGTCAGATGGAGGGCATGCGAATTGCCGAGCCCTGGCTCGCACCAGGGGCGCTCCTCATCGTCGACGACACCGACTGGGAGCAGGTCGCTCGCGCCATGGACGACTACCTCGCGGAGCAGCCACGCGCGCGGCGCGTCCTCACCATCGACGGCAAGGATCGTGGGTTCCCTCACTGGTGGGAGGGGATGCAGGTTCTCGAATGGATCGCGTAGACAGGGCTTGCCCGCCTGCGCGAGGTGAGCCTCGCCCCTACGTTCCGCGGATCGTCAGGCGGCGGTTGAGGATGACGCCGCTCGAGTCGTTCAAGGCGAAGGTCGCGATGTACGTCTGCCCCTTCACTGCGTTGAAGCGGAGCCTGGCGCTGATCGTGCAGTCGATCCGCAGCGGAGACGACTGCTGGTCGACCGCGATCAGCTTCGCCCCGCGGAACACGCGCCAGGTCATTCCGATCGGCGTCCCGATCGTGTTCGTGGAGCAGTACCGGCGGGTGAAGAGATTGACGAGTGGTGTCACGCTTCCGCCTCGCACGAGCACGACACCGTTTCGGGCGTCGAGTGGTCGCGCACTAACCGCGAACCGCGCTGGAGAGGTGCCTTTGGGGGACCCGCTCGCGGTGTAAACGCCTGACTCCCATGGCTGCCCCTGATCGTCCTGGAACACGAACCAGATGAACATCTCGACGAACGGGAAGCTCGCCGCCATTGAGATCGACTGCTGAATGTATGCGGCCTGCGTCGCGTACGAGACGCCGAGCGAGTCCGGCGGCTTCGTCTGATGCCCGTACTCGGTGATCCAGATCGGAATTGACTTGCGCTTGAACCACTTCCTCAGGCTTTCGTCGAACTGCGGAAGCGAGGCGAGTGACACGTTCGGCCACTTCACGACCTGCGACGGCGGGGAGTTCGGGTTGGACGGATACGGGTGATGCGACCACGCGTCGAACTTCAGTTTCGGGTTCGCTTTGGCGACGAGTTCGGCGAACTTGCCAGGCGAATGCGTCGGACGGAGTCCTACCGGCTTGTCGCTTCCCCGCGCGGATGTCTCTCCGATGGCCACCTTTGCAAAGGGGTTGCCGCCCTTGATCCCCGCGTGGGCGGCCGCGTAAAGCTTCGCGTAGTTGGCCGGAGCTACCGAACGGCCGCGGCTGTCGAACTGCGGCGTGAGGAACAACTGGAGGTTCGGCTCGTTCCAGACCGACCAGAAGCGAACGAACGGGAAGCCCTCGAAGCGGCCGGAGTATCGCGATGCGATTGCACGCGCGAACGCCGTGAAGTCGGCGACGTTCGTGGGCATCACGTTCGAGTTCTTGCCCCCGTTTGCCCACCTTGGCGTCCCGGAGAGCGTGAGGATCACTTCCACGCCGTTGTCCTGAGCGCTGCGCACGGCTTCGTCGACGTCGTCGAAAATGTACGCCGGATCGAAAGGATCTGCTGCGTCGGCAGGGCGCGTCTTGGCCGCGAGGTCCCACTGGACGAGCAGGCGCATGATCGAGGCGTTCGTCTCTGCCGACGCTTGGATGCGGGCTGTT
Source organism: Gaiellaceae bacterium (assembly GCA_038910715.1). Taxonomy (GTDB): domain Bacteria; phylum Actinomycetota; class Thermoleophilia; order Gaiellales; family Gaiellaceae; genus GMQP-bins7. The sequence goes on from JBCKBY010000092.1 coordinate 6,590, forward strand.
CGGTTGTCGACCCAGCGGAAGCTCGGGTCGTCATGGAACCCGATCCACATCCGCTCCGCGGCGAGTGCAGCGGGTGCCACCAGGGCGGCGAGGGCGAACAGAGCAAGGATGAGGCGAACGGTACGTCTCACGGAGGTCTCCTTGAAGGCGGCACAGGTCGACGGGAGAGCAGCTGGAAAGCCCCCGCACCCTAGCGATTTCGTTGTGAGGCTTGTGTAAGGACCCGCCCCGAGGGGTACACGGAGGATCGGCTGGTTAGACTGCTGGGGGTCGTGTCCGTTTCCGTGTGGGAAGCCATCTTCATGCTCGTCATCCTCAAGATTCCGCTCGTCTACCTCGGCATCGTGGTGTGGTGGGCGATTCGCGCTGTGCCTGGGCCACCACAAGGGGGAGAGGAGGCGGGCGTGCTCGCTCCGCTTTCGCCGTGTGGCTGGAACGAGTCGCGGCGGACGCGATCTACCCGGCCGCGCTCGGGGCCCGTTCGGCCGTCCAGACGCCCGCTCAGGTCGGGGTGGGCAAAGGCCGTCTGATGGAAGCCGCCGCGCACTCGAGCACTGACAGGGTCGCCGGGTTCCTCTGCGCGTTCTCCCTCGCGCTCTCCGGGATCGCTTTGGTCCGAAACCCTGGGCTTCTTGCCCCTGTAGCGGTCCTCGTTGCGCTTGTCGCCGTGCGCATGACCGAAGCGCACCGCACGCTCGCTGCCGTGGCCGTCGCAGTCTCGGGCCTCGC
>JBCKBY010000093.1:0-7112 GCA_038910715.1 Gaiellaceae bacterium
GCCCGATTTCAAGGCGCACGTGGTCGAGGGTTCCCCACAGTACGAGCACCTCCTGACGTTCGTGCTTCCGCCGGCCGTTCGATTCTCGGGCGAGCGCGTCGGCGCGAAGCGGTATCGATTCGATGCGTCCGAGTCACAGTCGCTGAACGCCGGCGGGAACATCATCAACGCGCAGTGGGACTTCGACTATCGCGATTACTTCACGTCGTCGCCGGGCTTCGAGTTCTCGCGCGCGAAGGACAAGCTCGCGCTCGATGCCACGTACGAGTTTCCACGCGCCGGCAAGTGGTGCGTAGCGTGCCGGATGCAAGACGACGTCGGTGGTCAGGCCACGTCTGTCGTCGAGTTCGAGGTCTCCTAAATGCACGACTCGTTCGCGCCGTACGCGGCCGACTTTGAGTCCTGGAAGCTCGATGACTTCGCCGGATCGAAGGAGGCGACGCGCGAATATCTCCGTTACCTGACCGAGCCCGGTCATCCGCGGCCGCTCTGGGCGCACCAGCAGGAAGCGTTCCTGCGCGCGGTCTATGCCTACGAGGTGCTCGACTGGAAGAACGTTCTCCTGAACGTCGTCACCGGCGGCGGCAAGACCGCCGTGATCGCCACGACGATCTCGTGGCTCCGCCTGTGCCACGAGATCAGGACGTTCGTCCTCCTCGCGCCGAACACGATCGTACGGGAGCGGCTCGCGGATGACTTCCGAGCCGGCAAGGTGTTCACCGACTTCCACCTCTTTCCGCCGCACCGGGCGCACCTCGTCAACGAGCTCGGACTCGCCGTTCTCGGACAGTCGGGCGGCCCGGCGACGATGCTGGAGAAGGGCGTCATCCTCGGCAACATCCAGCAGCTCTACTCTCGCGAGGGCGAGCTGAACCGCAACCTCGCGTTCTTGCTCATCCACCTCGGCAAGATCGCGGTCTTCAACGACGAGGCGCACAACACGCCCGCGCCGGAATACTCGCGCGTCCTTCTGCTCCTCCGCTCGAGCCAGGAGTTCCGCCTCGACACGACGGCTACGCCCGACCGCGCGGACGGCCAGAAGCCCGACTCGGACATGATCTACCACTACGGGATCCCGGAGGCGCTCCACGACGGGATCATCAAGACGACCGTCGTCTACCAGCCCGACATCAAGAAGGTCGACCTCGCCTATATCGACCAGGTGACGAACGAGCGCATCCGCGTCGAGGAGGTGGACTGGGACGACGTCGCCGGGCTGCCGATCAAGGCCACGCAATGGGTCACCGACCCGATGCCGCTCCGCTACCAACTCAAGATCGCGCTCACCCGCCTCGACGAGCAGCGCGAGCGGGCGCAGGGGAGGTACAAGCCGATCCTCTTCGTCGTCACTGTCGGGATTACTGACGCGAAGAACGTCCAGCGTGTTCTCGAGGAGGAGTTCGGCGTCTCGGGCCTCGTCGTCACCGAGGAATCGGACGAAGAGGCGCGCGCGCAGGCTATGAAGATCGGCTCGCTCGATTCGCCCTACGACGCTGTCGTAAGCGTGATGATGCTGCGCGAAGGCTGGGACGTACCCGAGGTGTCGGTCATCCTGCTGCTGCGGAAGTTCTCGTCGCAGGTGTACGGCCAGCAGGTGATCGGGCGCGGTCTGCGCAAGATCATCCGCGATCCCAAGGAGCGTGAGATCCTCTGCGTTGTCGATCACCCAAAGCTCGAACACGGCTGGCTCTGGGACCTCGTCCGCGCGCGTGTGAAGACGAACGTGGGAGACCAGCAGACATTCGATCTCGATGAGGATCTTCCGGAACCGACGCATCCCGAACTCGCGCGTCCGGAGCTGCTCATCGACGTGCCCGCGCCGAAGAGCACGAGCGAGGAGGAGATTTCGATCGACGACCTGCTCAAGGACATCCCTGCCGTCGGGCCGAGGAACGACTGGCGGGAGCTACTCGACAACGCCGAGTACGACCGCGACGTCGTCGAGATCGCCGACCTCGAACTAGCAGGAGTGATCTCCGTCGCGCTCGATACGCACGGATTCGAAGGACTTCTGGAGGCCCCCGCGCGGGTCGAGAACCTCCAGGTCGAGTTCATCGCGCCTTCACGTGCGGAGCTGGAGGGAGCAATCAAGCGCGAGGCGCTCGCCATCGTCACGGACGCGCTCGCGGAAGACGGGAAGGGGTCGGTTCACAAGGATCGTGTCTACGGCGTCCTTATGGATCACGTCCAGGCGAAGCTCCTCGCAGCCAAGAGCCTCGGGCACGCCGACGAGAGTGATCTGCGCTTCGCCGTCGCTGCTCTGGAAGACACGCGAAAGCTCTTCCTGACCCCTGGCCTCGTTGCGGGAATCGTGGACTTCCCTTGATGTCGCCGGCGAAGCGCGGAAACTATGAAACAGGGAAGAGCGCCTGGAGCTTCGAGACGTACGACTCCGACTGGGAGCGCCAGTACATGGAAGAGCTCGACTCCGATCCGGCCGTCGACGCTTGGACCAAGCGTCACGAGATCCGGATTCCGTACGAGATCGCAGGGGGAAAACGGCGGATCTATCGCCCGGATTTCCTCGTTCGGCTCAAGTCCGGGAGGCTCGAGCTACGCGAGACGAAGGGCGGCCATCTCCTAAAGGAGGCTGAGCTGAAATTCGCTGCTGGCAAAGCGTTCTGCGACGCCCGCGGAATGTCGTTCGTGGTTCTCACTAAGGGGCAGCACACGCTCTAGCGGTAGTAGCTCGGCGTCACCGCGAACCGGGCCGAAGTGGGCGACGACAGTTCCCTCGCCGAGCGAGAACTCGGCCACGCCGCCCGCGTACGCAACGAGCCGGGCCCGCGGCCAGATCCGCTCAACTGCAGCTTGCAACTTCGTCTCACGCTCCTTCTTTACAGCGGGCGCCGGCGCGTCGACCAGAAGAAGTCGGTGCTCCTGACCCGGTTCCCTCAGATCGATCCAGAGCGCCTGGCGCACGGTCACACGTTACCGATAGCGTCGGAGGAGATTGATACGCCTGTGTGCCAATACTCGCCAGAAACTCTGACGGACCCGAGCGCCGTGCAACAGGGGGTCAGGTCCCTGATGTTGCACACGTGCTGCTTCAGTAGCAAGGCCTTCACGCCCACACGGGACCGTCGCCGCACCCTCCGGAGGCGCCCGCCTGAAAGATGCAGACCGAGACTGCTCGGTCGAGCAGCGAACGATTTGCGGCGGTCAGGCGCCGGCGGCTGCGGCGTCGGCGATTATCAGTGCGTTCGCCGATCCGACGCGCCCGCCCGGGATCGAGGTGTCGCCCGCCCGGAGCCGTCGCAGGGCATCCACCTTGTCCTCGCCCGTCACGAGCCAGACCACCCGGCGCGCGCGGTTCAACGTGGGGTAGGTCAGCGTCATGCGGCGGCGGGCCTGGCACTCGCCGGTGACAGCGACCTTGCGATCCATGACGTCCAGGACGGGGTCGCCGGGGACGAGCGAGGCGGTGTGGCCGTCCGGCCCGAGTCCGAGATGGATGAGGTCGAAGCTCTCAGGAAGAGACCGCGCGTAGTCCGCAGCCGCCGCCTCGAGGTCGTCGGCCTCGACCGGCATCGCGTGGATCTCGGATCCGCTTCCAGCAGGCAAGCTCGCGAGCAGGTGCGCGAGGTTGCGGTCTGGATCATCGATCGGAGCGACCCGCTCGTCCACCTGGTAGATCGCCGTCTGGCCCCAGGGCATGTCCTCCGCGGCGAGATGGGCGAACATCGCCCAGGGCGTGCGACCGCCGCTGACCGCGAACGTGAAGCGGCCGTGATCGGCTACGGCGCCCCGCGCCCGCTCCGCGACATACGCTGCCGCCCGTTTCGCGACGGCTTCGGCGTCCGGGAGGATCTCGATCCGCGGCTCGGTCACACCTTCTTTTCATCGTGGCCGCCGAACTCTTTCCGCAGGGCCGAGAGCAGCCGGTTCGCGAAGTCGTCGAGGTTGCGGGACGCGAAGCGCGAGTAGAGCGCGGTCGTCAGCACGGGCGTCGGGATGCCCTCTTCGATCGCTGCGATCGACGTCCAGCGGCCCTCTCCCGAGTCCGACACCCGCCCGGCGAACTCCTCGAGCGTCGGTGACTCGCTGAGCGCATGCGCCGTGAGGTCGAGGAGCCAGGAGCCGACAACGCTTCCGCGCCGCCAGACCTCGGCGACCTCGGCCGTGTCGATGTCGTACTGGTAGCGCTCCGGGTTCTGGAGCGGAGCGGTCTCGGCGTCTTTCTCTCGCTCCCGCTTGCCGACGTCGGCGTTCGCGATGACGTTTAGGCCCTCTGCGTAGGCGGCCATGAGCCCGTACTCGATGCCGTTGTGCACCATCTTCACGAAGTGCCCGGCGCCGTTCGGGCCGCAGTGGTAGTAGCCGTGCTCTGCAGCGGTGGGCGCCCCGCTGCGGCCGGGCGTGCGCGGGGCGGAGTCCACCCCGGGAGCGAGCGAGCGAAAGAGCGGGTCGAGCCGCTCCACGACTGCGTATTCGCCTCCGATCATCAGGCAATAGCCGCGCTCGAGCCCCCAGACGCCGCCGCTCGTGCCCACGTCGACATGGTGGATGCCTCTCTCGGCGAGCTCGGCCGCGCGACGGATGTCGTCGTGGTAGTGGGTATTCCCGCCGTCGATGATGACGTCGCCCGGCTCGAGCACCTCGGCCAGCGCCGAGATCACGTTCTCGGTGATATCGCCCGCCGGCACCATCACCCACGCCACCCGCGGCGGCGACAGCTTCGACGCGAAGTTCTCGAGGGACGAGGCACCAACCATCCCCTCACTAGCGAGTGCTGCCACCGCGTCAGGAGTGCGGTTGTAGCCCACGCATTCGTGTCCGTCGCGCATGAGCCGGCGCACGATGCCCGCGCCCATCCGGCCGAGCCCGACCATGCCGAGCTGCATAGAGGTCTCCGTCGCCATCAGTCGCTCACCGTAGCGCCCGGTAGCGGCGGATGAGCGCGTTCGTCGACGAGTCGTGTGCGAGGTCGGGGTCGCTTTCGCCGAGTTCCGGAAGGATCTGCTGCGCGAGAGCCTTTCCGAGCTCGACTCCCCACTGGTCGAAGGAGTTGATCCCCCAGACCGTGCCTTGCGTGAACACGCTGTGCTCATAGAGCGCGACGAGTGCCCCGAGCGTGTGCGGCGTCAGCTTCTCGGCGAGGATGACATTCGTCGGGCGGTTGCCCTCGAACACCCGGTGCGGGACAACTGCCTCCGCTGTGCCCTCGGCACGCACCTCCTCCTCGGTCTTGCCGAAGGCGAGCGCCTCGGCCTGCGCGAAGACGTTCGACATGAGGATGTCGTGGTGGTCGCGGATCGGGTTCAGCGTCTTTCCGAAGCCGATCAGATCGACGGGAATCAGCTTCGTTCCCTGGTGGATGAGCTGGTAGAAGCTGTGCTGGCCGTTCGTCCCCGGCTCGCCCCAGTAGACCGCTCCCGTCTCGTAGTCGACGAGGCGGCCGTCGAGCGTCACGTGCTTGCCGTTCGACTCCATCGTGAGCTGCTGGAGGTAGGCGGGAAAGCGTTTCAGGTAGTGGCTGTACGGCATGACGCCTGACGTCTGCGCGCCGAAGAAGTCCGCGTACCAGACGGAGAGCAGCCCCATGAGCGCCGGGAGGTTTCGCTCGAGCGGGGTCGTGCGGAAGTGCTCGTCCATCTCGTGGAACCCGGCGAGCAGCTCGCCAAAGGCGTCGGGGCCGATGGCGAGCATCGTCGAGAGGCCGATCGCCGAGTCCATCGAGTAGCGCCCGCCTACCCAGTCCCAGAAGCCGAACATGTTCTTCGTGTCGATCCCGAACGCGGTGGCCTCCTCGGGATTCGTCGACACCGCCACGAAGTGCTTCGCGATCGCGCCCTCGTCTCCCAGCGAGGCGAGAGCCCACTCGCGTGCCGAGTGCGCGTTCGTCATCGTCTCGAGGGTCGTAAACGTCTTCGACGAGACGATGAAGAGCGTCTCGTCCGCGGCGAGATCCTGCGTCGCCTCCGCGAAGTCGGTCGAGTCCACGTTCGAGACGAAGCGGAACGTGAGGTCGCGCCTCGTGTAGTGGCGCAGCGCCTCGTAGGCCATCACCGGCCCGAGGTCGGAGCCGCCGATGCCGATGTTGACGACGTTGCGGATCGGCTTGCCCGTGTGGCCCTTCCACTCGCCCGAGCGCACCCGGTCGGCAAAGCTCGCCATCCGGTCGAGCACCTCGTGGACGCTCGCGACGACATCGACGCCGTCCACGACGAGCGACGACCCCTTCGGCATGCGGAGCGCGACGTGGAGCACCGAGCGGTTCTCCGAGACGTTGATGCGGTCGCCTCGGAACATCGCCTCTGTGCGTTCTGCGAGCCCTGATTCCTCGGCAAGCTGGAGCAGGAGCTGCAGCGTCTCGTCGGTGATCCGGTTCTTCGAGTAGTCGAGGTAGAGCCCGGCGCCCTCGGCGGCGAGGCGCTCGCCGCGGGTCGGATTTTCCGCGAAGAGGTCGCGAAGGTGGAGGTCGCGGATCTCCTGGTAATTCCTCTCGAGCGCCTGCCAGGCGGGGCGCTCTCGGAGGGGCGCGGGCATGCTCGAAGCATCTCAGGTCCGTCGACGCTCGAAGCGTGCTCCCCTGTCGCAGCCCGGCTGAGCAGAGCGCCGACGAGACCGGCAAGGGCTGTACTGCTCGCGGCTGAGGAGTATCACAGCGCCGTGGCGAAGAGTGACCCGTCGCGGTGCCCCTGCAGGGCACACCTTGTCGATCCGACCGGTGACCGCGACAGAATCCCCGCGATGAAAATGCCGCTCTTCGACCGCTTCTCACGCAGGCACACGCGTGCGTCCAACGCTGCGCCCGCGGGCGCAGGCCCTGCGGTCGTCCAGATCGACGCGACCGCGCTCTCGCGCGTGTTCTCCGCCCCGATGTGGCTGCGTGACCTCGGCCTGCTTGCCTGGTTCCTCGTCGGCGTCGACCTCGTCTTGTTCGGTTTCGTGTGGCTGCTCGGGCTCACCTCGACGATCGTCGATCCGGTGGTCGTGGGCGCGATCTTGGCCACGGTCGCAGGTCCTCTCGTCACGAAGATGCAGCGTCGCGGCTTTCCGCGCGCGGCTGGCGCCGCTGTCGTCCTGCTCGGGCTCATCGCGCTCGGTGTAGTGATCGGACTCCTCGTCTTCGGAGGGCTCTACGAGCAGTCCTCGGAGATCAAGGCCGC
>JBCKBY010000094.1:0-7096 GCA_038910715.1 Gaiellaceae bacterium
CGCTCGAGCGCAGCCCACGAGCTGTTGGCACGACTGGGTGACGACTCGCCGACGTATTACTGGCGCGTGCTCGCGGCGCAGGAGATCATGCAGCTCTATCGCGACGACCCCGAGCGTCTCCAAGAGCTCGATGTGCTGCACGGGTCGAAGGGCAGCGCCGAAGAGGTGCTGCACCCGCCGTCGGAGACGGAGCGCTTCGCCGATGGAGGCGATCTCGCCCGAGCCTGGGCAACCCACGACCTCCAACCGCTCCCGAGCGAGTCCGGTCTTGGATTTGCGGTCGACCGCACGATGGGCGAGCTCGCTCCGCAGCTCGGGCAGCCGGAGGAGCTCTATCGCGGCCTACGCGCCGAGGCTCTGGCGTTGCTCGTCTACATGGCGGGCCGTGTACAGGCGCTCAGCGGCGCGACCCAGCCGCTCACGGTGACGAGCACGGTGCGCGACGACGCATACCAGCAGCTGCTCAGGGACGGCAACCCCGAGGCCACCCACGGCTACTCCCTGCACACGACCGGGTACGCATTCGACATCCGTCGGCGGTACGAGTCGGGCGCGCAGGCGCAGGCGTTCCAGTTCGAGCTCGACGACCTCACGGCCCGCGGACTGATCGCGTGGATCCGGGAGCCGGCGGCCATCCACGTCACCGTCGGGCCGGCGGCGAAAGTTCTCGTGCCTCTGATGCTCGAGCCTCAGCGCTAGGGGAAGCGCGCGCTACCCGGATCGAGGTCGAGGCGGCCACCGTCTCGGCACTCAGGCGGTACGAGGTACTCGAAGCTTCCCTGGCCGCGTAGCGCGTTCTCCGTGAGCTGTTGTCGCATCAGCTGCCGCGCAGTCCCCTCCGAGAGGCCGAGACGCCGCCCGATCTCGACGCCCGCCTGCAGCGCGTAGCACTCCGTCGTGGCGGCGCCCCGCCTCCGCTCTGGCACTCTGTCCACGTGGCGAGGACCCGCCGTCGGAAGCGGAGTGGGCCACCCGCAAGGTCGCACGCCGAGCGGTTGGCGAGCCGGGACGGGTACTTCGCGCCGGAGAGCGTCATCCGGCAAGTCGGCAACTCGCCGCTCGTGCCGTTACTCGGAGGCGGAGCCGCGGTGCTCCTCCAGGTCGCCCATCCGCTCGTCGCTGCGGGTGTGATCGAGCACTCCGACTACCGAAACGACCTCTGGAGCCGGCTACTCCGCACACTGAACGCCCTCTACCTGATCGTCTATGGGAGCAAGGACGAAGCGGAGCGTGCCGGTGCGGCCGTGCAGGCAGTGCACCGCCGAGTGCACGGGCACACGAGCAGGCGGCTCGGGCCGTTCCCGGCTGGGACCGCCTACTCGGCCGCCCACCCGGACTTGATGCTTTGGGTGCACGGGACGCTGGTTGAGACCTCGCTTGCGCTCTACCACCGCTTCGTCCACCGCCTCTCGGCTGCTCAGCAAGAGGCCTACTACCGCGACATGGCGCTCGTTGCGCGGATCTTCGGCACACCCGAGGAGATCATCCCGCCGACGCTCGCCGGCTTCCGTGTGTACCTCAGCGAGCAACTCGCGAGCTCACAGATCTGCGTGACGGAGCCGGCCCGTGCGGTCGCCGAGGTGATCTTGCGCGCATCGTCGCTGCCGGCGCCGCTGCGCTTGATCGCGCCCGCACATCGCCTCTGCACCGCCGCGCTGCTCCCGCCTCGCCTTCGCGAGGAGTACGGGCTCGACTGGAGCGCCCCGCGAGCACTCGCCCTTCGCGGCGGGGCGCGCTCGATTAGGCTCGTGACGACGCCACTGCTCCTCGTTGCCGCGCGCATCTCGCCGCCGAGGCTCGTACTCTCCCCCTAACGGCACTGCTAGCGGCCGAATCGGCGCTGTCGCTGCTGGAAGCTGCGCATGGCACGCAAGAAATCGAGCTCGCGAAACGCCGGCCAGAAGACGTCGGTGAAGTAGAGCTCGCTGTGCGTACCCTGCCAGGGCAGGAACCCGCTCAGTCGTTGCTCGCCGCTCGTGCGGATGATCAGATCGGGGTCAGGCTCACCCGCCGTGTACAGATGCTGCGCGAGTGCGTCGGCGGTGATCACGTCCGCCATCTCGATCGCCGGATAGCCCGACTCGGCAAGGCCGCGCACGAGCGCCCGTACGGCATCGATTACCTCGTCCCGTCCGCTGTAGCCAATCGCGATGTTGAGACGCAGGCCCTCGTTCTCTGCGGTCACCCGCTCCACAGCCTCGATCGAGCGCTGCAGACGGTCTGGTAGCTCTCCATGCCGCCCAAGCACGCGGATTCGAACCGACTGCTCGGCGTGCAGGGCGGCGAGCAAGTCCAGCTTGTCCGCGATGACCCCGAGCAAGGCCGCAAGCTCTTCGCCCGTGCGAGCCCTGTTCTCCCCCGCGAGTGCCCAGACCGTGACCTGCTCGATGCGCAGCCGCGCGCACCAGTCGATCAGCTCGTCGAGCTTGTCCGCACCGGCCCGGTGCCCGGCCCCCGGCTCCCGCAGCCCACTCAAGCTCGCCCAGCGGCGGTTGCCGTCGAGAATCACGGCCACGTGTCGCGGCGCGGGACGCCGCAGCACATCACCGCGGAGTCGGCGCGTGTAGAGGCCGTAGACGGGTGCGAGGAGGAGTGCTCGCGCGATACGTCCTATACGCGCTACCGGGCGTACGAGCAAACGACGCCCGAAGACCGCTACGCCCGCTGAACGCTCAGCCTCGATGCCCATCGACTCGCTGTCCCCAGAGCTTGCCAGCCCCGCTCCCTCCCCGCCCCAGCGTCGGCGACCTCGCCAAAATCAGGCTCACGAGCGCGACGACGGGCGCAAGAACGGCCAGCACGAGCAAGCCGAGGTGTTTTCGGGGAGCTCAGAAGGCCGCATCATGTGGCGAATCTTACGACCGGCCCCTGCCGCCGGCACTCTCGCCGCTCGCGACCCTTGCCGTACCGACGCTGGAGGGAGGCGAGCTGAATCCGCTCTGCGGAGCGGGCTTCAGGCCGCGTGTCGCCTTTCGGCTCGTCTGCGACACGGCGTCCCTGGCTGTCGATCCCAGGGGACGACCGTGCATGTACGCCGGATGCGAGTTTCGGTTGGCCCAAGCGTCGGTGAACTCGAACCGGCTGGGAGAAGCGCGGGCTCCTAGGATGGGCAGGTGGCCCCGGGCAGGCGAGCAGAGACGCACGCGAGATCCGCCGCGTAGCGGCTCGAGGCCTTGCGCAAGGCGAACGAGATCCGCATCGGCCGAGCGCAGCTGAAGAAGAACCTGGCAGCCGGCAGTGTGCGGATCACCCACATCCTCGCGACACCGCCCAAGTGCGCGAAGACGCAGAAGGTTCACGATCTCCTGCTTGCCCTGCCCAAGTACGGTCCGGAACATCGACCGCTACCGGCAACGGCTCGCCGAGCTCGGAGCCGATGACCAAGCCGTCGCCGAAGTGGCCTGACCTGCAGGGCGCACGCCGGAGCGACGGGCGGCGATTGGCTCACACGATGGAGGGGGTCGGGAGACATGATTCCCGGTCGTTTCCGGTCGCCCCATGGGTAGTCCATCTCCATTGATCGAGCCCGAGACATGGCTCCCGATCGATCAGCGCAGCTGGCTACTGCCTCACATTCCGCGATAGCCGTGACCCGCCATCGCATCCGGGTCGAGCGAGACGTTCACGATCGCCGGCTCCCCTGAAGCGAGCGCGCGCTCGAGCGCGGGAGCGAGCTCAGCAGGGCGCTCGACGTGCTCGCCGTGGCCACCGAACGCCTGAGTAAGCAGGTCGTAGCGCGTTCGAGCAAGGTCGACCGCGACGTTGGCATCGTCGCCGTAGACGCCGCGCTGGGGAATGCGAATCTCGCCCCAGCCGGCGTCGTTGCCGATCACGACAGTGACAGGGAGCCGGAAGCGGGTCAGTGTCTCGAACTCGAACCCGTTCAGCCCGAATGCCCCGTCGCCCGCGACGACCACGACCGACGTGTGCGGCTTCGCGGCCATCACTCCCAGTGCGTACGGCAGACCGATCCCGAGGCAGCCGAACGGTCCCGGGTCGAGCCAGTGACCGGGGCGGTGCACGCGCAGGACACGGGAGACGGCGGCAACGACGTCGCCACCGTCGCCGATCACGACCGTGTCTGCATCGAGCACGTCGTCGAGCGCCTTCGCGAGCCGGTAGTGGTGGATCGGAGCCGCCTCCGACTCGATCTCGACCCGGTGCGCGTCCCACCACGCCGCTTCCGCCTCTCCAAGCTGCTCGAGCCAGCCGGATCTCTCGCGCCGGCTCTTCACCTCGTGCGTCAGGGCATCGAGCACCGCGGCGCAGTCGCCGACGATCGCTGCGTCGGGCGCCCGATTGCGGCCCAGCTCTGTCGCGTCGGCATGAACGTGCACCAGCTTCGCGTCCGCGCCGAAGGCGCCGAACTTGAGCCGGAAGTCGAGCGGTGCACCCACGACACAGACGACGTCCGCCGTCTCCAGCGCGAGCGCCCGCGAATGCCGGAAGAGCAGCTCGTGGCCGGGGGGCAGCGCGCCGCGCCCGGAGCCGTTCGGGAACACGGGCAGCCCACCACGCTCGGCGAAGGCGGCAAGTTCCTCCCAGGCACCGTCCCACCAGATTCCGCTCCCCGCGATGACGGCGGGCCGCTCAGCGTTCGAGAGGAGGCTCGCCGCCTCGAGCACCTGGTTTGGGTCACCAAAGGTACGCGCGCTGGAGCGTGAGCGGCCGAGACGCCCGTCGTCCTGGGCGTCCGAGAAGAGGACGTCCATGGGCAGCTCGAGATACACGGGCCCGCGCGGCTGGGCGAGCGCATGGCGAAAGGCCGCCGCAATGAACTCCGGTATCCGCTCGGGCTGCGTACACACGGTCGCCCACTTCGTGATCGGACGCAAGAGCGCAAGCTGTCCGAGTTCCTGTAGCGCCCCTTGCTCCGCCTGCGCGAGCGGGCGCGCACCACCGATGACGACGAGCGGCGTCTGCGCCACGAAGCAGTTCGCGACCGCAGTAACCACGCCCGTCACTCCCGGTCCCGCGGTGACGAGGGCAACTCCGCAGGCGCGGTTGATCCGACCCCACGCCTCGGCCGCATGGGCGGCCGCCTGCTCGTGCCGGGTGTCGAGCACACGCAACCCCTCTTGGCGGCAACCCTCGTAGACGGGCATGACATGCCCTCCGCAAAGCGTGAAGATGGTGTCGACGCCCTCGGCCGCTATCGCCCGGGCGACAAGACGCCCCGCCTGAATCGTCTCCGACATCCCGGTCGAGGCTACACCTGCCGCTTCCCGAAGGGAGCGCTGGAATTCCCCGTCTGCGGAGACGACTCCACTTACCAACGCGAGTCTCGGACTCGCGATACACGCGGGCACCCGCGCTTCGTCCGCTCCCTGTCTACGCCGACGTCCGTAGCCTCGTAGCCACCCGAGCCTGAAAGTCCTGCACCGCACAACTGTTGAGCCGCAACTACTGTGGTCAGGCTGCGCTGAGGCGTCCTTGCGCTTCTAATCGGGCCGGTTTCGGCGAGCGACGCGTGCGAATCGCCCTCGCCGGGAGGCGGCGCTCGCGTGCCGCGAATACCCTTCGCCAAGACGGGCCGAGGCTCGCCCTGCTCGGGAGCGGGTGCGAACTCGTTCAGCTGCGCCTGGAGCCTGTCGATCCGTGCGAGGTGCTCGGCGAGCTCTCGGTGCAGCTGAACGAGCTGGACGCGCTCGCTCGCGAGCTCGGCCAGGAGCGCACCGAGTTCTCTCCTCCGGGTCCGATCACGCGACGACCCGAACAGCAGCTCCTCGTACGCCCACGGGCGCGAGCGAGCGGGCTCTTCGGATCGGAGCCAGTGCTCCTTCGAATTCGCCCCTTCCGGGGAGCTGCGCTTTCTCGGCGGCATGCGAGAACTTCGTTGTGGTCCCGTCCATGGTAGACCCCAACCGCTGCCGGGTTTCGGTGAGTCGAGCGCTCCTCGATGCGGCCGTCGCCGAAGCCGGCCGGCTGGCGCTGTTTCCCGGGGATGCCCTCCGCACGACCAAGGAAAGCTTCGTTCGCCACACCGCCCGCCGGATGCGTGACCTTCTTCCCGAGGACCTGGCGCTCATCGATCGGATCGGCGGGTGAAGCCCCACGCGATGCTGCTCCGCCGCGACCGGCTCTTCGACCACGTCACCTGTCAGGACGACGCGGCGACTCGTGCAAGGCGTTCGCCGGAGGCTGCGCCGGCTGGCCGCGCGGTTCCCTGAACGAAGATCCCTTTGCGCCAGAGGCGCTCGATCTCGAACTCCTGCTCGATCGTCTCCACCGTCCGGCGGTTCGCGTGGCAGCCACCCGCGATCCGCTTCCACCCGGGCGTGACGAGGTCCTGGAAGCGGCCGAGCCAGGATCTGTTCGAGCGGACGTGCTCGAGGAAGACGAGGCGCCCGTCCGCTTTCAGCACGCGGCGGGCCTCGCGCAGGGCCGCGTCCGGGTCGGGGATCGTGCAGAGGCTGAGCGCGAAGACGACCGTGTCGAACTCGCCGTCGCGGAACGGCAGCGACTCGGCGCTCGCCTCGCTCAGCCGCACCGGACACGGCGCCTCCGCCGCCCGCCGTCGCGCCCGCTTCAGCATGTGCTGATCGGGGTCGACGCCGACAACCTCCTCGGCACGCGTGTAGTGAGGGAGGTTGAGACCCGTACCCACGCCGAGCTCGAGCACCGCGCCCGTCGCTTCCCCGGCCGTGCGGGCCCGTTGCCGCCGCAGGCCGAGCAGCTCCTGGGGCAGCATGAACACGTCGTAGACGGCCGCAATCACCCTGTGCTCAACCTTGGTCACACCGGCACCGCCAGCCACGGTCACTGGTCCCCGAGGCCGTCCTGTGTTGCCTCGCATTACAAGAAGGTTACTTCAAGCTACTTGCCGAAGACGTATGCGTTGTCTGTACCGCTAACAGGGCCGATCTTCGCCGCCTGTAGCGTGGACGTACGCGACCGACGTACGCGCGGAAGCCCCTGCGTCGCTGCGGGGGTGCCGGCGCAGCCTATTGTTTGCTCAGTCAAGAAACGTCCGCCACACCCCACGCGTCCTCGTCCGTGCGCAGGGCGCAGACTGCGCAAGTGCGCAAGCCGATGCGCGCAAACCCTGCTCCCATGCGGATCGAGCCGCGATGGCGCGTGCGCAGCGACCCGCGCA
>JBCKBY010000095.1:0-7069 GCA_038910715.1 Gaiellaceae bacterium
TCGCTTCGAGCAGAGGGATATCGCGTCATCGGCGCGGCGACCGTCGAGGCATTCCGGGCCTGGTTCGAGCAGATCGCGCTCGACCACCGCGGCGAGTACGACGGCTGGGAGGCTTCCGCCAAGCCATAGCCCGACCGCTACCCTGCGATCGTGCTATTTGCGCGAAAGTCCACCGCGATGCCGTCGCCCGAGGAGGCCCTTCCTGGCCGCGACGAGCCGATGCCGGTGCCGGCGACGCACCTCGTCCTCGGGACGCCCTTAACACCTCCGTTTCCCGACGGCACGGAGCAGGCGATCTTCGGAATGGGCTGTTTCTGGGGCGCCGAGCGGATGTTCTGGAAGGCCCCCGAGGTCTTTACGACGGCCGTCGGCTACGCGGGCGGGCTCACACCGAACCCGACGTACGAGGAGGTCTGCTCCAGACGCACCGGGCACACCGAGGTCGTCCTCGCCGTCTTCGACACCGCCAAGACGAGCTACGAGGAAATGCTGCGCATCTTCTGGGAGGGGCACGACCCGACCCAGGGCATGCGCCAGGGGAACGACGTCGGCACGCAGTACCGCTCGGGGATCTACTGGACGACCGAGGCGCAGCGCGACGCCGCCGAAGCCTCGCGCGAGATGTTCCAGGCCGAGCTTTCAGCGGCCCGCTTTGGCGAGATCACGACAGAAATCGTCGAGGCAGGGCCGTTCTACTACGCCGAGGACTACCACCAGCAGTACCTCGAGGCGAACCCGAACGGCTACTGCGGGCCCGGAGGCACGGGCGTCTCGTGCCCGATCGGCGTAGGCGTCTCCTCGGCCAGCTGACCTGGCCTACGGCTCGGCCTCGATCGATACGGCGACCGCGCCCTGCTTGGGACGCTCGCCCGCGAGCCCGCTGCGCCCGGCCAGGCGTTGCGCAAAGTACACCGGGATGATGGACACGACGATCACGAACAGGGCGACGACGTTCACGATCGGGAGCTCGGCGGGTCGAGCGAGCGTGGCGAAGATCCAGATCGGGAGCGTCTGCTGGGCGCCCGAGGTGAAGATCGTGACGACGACCTCGTCGAACGAGAGTGCGAACGCGAGCAGCGCGCCCGCGAGAAGCGCCGTCCGCATCTGCGGAAACATCACGTAGCGGAACGTCTGCCAGTTGTCCGCGCCAAGATCCGCGGACGCTTCGTCGAGTGATCCCGCCGTCCGGCGCATGCGTGCGATGACGTTGTTGTAGACGACGACGACACAGAAGGTCGCGTGACCGATGATGATCGTCGCCAACCCGAATGTCACGCCGAGCGGGCCCAGGACGTCGATGATGGTCGCCTGCAGTGCAAGCCCGGTGACGATTCCGGGGAGCGCGATCGGCAGGATCACGGCGAACGTGATCACCTCGCGGCCGAAGAAGTGGTAGCGAGCGACTGCCATCGAGGCGAGCGTGCCGAGCACGAGCGCGATTGACGTGGCGCAGAGTGCGGCGACGACCGAGAGCTTGAGCGCGTCTCGCACCTTCTCGTCGTGAAAGGCGACCGAGAACCACCTCATGCTGTAGTTCTCGATCGGCCACGCCTGCGTGACGTTCCTGTTGAACGCGTAAAGAGCGATGACGAACAGTGGGATGTAGATGAAGGCGAGCGTTACCGCAGCACCAAGCCGCAGCAGGATCCTGGTCAGCCGCGACTCGACCACTACAGGGACTCGAACGCCCGGAGCTTCCGGGCGACTAGGAGGTACGCGATCACGACCACGATCGGGATCATCGAGTACGCAGCCGCCGTCGGGAGCGCCTCCCCGCGGATGTTGTAGATCACCGTGCCGATGAACTGCTCGCTGGTGATCAGGCCCGGCGCGATGTAGTCCCCGAGCGTGAGCGAGAAGGTGAAGATCGAGCCCGCGACCACCGCCGGGAATGCCAGAGGGAGGATGACACGGGCGAACGTCGTCAGCGACCGGGCGCCGAGATCAGCGGAGGCTTCGAGCAGCGACGAGGGAATGCGCTCGAGTCCTGCATAGATCGGAAGAATCATGAACGGGAGCCAGAGATACGTGAAAACGAGCCAGAGCCCGACCGTCGAGTACCCGTCGAACTGGAACCCGATGGGATCGAGCGCCCAGTTGATGATCCCTCCCTCGGAGAGGATCGTCCGCCAGGCGTACGCCTTCACGAGGTAGTTCGCCCAGAGGGGCATCAGCACCGCGATCACGAGCAGGTCGCGCATCCGCGGAGAGGCGACGCGCGCCATGTAATAGGCGATCGGAAAAGCAAGTATCACGTCCGCCACGGTCACGAGCACGGCCATCTGGATGGTGCGCCAGGCAACGTCGCGGAAGACCGGGGTCTCGATGATCCTTCGGAAGTTCTCGAGAGTGAAGTCGTGAACCACCTCGGCCGTGAACGGGTTCGTGTCCCAGAAAGCGGAGAGCAGGAGGACGAGGAGCGACCCGAAGTAGACGACGACCAGCCACCCGACCGGGAGTGCGAGCAGCACGCCGAGCCGGATACGCGAGTGGCGGAAGAAGAACGTCGAGAGCCGCCGCCCCGGGCTTCCCCGGGGCGGCGGCTCGGCGATAGGAATGGTTGTCACGTGCTCCTACTGGTCAGAGCACTGCAGTACTACCCCCGGATCTCCGTCCAGGCGGCTTCCCAGTCTTCCTGCGTCTTGCAGACTTCCCCACGATCGTCGCCGCAGTCGGCGACGGGAGTCGTCCAGTAATAAACGTCCTCCCACCACGACTCGTCGTCAGCGTAGTACTCGTCGCAGTGGTTCGCGTTCTTCGTGAGCTCGCACGCCTTCAGGTTGACGGGCGCCTCTCCGAAGCCCTCAGCCACCGCGGCCTGCGCCTCCGGCGAGAGCATGTGGTTCATCCAGAGGTACATGCAGTTCGGGTTGGCGGCCGTGGAGTAGATCATCCAGGTGTCCGACCACCCGGTCGTGCCCTCCTTGGGCTTGATCGCCTTCACCGGCACCGGCGGATCGGCCGCAGTGAGTTGCACGTACTGATAGGGCCACGTCGTTCCGACGACGCTGTCCTTGTTCGTGAACGACTGGATCTGCTTGGCAACATCCCCGGGCCAGTACTCGCCCACGTTCGGTGCCTGCTGCTTGAGCAGATCGACCGCAGCGTTGAACTGCTCCTCGTCGAGCTCGTACGGGTTCGTGATGTTGAGGTCCGGCCGCGTCGCCTTCAGGTACACCGCAGCGTCCGCGATGAAGATCGAATCGTCGTAGATCGAGAGCTTCCCGTTGTACGGGCCCGACGCATCCCAGATCACGTTCCAGCTGTCCGTAGCCTCCGGCACGACGTCGGTCCGGAACATCAGGTAGTTCGGGCCGCGGCCGTGCGGAGCCCCGTATGGTTGCTCGTCGAGGCTGTTGTACGACTGGTTCTTGATCCCCTCCTGCACGTCCGCGTAGTTCGGAATGAAGTCCGTGTTGACAGGGGCGACGTCTCCGGTCGTCATCAGGCGAACGCTTGCGTTCCCCGACGCCGAGACGCCGTCGTACGCGCCCGTCTGGATCAGGCTGATCATGTCGTCCGAGCTCGTCCCGTCCTTCGTGTTGACCTTGCACCCGGTCGCCGCGGTGAACTCGTCGACGAGCTGGGCGTAGCCCGGCCACTGGACGATGTTGACTTCACCCTCTTCGCGGGCCAGCGTCTGGATCTCTTCCAGCGAGGTGCCGAGACCTTCGATCTCCGTGCTGGCACCCGCCTCGTCGTCACCGCCACCGCACCCCGCGGCGACGACACTGAGCGCCCCCACGAGCAAGCCGAGCACGGCCCATCGGGCGACGCGTACCTTGCGTCCTCTCATTCCGATCCTCCCTCCAATTCGTCGATGACCGACTCCTGTTCCGGGCGCCACTCGAGCGACACCCGGCGTCCTTTCGCCTCGAGCACCTCGCTCGAGCCCTCCTCGAGGTTCTGGGCGAGCACCTGCAGCTCACCGCCACGGTCGAGCGTAACGTGGTAACGGGTGACAGGCCCGACGTACTGGACGTCACGAACGAGGCCCTGCTCAACGTGTGCGCCTTCCTGCGGCTCCTGCCCGTTCATCAGAATGTTGATCTTCTCAGGTCTGACCGTGTAGCGCCGACCGTCGCGCTCGATCACATTCGAGACGCCGACGAAACCCGCGATGAACTCGCTCTCGGGGTGTTCGTAGACCTGGGCTGGCAGCCCGATCTGCTCGATGCGCCCCTGGTTGAAGACGGCGAGGCGGTCCGACATAGTCAGCGCCTCTTCCTGGTCGTGCGTCACGTAGACGAACGTAATCCCGACCTCGCGCTGGATCGCTTTGAGCTCGATCTGCATCTCCTGGCGGAGCTTCAGGTCGAGTGCGCCGAGCGGCTCGTCCAAGAGGAGCACCTTCGGACGGTTGACGATCGCGCGCGCCAGCGCGACACGCTGGCGCTGCCCACCCGAGAGCTGCGACGGCTTCCGATCTCCGTGCGACCCGAGGCGAACCATCTCGAGAGCATCGTTTGCTCGCTGGCGGCGCTCCCCCTTCTTGACCTTCTTCACCATGAGGCCGTACTCGACGTTCTGTTGCACTGTCATGTGCGGGAAGAGCGCGTAGTCCTGGAAGACCGTGTTGACCGGGCGGTCGTACGGCGGCAGCCTCGAAACGTCCTCACCTGCGAGCTCGATCGTCCCCTCGTCGGGGATCTCGAAGCCCGCGATCATCCGGAGCGTCGTCGTCTTTCCGGAGCCCGACGGCCCGAGCATCGTGAAGAACTCGCCCGCCGCGATGTCGAGGTCGATGGCGTCAACCGCGACGACATCTCCATAGCGTTTGGTCAGGCCTCGAACGCTGATGTCCGGCGCACCGTCAGGCGCCAACCGACTCCTCCAGGATCGCGAGACCCTCGTCGAGCTCGTCGGTTGCGATGTTGAGCGGGGGCAGCAGCCGAATCACGTTGCCGTAGAGGCCGCACGAGAGGAGCACGAGCCCGCGATCGAACGCCGCCGAGACGACAGCCGACGCGCGATCAGGCGAGCGCTCGGCGAACTCGAATGCCAGCATCGAGCCGAGGCCGCGCACCTCTCCGATGTCCGGGTGGCGAGCAGCGAGCGACTCGAGTCGTCCGCGAAGCGTTTCGCCGAGCTGGCGTGCGCCGGCAAGGAACTCCGGATCGGCAACGATGTCGAGGACGGCGAGCGCCGCAGCACACGAGAGCGGGTTCCCGCCGAACGTTCCCCCGAGGCCGCCCGGCGGCACAGCGTCCATGATCTCGGCCCGGCCGGTCACCCCGGCGAGCGGAAGGCCACCGCCGATGGACTTCCCCGAGACGAGGATGTCGGGCTCGACGCCCTCGTACTGCTCGATCGCCCACATCGTCCCGGTGCGCCCGACTCCGGACTGCACCTCGTCGTCGACGTACAGGATCCCGTGCGAGCGGCACAGCTCCTGGAGGCGCGCGGGGTAGTCGGGGGGCATCGCGACGAAACCGCCCTCCCCCTGCACAGGCTCGAGGACGACGCACGCGACGGTCGACGGGTCGACGTCGGCTTTGAAGAGATGCTCGAGCGCCGCGATCGCGTCGTCGGAAGAGATCCCGTGGTACGGGTACGGGACCGGCGCCCGGTAGACCTCGGGCGCGAACGGGCCGAACCCCGCCTTGTACGGCTTCACCTTGCTCGTCATGGTCATGGCGAGGAGTGTCCGACCGTGGAACGCGCCGTCGAAGACCACGACCGCTTGCCGGCCAGTAGCTGAGCGCGCGATCTTGACCGCATTCTCGACGGCCTCCGCCCCGGAGTTGACGAGAAGCGTGCGCTGTTCGCCCTTGCCGCATGGGGAGAGCTCAGCGAGCCGTCGGCAGACCTCGACGTACGGCTCGTACGTCCCGACGATGAAGCATTGGTGCAGGTACCGATCGGCCTGTTCCTTGACCGCTTCGACCACGGCGGCGTTTCGATGTCCGGTGTTCTGGCAGCCGATCCCGCCGGCGAAATCGATGAAGGAGCGGCCGTCGACGTCGATGATCCGCGCACCATCCGCCTCGGCAACGACGAGCCGTGGGGTCGTCGCGCCCGGAGCGACATAGCGCGCCCGCGCGGCCGCAATCCTCTCCGCCTGTGTTCCTTCCGTCACGGACACCGCGCGATTATGCACACGTCAGTGCTAAATAGACACATTCAGCAGTGCGCGCGGGCGAGATCGGCGGCCGTCACGTCTACCATCTACGAGCGCGCCGGAGTAGCTCAGCTGGTAGAGCAACGCACTTGTAATGCGTAGGCCGTGGGTTCGAGTCCCGCCTCCGGCTCTCTCATAGTTGTCCGTCCGAGCAACGCACTACGTTTGTTCATGTGGAGCATCCGAAGGCGATCGGCGATCGGACAACGCTCGCCGTGATGCTCTCCCTCAGCGATGCGGGATACGCAATCGCGGTTCCGTTCGGCGAGAACACCCGTTACGACCTGGTCATCGAGGACGGCGCCCGACTTGCACGTGTCCAATGCAAGACAGGCCGCCTAAGGGAGGGCGCGATTCGCTTCGCGACCTGCAGTTCGTACGGTCACCACGCACGCCCAAATCATGGCCGCCAGGACTACCTCGGGCAGATCGAGTACTTCGCAGTCCACTGCCCGGAAACATCCGGCGTGTACTTGATTCCAATTGAGGACGTCCGGACCGCCACGACGGCAATGCTGCGCGTCGAGCCGAGCCGTAACGGCCAGCGGCGACGAATTCGTTACGCGGCGCCGTATGAAATCGGTTGCGTATCCGTGCGGCCTACGCGAGCACTTCACGCGTCTTCTGGTGCGCGAGGATCTTCCGCTTGACGCGCTGGAGTGCGTTGTCGATCGTCTTCGTGTCGCAGTCGAGGTCTTCCGCCATCTGCTCGTAGGAGTTCCCTTCGAGGTAGAGCGTCAGCGCCTCGGACTCGAGCGACGACAGACCGGTGCCGAGACAGCCAACGAGGCTCTGGAGCTCCTCGGTCGAGATCACGCAGACCGACGGGTCGTTCACACTCGGCCCCGGTAGCGCATCCCCGAGCGTGCAATCGCCCTCGGACTCTTGGCCGGCCGGCGTGTGACTGAACGAGACGTATGTGTTCAGGGGTGAATGCTTGAATCGCGT
>JBCKBY010000096.1:0-7020 GCA_038910715.1 Gaiellaceae bacterium
TGCTCGAGGGCGGCTACAACCTCGACACGCTTCCCGATCTTGTCGAGGCTGCGCTCGAGGGATTCGCGGAGCGCTAGTGGGTCGTCAGCCGCGGGCGGTCTCGAGGCGCTCGAGCGCCTCGCGGCGAGAGGAGACTCCGAGCTTCTTCAGGAGGCTCTTGACGTGTGAGCGGACGGTGTGCTCGGAGATGAAGAGCCGCTGCGCGATCTCGTCGGTGCCGAGGTGCTCGTCCAGGAGGAGCAGCACTTCGACCTCTCGGGCCGAGAGCACGCGAGTGATCGCTTCGGGGATTCCGTCCAGCCTGCCTCCCTCTCGAACCAGGTCGAGGAGTCGGCGCGCGACGCCTCCCGAGAGTGCGGCATCGCCTCGCGAGACTCCGCGGAGGAAGGTCGCAATCTGCTCGGGGGGCTCGGTCTTGAGGAGGTAACCGGACGCCCCTGCACGGATCGCTGCGAGCAGGTTCTCCTCGGCGTCCGACGCGGTGAGCACGACGACTTCACATGTCGGCGCGAGCTCGCGGATCTGCGGCAGCGCGGTCAGCCCGTCCATTCCCGGCATCGTCAGGTCGAGGAGGACGAGATCGGGTTGGAGGGTCTCGGCCTCGGCGATCGCTTGCTCGCCGTCTTCGGCCGCGCCGACGACGTCGAATCCCTGCTGCGCGAGCAGCGCCGCGAGCGCATCTCGCGTGAGGGGATGGTCGTCCACGATCAGAATGCGTTCGGCCACGTTCCTCTTATCGGCACGACTCGACCTGCCGACAAGAGAACCGTGGACTGCGCGCGGCTTCAGAGCTACCGATCGTGGCTCCTCGGGGAGATCCTGCTGATTGGTCTCCTTGCCTCGGGAACCGCACTATTCGCCACGAGCGAGTCGCTTCAGTCCGCGTACGAGCTCCACGATGCGCGACTGGCATTCGATACTGCGGTCGCCGTAGTTGCCGCAATCGTTTGCGTTTTGGCAGCCGTTCGCTTCCTCGTGGAAGGAAGAACGCTCGACCTGCTCCTCGCCGCCGGGTTCTGGAGCATCGCGCTCGGAACGGTCGCTTTCGGCCTGGGGCCCGTTCTGGGAGGGGGGGCGCTGACCCCGCAATCGGCGTGGGCGCTCGTCGGCGCACGACTTCTCGGTGCGGGTTTGATCGCGATCGCTCCGTATGTCGACGGCCGCATGTCGACGCGACGACCGTCACTCCTCGCGGTCGGAGTGGGCGTTGTTCTTGTCCTTGCTGCGGCGGGTATAGGGCTCGATGGACTGGACTGGGGTGGCACCCCACTCGGCGCCGACGTGGTCGAGGGCGCCTACGTGCGGGCTGCGGCTGCGCTGCTCGCGGTGCTCTGGCTGGTGGCCGCCGTTGGCTTCGGTCTGCGGTATCGCACGTACGGGCGCGACCTCGACAGCTGGATGTGCCTGGCGGCAACGCTCGCGCTCTTCGCTGACATCAACCTCGTCCTCACGCCCATCGTCTCGAGTGACTACCTCCTGCAGGGCGACTTCCTGCGTGTCATCGCCTACGGGATCCTGCTCGTGGGCGTATGGCGCGCGATCTCCGAGGCAGAGTTCGGTCGTGCGGTGGCGGACGAGAGAGCCCGGGTCGCTCGGGAGATCCATGACGGGTTGGCCCAGTACCTCTTTGCCATCTCGACCCAAGTGAGCATGCTCGAATCGGGAGCTCCCCTCGAGGAGGTACTCCCGCGTCTGAAACAGGCGGCGACATCGGCGCAACAGGAAGCACGATTCGCCGTTCTCGCGCTTTCCTCGGCAGGGGGTTCGGCGAGGTTCGACTCGGCACTTCGCCGCTATGTCGAGCTCCTGACCGCGGACGGCCAGCTTGATGTCGAGCTCGACATGGATCCCCAGGTCCGGCTCGCTCCGGACGAGCAGATCGAAGTGTTCCGAATCGTTCAGGAGGGACTGGGAAACGCACGTCGGCATTCCGGAGCAGGACATGTCGAGGTGTCGATCTCGCAGCAGGGCGGCAGGCGGGTCTTATCGGTCTCGGACGATGGGGTCGGGTTCGACGACGCGACGACGTTGTCCGGGCAGGGCGTCGCCAACATGCGGCTTCGAGCGCAGGCGATCGACGGTGAGTTGAGCCTGAAGTCAGCGCCGGGGCGCGGCACAGCGATCGAGGTCGTTCTCAGAGCGGCGTAGCTGAGTGGCCGGCGCGTGGCGGCAAGCCTCCATGCGCTGCGTACTTTCCCGCAGGGGGTAGGCGGCTTCCGAGCAGCTCGCCGTCGTGCTTCTGCCGATGACCTCGCTCCTCATCTCGACGAGTCTGCGTGCAACCAGTTCATGCAGGCTCACGGGAGGTAAGAGCGATGAGAGGTAAGACAGTTTGGGAGATCGGCGGATTCATCGCCGGCGGCGTTTTGATCCTCTTCGGCGCCGTTGCGATCTTTCTTGCCGTTACCGGCTTCACGACGACCCGCGACGCGATCAAGGACGAGGGGATCACCTTCGGCACGACCGACGATCCCGCGGTTGCGACGTACGCGGAGCAGTGGGCCGGCCAGCAGGTGAAGACCGGCGATCAGGCGCGTGCGTTCGCACAGATCATGCGCTACCACACCATCAACGCCGAGTGGAACACCGAGCGGCTGACGTACGCGCAGATGGGCCGGTTCCTCGCGGCCGACGACCCGAGCAATCCTGCGGGCACGAGCGACGAAGCAGCCGCGCTCAAGGATGAGACGGGCGCGACGGTTTCGAACAACTTCCGCAACCAGTGGGTGACGGAGACGGCGCTGAGCACCGCGCTCAACGTCAGCTACATGGCTGAGCGGCTGTCGGTCTTCGGGCTGGTCGTCGGCATCGCGCTGCTGTTCACAGGCGTCGGTCTCGTCATCCTCGCGTTCGCGGTCTTTGGCCGGCGCGAGCCGGTGACGGAGCCCGAGAGGGCGAGAACGTCCACGACTCCGGTCGTGGGCTGATCCGAGGGATTCGCGGGAGGCCTCGGATCACGAGAGCTCCGACCTCCCGGAGTGGCTGGAGGGGGCGGCGAGAGCCGCCCCCTTGGCTTGCGTAGTTTGCCGCGCCCGGAATCGGGCCTACCGCGGAGGCTCTGGGCCACAGCGTGCTGCACGATGCATCGGTGGCCGCTCAGCCGAGAAAGATCGTTGTTGGCTTCGACAGGTCCGAGGGGGCCCAGCGTGCATTGGACGCCGCCGCACAGCTGCTGGGATACGGATCGACGCTCACCGTTGTGAGCGTCTCGCCAGACGGTGAGCGGACCGCGACGGACGCTCTGGCAGCCGCACGGGAGTCGCTTCTCGACCGACTAGTGACCGCGAGGTACGTAAGCCGTGCCGGTAACGCGGCTGACGAGCTCGTGGCCGCAGCGATTGAGCTCGACGCCGATCTCCTCGTCGTGGGCCGACGAAGCGAGGAAGATCAGCCTGCTCCCGGGTCGGTCAGCGCTGAAGTGGTTCGCCGCTCGGCCTGCGACGTCCTCATCGTCGGCTGAGCGTCAGCGTTCGATCAGGTCGTGATCGAGCGCGTAGCGTACGAGTTCCGCGCGACTAGAGAGGCCGAGCTTCTGCATGATGTGCGCGCGGTGCGTCTCGGCCGTTCGCACCGAGATGTAGAGAAGCGCCGCGATCTCCTGGTTGGTGTGGCCGAGCGCCAGTAGCCGAAGGACCTCGCGCTCGCGTTCGGAGAGTGGATCGGAGTCGGCAAGCTTCCGAGCCTCTGTGTCTGCTGCGACGAGCCGTGCCCCCAGGGCAGGGTGCACGTACCTCTCGCCCGCTGCGACGGCGCGTATGGCTTCGACGACGTCGGTGTCTGCGGCTTCCTTGAGGATGTACCCGCTCGCGCCTGCTTCGAAAGCCTCCCTGACGTAGCGCGGGTCGTCCTGCATCGAGAGCACGAGGACACGCACGTCGGGCACGGCCTGGAGCAGCGCCGGCGTGCCCTCGATACCGCTCTTCCCGGGCATGACGACGTCCATGAGCACAACGTCGGGCTTGTGCTCGAGCGCCTCGAAGACGGCGCGCTCGACGCTTGCTGCCTCGGCGACCGTCTCGATGTCCGCTTCGGCGTCGAGGACTCGTCGCAGTCCGCTGCGAACGACCGCATGATCGTCGACCACGAGGACGCGAATCGTCATAGCAGCGGAACCTCGGCGGCGATGGTGGTACCGCGACCCGGACTCGTCTCGACTCGGAGTTGCCCGCCGAGCAGTGCGACGCGCTCGTGCATCCCGGCTAGGCCGAGGCCTGCCGTTTCGCTTCCTGGGTCGAAGCCGCCCCCGTCGTCCTCGACGACGACCACGGCGGCGCGATCCTTGCGAGTCAGCAGGATGCTGATTCTGGTGGCGTCGGCGTGTCTGGAGATGTTCGTGAGAGCTTCCTGCACGATCCGGTACATCGTCGTCTCCACGTCGGCCGAGAGGCGCTCGTCACCGATGCCGACCTCGAAATCGACCACGACCGATGTGTCCTGCCGGACCGTCTGCACGAGCCGCTCCAGGGCTGGGGCGAGCCCGAAGTCGTCGAGAGCGGCCGGTCGCAGCTCGACCGCGAGCCTACGAACGTTTTTGAGGGTCGACACGACGAGCTCGCGCACCGCCGCAACTCCCTCGCGACTCTGATCCGTCTCGACCGCCTGCTCGAGCATCTTGAGCCCGAGTAGGATCGACGTGAGGGCCTGCCCGGTCTCGTCGTGCAGCTCCCGGGCGAGTCGCGTTCGCTCGAGTTCCTGCGCGTCGACGACCCGGCGCATCGCGTCCCGGCTGACTCGCTGTGAGAGATCGACTGCGACCGCCGCGCGCTGCGCAAGGGACTCGCCCAGGCGAGCATCCTCATCACCGAACCGTGGGTCGCTCCCGTCCTTGTCGTGGGCCGCGATGACACCGATGGGGCGACCGTGGACGATGAGAGGAACGTAGAGCGCGGTTGTCACTCCGAGGTCGCGGGCGGTTTGCTGGTCGACCTCCGGATCGTCCAGCATGGCGTCGACTCGCTCGCTTCGAGCTCGCTCCAGCACTCTGCCGACCTTGGACGAACCAAGCTGGAGACGCGTCCCGAGTGCGGCTGCTGCGCCCGCACCCTCAGCTGCGACGACCCGAAGTGCGTCCGAGGTGTCGGGCAGGGCGATGAGAACCAGCCTCGCGCGAACGAGCTCGCGCAAGCGCGCCGCGACGATGGAGAGAAGCGGCTCGAGCTCGAGCTGTGACGCAAGCGCTGTCCCGATCTCGTTCAGCGACTCCAGCTGGCGAAGCCAACGTGTCGACGACTCGTGCAGGCGCGCGTTCTCGATGGCGACCGCGGCCTGCGCGGCGAGGAGTTGTGTGAGCTCCTCGTCTTCGTCTGTGAAGTCTCCACCGTCTGCCTTCTCCGTCAGGTACAGGTTCCCATACGCGACTCCGCGAAGGAGAATCGGAACCCCGAGGAACGTCTGCATTGGCGGGTGGTGTGGCGGGAATCCCACCGAACGCGGGTCTTCAGCAATGTCACGGAGTCTGAGTGGTGTCGCCTCCCGAATGACGACTCCCAGGATGCCGCGACCGGCTGGCTCGTCTCCGATCGCCGCGCGCGTTTCGTCGTCCATTCCCGTGGTTAGGAGGCGCTCGAGCGTTCGCCCGGACGGATCGACGACGCCGAGTGCCGCATACTGGGCGCCAGCGAGTAGTGCTGCCGTGTCGACGATTCGCTGGAGCAGCGCGTCGAGCGAGAGCTCTGCACTGAGTGAGATCCCGGCGTCGACGAGAATGCGCAGCCGGTCGACCTGATCTGCGGGAGCGGCCATTGGAGGTGAGCCTAGCCTGACGTGACGAGCGCCAGAGGCTACGAAATCGTCGGCGATGGAGCAGCCGGAATGGCGACGCCGATCATCGAGTCGCGGGTGACGAGTGCCGCCAACTCGTCTTCCCGCATGGCCTCGGTGCCCGGTGGGCGCTGTGGGATCACGAGATAGCGAATGTCCGCGGTGGAGTCGACGACACGGAGCTCTACGTCGTCGTCGAGATGGACGCCGAACTCCTCGAGCACGGCCCTTGGCTCGGAAACCGCTCGCGAGCGATAGGGGAAGTCCTTGTACCAGTCGGGAGGCGGGCCGAGCAGTGCCTTGGGGTAGCACGAGCAGAGCGTGCAGACCACCATGTGGTGCACGGACTCCGTGTTCTCGAGGGCGACGACGATGGGCGAGGGACCGGGATCGAGGTCGAGCTCGAACGCGGCCGCTCGAGTATCTGCGAAGAGGCGCTGTCTGAACTCGGGGTCGACCCAGGCGCGTGCGACCAGTCGGGCACCGTCCGAGGGCGAGCGCGAGACGAGCCAGTCCATCTGCCTGCGCACGTCCTCGCGTCCGATGACGCCTCTCTCGACGAGCAGGTCTACGAGCGCGCGAACGCGTTCAGCGGCGGCCGGCTCGTCGCCGTTGGCGATCGGCTCGTGGGGGTGGTCGTGGTCGTGATCGTGCGAGCTCATTCGGCTTCCTCTAGCCAGTGCTCGAAAACATCGACGTACAGTCGGTCGGTCGTGCTGCTGCGGTACTCCGGCCAGAGGTCGCTCTGCGGGAAGCTGACCAGGTAGAGGCGCTGCTCCGGCAGGCCGTCCTTGCCATATGCGTGGGTTTCCGGGTTCCGGAAACTCGCGTGCACACGCGCGATTGTGCCGCGCCTGCCCTTGACGTACGCGGGCGTGCGGTGATGACCTTCGTGTCGACGGGCTGAAACCCGTACTGCTTGGCCGGTCTGGTACTTCACGCTTCGAGCCTCGCGTCGAGCTCGCCCGCTGCCAGCACGCCCTTTTCCGTGAGGATCGCCTCCACCGAGTAGAGCCAGCGCTCGTAGTACGACGCCGTCGAGTATGCGCTCGGCGGCATGCTCTCGATGCCGCGGCGGAACTCGTCGACGTTCACGGTGCCGCAGTGCTCGAGGGCGCTGAGAAGCGAATCCATGAGGATCTCCCAGTCGGCGAGCTCGTGCTCGCTCCGGTCGATCGGCGCGTCGGTCGGCCAGCCGCCGCGGTCGTGAACTGCGCGCTCCATGCAGCGATCGTATCGCTCACCGTCGCCGCCTAAAGA
>JBCKBY010000097.1:0-7001 GCA_038910715.1 Gaiellaceae bacterium
CGCGGCAGCCGCGCCAGGCGCATACCAGGCCGATGTGCCCAGCAGGCCCACGAGCTCGCCGCCGCCGAACCTGGTTCGGTCGACGAGCTTGCGGATCCGGCTCTTCGGCAACAGCTCGTCGAGCGGTATCCCGCCGACGTTCGTGGCCGAAACGACGGGAACCATCTGGTCGCCATGACCTCCGAGAACGACCGCGGTGACGTCCTTGACCGAGACGTCGAGCTCCTGCGAGATGAACGCCGCGAAGCGAGCCGTGTCCAGGATGCCCGCCATGCCGACGACCCGGTTCTTCCGAAACCGCGACACTGCCTTCGCGACGTGGCACATCGCGTCGAGCGGGTTGGAGACGACGACCAGGATCGCCTTCGGAGAATGGCGCACGGCCTCTTTCGTCACGGCCGAGACGATCGCCTCGTTCGTCATGACGAGGTCGTCGCGGCTCATTCCGGGCGAGCGGGGTCTCCCAGCGGTGATGACGACGACGTCCGAGTCCGCGGACTCCTCGTAGCCGTTCGAGCCCGTGATCGTCGGCTCGTATCCGAGCACGGCGCCGGCCTGATTCATGTCGAGCGCCTTGCCCTGCGGATAGTTGGGGATGATGTCGACGAGCACGACGTCCGCGTAGTCGCGCCGCGCGAGCTCCTGCGCGCAGGTCGCTCCCACGTTTCCCGCGCCGACGACCGTCACTTTCTTTCGCATCTCTGTACTCGCTTTCGTCCCGGTTTCAGTCCTGCTGGGTAAGTCTCTCGATGATCGCGTCCGCGAACTGCGAGGTTCCGACGGCGCTCGGGTCGTCCCGCGACGGCTTCAGGTCGTATGTCACCCGCGCTCCTTCGGCGATGACTGCGGCGACCGCGCTCTCCAGTCGCTCTGCGGCCTCGCGCTCCCCGAGGTGTCCCAGCATGAGCATCCCCGAGAGGATCATCGCAGTGGGATTCACTTTGTTCAGGCCCTTGTACTTGGGCGCTGAGCCGTGCGTTGCCTCGAAGACGGCTGCATGCGTCCCGATGTTCGCCCCCGGCGCGACGCCGAGCCCGCCCACGAGGCCCGCGGTGAGGTCGCTGACGATGTCGCCGTACAGGTTCGGCAGCACGAGAACGTCGAATTCCTCCGGGCGCTGGACGAGCTGCATGCACAGCGCGTCGACGAGCACCTCGCGCGGCTCGATGTCCGGGAAGTCCTTCGCCACGTCACGAAAGACCGAGAGGAAGAGCCCGTCCGTGAACTTCATGATGTTCGCCTTCGTCACCACCGCGACCTGTCGACGCCCTTTCTCGCGGGCGTATTCGAACGCGAACCGGATGATCCGCTCCGAGGCCTTCGGGCTGATCGACTTCACCGAGATGCCCGACCCCACAGCTATCTGCTTCGGCTGAAGTGCGTTCAGGGAGGCGATGACGGCCTCCGCATCCTCGCTCCCGGCTTCGTACTCGATTCCCGCGTACAGGTCCTCCGTGTTCTCGCGCACGATCACGAGGTTGACGCCTTGATAGCGCGTTCGCACGCCGGCGTACGTCTTGCACGGGCGCAGGCAGGCGTAGAGCTCGAGCTCGTGGCGGAGTGCGACGTTGACGGAGCGAAACCCAGTCCCGATCGGCGTGGTGATCGGCCCCTTCAGCGCGACGCCGTTTTGGCGAACGGAGTCGAGCGTGGCTTGCGGGAGCGGAGTGCCGGTCTCCTCCATGATCTCGACGCCGGCCTGACGCACGTCCCAGTCGAGCGAGACGCCCGTCGCCTCGAGCACTCGTCGGGTCGCTTCGGTGAGCTCTGGGCCTGTCCCGTCGCCGGGGATGAGGGTGACGCGGTGGCCCATCTGCGCGGCCGATCGTACCTGCACCCGTCCCCTCCGCAGATCGAGATTCGCTTTCGCAAATCTCGATCGCGGAAACCCCTGGAGGCGACCGCTCTCGCGGTCGCGGCGTCTCGGTAGCTTGGGCGCCTCTTGTCGAATCCCCGTCAGGTAGCGTCCATGGCGATGAGCGAGACGCTTGACTTCAAGCCGGGGCTCGAAGGCGTCGTCGCGGTCGAGACCGAGATCGCGGAGCCCGATCGCGACGGTGGTCAGCTGCGCTACCGGGGCGTCGACATCGTCGAGCTCGTCGGCCACTACCCGTACGAGCGTGTCTGGGGCCTTCTCGTCGATGATGACCTCGACTCGGCGATGCCCGAACCGGAGCCGTACGAACTGGCGCGTCTGACTGGGAACGCACCATCCGACCTCCAGGCCGAGACCGCGCGCCTCTCGGGTGTGTGGAAGCTTGGCAAGCTGAACGAGATCTCAGACGAGCAGGCGCGTGAGGATCTTGGCCGGCTCTCGGCCCAGATGATGGGCATCGTGGCGCGCTCCGCGCGGATCGCTGATGGAAACACACACGAAGTTCCGGCTGCCGTCCTTGCGCAGGGAACGACGGCGGCGGAGAAGTTCCTCCTCCAGTGGCGCGGTGAGGCCGACCCGAGGGCCGTCAAAGCTGTCGACACCTACTGGATTTGCACCGCTGAGCACGGACTGAACGCCTCGACGTTCGCCGCGCGCATCGCAGCGTCGACTGGGGCCGATTGCGGCGCCGCGCTCTCGTCAGCGGTGGGCGCTCTCTCGGGGCCGCTCCACGGCGGCGCGCCGGCGTATGTGAAGCCGATGCTCGAGGAGGCCGCGGCGATGGGCGACCCGGAGAAGTGGGTTAAGGACACTCTCGACTCGGGCAAGCGGATCATGGGCTTCGGGCACCGCATCTATCGTGCGGAGGATCCGCGCTCGCGGATCCTCAAAGAGACCGCACGCGAGCTGGGCTCGCCGCAAATCGCGATCGCCGAACAGCTCGAGGAGGCGGCTCTGGCCGAGCTCGAGAGGCGCCATCCCGAGCGCCCGCTAAAGACAAACGTCGAGTACTACTCGGCAGTGGTCTTGGACATAGCCGATATCCCTCCGCCGCTCGCGCCCGCGATGTTCGCATGCTCGCGCGTCGCCGGGTGGTCCGCGCACATCCTCGAGCAGAAGCGCACTGGGCGCTTGTTTCGCCCGTCCGCCCGCTACGTTGGGCCGGGGCCGCGCCCGCTCGCATCGCTTCAATGAGCCTCGCCGAGGCTGCGGCCCAGGCCGACGCGCTCGCTCAGGCCGGCGACGAGCGCGAGCTCGCCGTCCTGCGAGCCCAATGGGACGAGGAGATCGAGGCCGACGCCCGGAATGCCGACTACCGCGTCCGGGCTCAGGCCTATCGGGCGATCGCCCAATTCCGATTCCGCCAGAAGCTCGAGCTTCTGCGTCGCGGGCTCGAGGACGAGAGCCCCGCTGCCCGTGGCTCGGCGCTGATTGCGCTCGAGGGGCTGTCGCGGAGTCATCCCGGTGACGTCAACTCGTTCCGGCCGCTGCTGCACGAGCTTGCCGCCCGCGACTCGAACGCGGCGGTGCAGCGTCTCGCCGTGATTTGCCTGAAGAACGGGACCTCCCAGCGCGACACGATCCAGCTTCTCGAGGGGATCGCGGAATCGGAGGACGCGGATCCGGAGCTGCGCAAGACCGCGCGCGTCGTGCAGTCCGCGCTGAAGAAGAAGGCGATCGCGAAGTGACCCCGGCCGTCGCGGTGATCATGGGCTCGCGCTCCGACTGGGAGACGATGGAGCACGCCGTCGCGACGCTCGAGGAGCTGGGGATCGCCTACGAGACGGAGGTCGTTTCCGCGCACCGCACGCCCGACCGTCTGTACGAGTACGCAGCCTCTGCCGAGGAGCGCGGTATCCAGGTGATCATCGCGGGCGCGGGCGGCGCTGCCCATTTGCCGGGAATGACTGCGGCGAAGACGCTGCTTCCCGTTCTCGGTGTGCCCGTCGAGTCGAAAGCGCTCGAGGGGCTCGACTCACTGCTCTCGATCGTCCAGATGCCTGGAGGCGTCCCGGTCGGGACGCTCGCTATCGGGCCGGCGGGTGCGATCAATGCGGCGCTGCTCGCCGCTGCGATCCTCGCGCGCGGGGACGCTGGAGTACGCGAGCGCCTAGCTGCGTACCGCGAGAAGCTCACCGAGTCGGTTCTCGCGGCGCCCGATCCGTCCCGGTGACGCACCCGAATTGACCCTTGTCGGCTGCATCGGCGGCGGCCAACTCGGGCGCATGCTCGCGCTCGCCGGAGCTCCGCTCGGAATCCGGATTCGCTTCCTCGATCCGATGCCGGATGCGTGCGCAGGTCACGTCGGCGAGCTCCTCGTCGGGCGGTACGGCGACCCCGAGCTCCTCGACCGGCTTGCTGACGGCGCCGGCGTCGTGACCTTCGAGTTCGAGAACGTCCCAGCCGAGGCTGCACGGCGCATCGGGGTAGTCCCCGACGCTCGCGCGCTCGAGCGAGGTCAGGATCGACTCACGGAGAAGGAGCTCTTCCGAAGCCTCGACATCCCGACCGCGCGCTTCGGCACGGTCAGAGACACGGGGCTCCCGGCTCTCGTGAAGTCCCGCCGCCTCGGCTACGACGGCAAAGGGCAGCGATTGATCGAGGCGGCTGAGCCGCTCGAGGCGGACGAGATCGCGGAGGAGCTCATCCATTTCGACCGCGAGCTCTCGATCGTCGCCGCACGTAGCCATGACGGCGAAACCGTCTTCTACCCGCTCACCGAGAACGTGCATCGGGACGGAATCCTGGCGCTCTCGCGAGCTCCGGCGAAGGGGACGACACAACCCCAGGCCGAGGAGATCGCGGGTCGTCTCCTCGACGAGCTCGGGTACGTCGGCGTGCTCGCGGTCGAGCTGTTCGACGTCGGCGGGCGGCTACTCGCCAACGAGTTCGCGCCGCGTGTCCACAACTCGGGTCACTGGACGATCGACGGCGCCGTGACCAGTCAGTTCGAGAACCACCTCCGGGCGATCCTCGGACTCCCGCTGGGCGCGACGGACGCACTCGGCGAAGTCGTCATGGTGAACGTGGTCGGAGACGTCCCGCCGCTCGCAAGTCTTCTCGCTGTACCGGGCGCCCGCGTCCATCTCTATGGGAAGGAGCCACGGCCCGGACGGAAGCTCGGCCACGTCACTCTCATGGACGCAAGCGAGGCGGAGGTGGCGGAGGTCGAGGAGCTCGCAGCCTCGGCGTGGTGCTGAGCCGGGCGGACGCCGCGCCTACGACGCAGCTTCGATGACCGCCAGCAGGTCGTCCCCGTACCGCTCGAGCTTCGCCGGCCCCAGACCCTTGATCGCTGCGAGCTCGCCGTGTGACTGCGGCTGCACTGCTGCCAGCTCGCGCAGCGTCGAATCGTGGAATACGACGAACGCCGGCACGCCGTCCTCGCGAGAGCGCTCCAAGCGCCACTGCCGCAAGCGCTCGACGAGTCCGTCGTCCGCGACCGCGATCGCCACGGGGCCGATGTGCGGACGCGGTGCGTCCAACTTCGCGACAAGAACGCGATACCCGTCCGGCGTCGTCGTCTCGACGAGCGACCCCGAGCCTTCGAGAGCCTGAACCCACCGTCGAACGTCTGCCTCGGACGCCGCGGCGAGGATCCCGTACGCGTCGGAGCGCCGCGCCGACGGGGGCGCCTTCAGCGATCCGCGAAGTGTCGCGACGAGACTGCGGCGGCCGAGCGGCCATTGGAATGCCTCGACGGCGAGCACGATCGCCGCCGCCACGTCGCCCGGAAGCGAGGGGACGAGCGCGGGCCCGCGGGGAGTCGAAGGCCGTGGGGAGCAGACATCGCAGGCTCCACACGGCGCGCTGAACTCCTCACCGAAGTGCTCGGCGACCTGTCCGTGCCGGCACGAGTCACTCTCCGCGAACGCGATGATCCTTTCTGCGCGGGCCTCCGCAGCCAGCCGAGCGCGTTCGAGCAAGAGCTCGACGCGTTCGGTCGCGTCGTCCGGTGCGGGTGGAAGCTCGACCCGCATCCGGCGTCCGTGGTCGAAACCGCGCCGCAGAAGACCTGCCTGCTCGAGCATCCCGATGAGGACTCGCGGATCGCGGTCGGGAGCGGCGGCCGCGAGCTCGTCCGGATCGACGGTCTCTCCGGCGGAGCGCACGGCCCGATACACCGATCGGAGCTCCTCCGGCGAGGGAACGTCCGAGATCGCGAACCGCCGAAGCGACACCGCGTCGCCCGGGCTCGCCAGGAGAAGCGTCTCGCTCGGCGCCCCGTCGCGCCCTGCCCGGCCAACCTGCTGCACGTAGCTCTCGAGTGAGTCCGGGAAGTTGACGAGACAGACGAGCCGCACGTCGGGCTTGTCGATGCCCATTCCGAACGCGGTCGTCGCCACGACGGTCTGCGCGTGCCCGGTGACGAACTCGTTCTGAACGCGCGTGCGGTCGAGAGACTCCATGCCGGCGTGGTAGTGCTCGGCGCGAACGCCGTAACTACGCAGAACGCGCGCGAGTTCCTCGGTCGAGCGGCGCGAGCGCGCGTAGACGATCGCCGAGCCACTCGTAGCCCCGCCGAGCCGATCGACGAGCACCTCCAAACGGTCCTCGGCGTTCGCGACCGTCTCGACGTCATAGCGCAGGTTGGGGCGAACGACGCTCGTATGGACGATCTCGAGCTCTCGGCCGAGAGCCTCGCTGATCGCCGACGCGGTCTCGGGGGTTGCCGTTGCGGTCATCCCGAGAAGCGTCGGGTCGCCGAGCTCCTCGAGCGCGCGTCGGATGAAGAGGTAGTCGGGTCGAAAGTCGTGTCCCCACATGCTCACGCAATGCACCTCGTCGACGACCACGAGTCCGATTCCGAGCTCGCGGAGCGTCTTGACGAATCCCGCCTGACGTAGGCGTTCGGGCGCGGCGTAGACGAGCCGTTTCTTGCCCGCGGCGACCTCCGCGAGGCGCGACGACGTCTCCGTTGCGGAGAGCGAGGAGTTGACGAAAGTCGCCGTCGGCGCGATCGCCGGGGGCAGCTTGTCGACCTGGTCCTTCATGAGCGCGATCAGCGGTGAGAGCACGAGCGTCGGCTCGGGACGGAGCATCGCGGCGAGCTGGTATGTGAGCGACTTGCCAGACCCTGTCGGCATGAGCGCCAGGGTGTCCCGATCCGCGACGGCTGCGCGCA
>JBCKBY010000098.1:0-6984 GCA_038910715.1 Gaiellaceae bacterium
CGATCGGCCTTTGCTTGGGCCTCGGGCTCGGAATCGGAGCCGCACTCGTCGGGATCCTCGGATCGAACATGCTCGGGGTCGGAGCCGGTGCGCTCGCCGGAGCCGCAGCCGGTGCCGCGGTCGGGATAGCGATCGGCGGCACAGCTGAGGTGATCGCCGGCGGGATCGGTGGCTTCCTCGGAGCACTGGCCGCCGCCGCCGTCGTTCACGGGGCGCTTCGGCGGGGCGGGACACGCCTCGGGATCGCAGCGTACGTCGGCGGGCTCGGGCTCCTGATCTGCCTCCTCGCCTTGATTCCCTTGGCGGGATACGTCGAGGCTGTCGCGATCCCACTCCTGGCCGCCCGCATGCGCGGCCGCCAGGCTGCCCGTTTCGCTGGGCTTCGAACCCTCGCGAAGTGACTCTTCAGGTCGACGCCGCCGAGGCGCGCGCTCGGATGGTCGAGCATCAGCTCCGGCAGCGCGGAATCTCGGACGAGCGCGTGCTGCTCGCCATGGAGCGAGTTCCCCGCGAGCTGTTCGTTCCCGAGGCGCTGCGGCAGAACGCGTACGAGGATGGGGCGCTTCCGATCGGGCATGGACAGACGATCTCGCAGCCCTTCATCGTCGCGACGATCTGCGCGTTGCTCGCGCTCGACGGTCACGAGCGGGTGCTCGACGTCGGGACGGGCTCCGGGTATCAGGCTGCTGTGCTTGCCGAGATGGCTCGAGAGGTGGTCACGATCGAGCGGATTCCCGAGCTCGCCGAAGGTGCCCGCACCGCGCTTGCGAACGCAGGGTACGAGCGGGTCGAGGTGCGGGTCGGTGACGGCTCGCTCGGAGTTCCAGACCGGGCACCGTTCGCTGCGATTGCGGTCGCCGCTGCGGCGCCGACCCTTCCGCGCGCTCTCTACTCGCAACTCGAGGAGGGTGGCCGTCTCGTTGTTCCGCGGGGGTCTCGCTGGGGCCAAGAGCTCGTCCTCGTCGTGCGGACACCAGACGGTCCCCAGGAGCGAACGTCCGTCCCGTGTCGGTTCGTTCCGTTGTTGGGCGAGGAGGGGTTTGCCCGCTCCTGACCCGACCGGGGGTCGGCGCGACCGGGGTTCCGACTACCCTGCGGTCACAGTGGAGTCCTCTGCAGAAGTCGTCTCCGGGACGCCGCGTGGTCGCGTCGTCGCTGCGCTGCGCCGGCGGAAGAACTGGGAGCAGCTCGTCAAGTTCTGCCTCGTCGGCGCGACCGGATATGCGGTCAACCTCTGGGTGTTCTCCTTCCTCGTCCTCATTCTGGGCGTCCACTACCTCCCGGCTGCTGTTTGCTCGTTCCTCGTCGCCGTGACGAACAACTACACCTGGAATCGACTCTGGACATTCCGCAGCCAGCGCGGTCACGCCGCGTACCAGGGCTTTCGATTCCTCGTCGTCTCGTCGCTCGCCCTTGTTACGAACCTGGTCGTCCTGTACGCGCTGGTTCAGGTCGGGCTCAGCGAGGTGGTCGCACAGGCGATCGCCATCGTGCTCGTCACACCGGTGAACTTCGTCGGCAATAAGCTCTGGTCGTTCGGACCACGACGCTAGATGATTGACGCCTCGGTGCCGCTCTCCCGTCGCGAAGCGCACGCCCGGCGCGAGGCCGCTACGCGGCCTCCGCCCGGGCGGAAGCGGCCCTGACGCGCCAGATCGCGCAGCCGGACGCGCGAGCTCGTGGCGTCGGTCATCGGGCCTCGCTCGCCCTCGCGGCCGCTGCTTTCGTGCTCGCCCCGACGGCGGGCGCGACGACGACCCCGACCGATCCTGCGATCCAGTCGGGCGCATCCGATCCGGCGCAGGAACTCGCTCGTCTCGACGAGGACTCCGTTGTCGAGACGGCCCTCGCCCACCCGAAGGTGAAAGCCTGGCTCGAGCGCTATCCGCCTGCCCCCAGTACGTCAGCGACTTTTCGCTCCGAGTCGCGAACGTGGGTTGTCAAGGCATGGTCGGGGGAGGCCGGGCAGATCGCTCTGGTCGTGGTGGAAGACACGACCGGGCGGGTCAGCGAGGCTTGGACCGGGCCACAGGTTGCGTGGAAGATGGCGCGCGGCCGCGCTGGGGCGTTCGGCGGCAAGACACTGCTGAAACCGTTCGTCTGGCTCGCCGTCTGCCTGGTTTTCCTGGTCGGCCTCGCGGATCTCCGCCGCCCGTTGTCGACTCGCAACCTCGACCTGCTCGCACTGCTTGCGTTCTCGATCTCGCTTGCGTTCTTCAATCGCGGCGAGATCTTCCGCAGCGTTCCTCTCGTTTATCCCGTTCTTGGTTACCTCCTGGCCCGAGGGCTCTGGATCGGCTCGGGGAGACGGGAGGGACCACTTCGCTCGGTCTGGCCGACCTGGGTGATCGCGGCAGCCGCAGTGTTCCTACTCGGCTTTCGGATCGGCCTCAACGTCGAGACCCCTCGCGGGGTGATCGACGTCGGACTCGCGGGCGTGGCCGGTGCCAGCAGGATCCTCGATGGGGAGGCGCCATACGGGAACATGCCGCGACGAGGTGCCCTCGAGCCTTGCGGGCCGAAAGACGCGGACGGGCAGGTTCGCGACCGCATCCAGACCAACGGGCGCTGCGAGGCTGCGATCGAACGGGGTGACACCTACGGCCCCGTCTCGTATCTCGCCTACGTGCCGGCCACGGCGATCTTCGGCTGGAGCGGGAAGTGGGACGCGCTCCCGGCAGCGCACGCGACCTCGATCGTGTTCGACGTGTTCACGATCCTCGGTCTCATACTCGTCGGGCTTCGGTTCGGTGGGCTTCGCTTGGCGGCGCTCCTCGCTTTCGCCTGGACCGCGTATCCGTTCACGGCGTACGCGCTCAACGCGAACACGAACGACACGATCATGCCGGCGTTCCTGGTGCTCGGATTCTGGCTCGTGTCGTCGGCGTGGGCGAGAGGAGCCGCGGTGGCGCTCGCGGGCTGGACGAAGTTCGGTGCGCTGCTCGTCGCACCGCTCTGGGCGACGTACCCGACGCTGGACGCCCGCCGGCTCGTGCGCTTCGCGGTCGCGTTCGCCGGCGCCACGCTGCTCGCGTTCACCGTCCTCGTCCTCGAGCCCGATCTGTGGGAGGCGGCGCGGAGGTTCTGGGATCGCACGCTGGGTTTTCAGGTCGGTCGCGACTCCCCGTGGTCGCTGTGGGGCTGGGGGCAGTACCACGCTGAGGGAGTGCCGGACCTCGGCTTCATCCAGCCCGTACTGGTCGTGCTCGCGGTGTTGCTTGCGCTCGTCGTCGCCGTCCGACCTCGTCGAAAAGGTCCTGTCGAGCTCGCTGCACTCACCGCGGCTGTGCTGGTCGCCTTTCAGCTCACTTTGACCCACTGGTTCTACCTCTACCTGCCGTGGGTGCTCCCGTTCGTGCTGCTCTGGCTGCTGCTTCCCGAGCAGTCAGACGGTCACGGAAACGGAACGCGCACGGCCTCGATCGAGGAGGCCTTGCCCGTCTCGGCGTCGCACTCGATGAGCGCGCCCTCGATACGCACGCCGCCCTGAGCCGTCTCGAAGCGCACAGGTAGCCCGGTGCGCATCCGCCGGATGGCGAGCTCCGCCTCCACTCCGATCACGGAGTCGTGAGGGCCGGTCATGCCGGTGTCCGTTATGAATGCGGTGCCTCGGGGAAGCACGCATGCGTCCGAGGTCTGGACGTGCGTATGCGTGCCGACGACGGCCGTTACCTTGCCGTCGAGCCAGCGCCCGAGTGCGGCCTTCTCGCTGGTGGCCTCGGCATGCGCGTCGACGACGATGAGCGTTGTGGCACGGCGGGCTTCGTCGACGAGGTCATCGATGTGCTCGAACATCGAGGTCGCGGGGTGGAGGAACAAAGAGCCGAGCACGTTGATTACCGCGAGACGCGAGCCATTTGCCAGGGGCACGATCGCGAGTCCTCGTCCAGGGGTGTTTCTCGACGTGTTTGCAGGGCGAATCACGCGATCGGAGGCATCGAGATACGGACCGATCTCGGTGCGCCGAAACGCATGGTTCCCGAGGGTGATTACGTCGGCACCCATCGCGAGCAGCTGATCTGCAAGGCGCGGTGTAATCCCGATCCCATCAGCCGCGTTCTCCCCGTTGATGATGCAGGCGTCGACCGCGAGCTCCTCTCGCATGGCCTTGAGGCGCGCATCGAGGGCCCCACGACCGGGGGCGCCTACGACGTCAGCGATGAAGAGGATGCGCAGGGCGCGGAGGTTAGATGATTGATCGGTAATTGCCGTCGATGCGGGGATGGCTGAGACACGGCGCCATCCGGCGCCGTGTCTCAGCCACCACCCGCGCGGCGAGGAATTGCCGATCAATCATCTAGGGGACGCCGATGCTGGAGGATGGGTAGACCCGGATCGAGACGTTGTTGCCGCGGTCTGCGGCGTACCGCGCGAGGGCCTGCCGCTCGAAGCGGCTGATGTTCGCGACCGTTCCGAGCTTCGAGGGTCCCGCAGCGACATTCGCTCCGATGCTGAGCGCAGGATCGGGGCGCACATTCTCGATGGCGACGACGAGCGACGGCGTCGAAGTAGGCCGCAACTCGATCTCCGCTCCGACGACTCGCCCAGAGACGACGTGGTCGCGGATCGCGACGACCGTGCCGTCGACCGGCGAGTAGACGTCCGTACCAGCGACAGCGCCGACGTCGAGTGTGCGGAGGGTGCCGCTCTCGAGCTGGTACCAGGTCAGACCGCGATGTGACGAGCCGGTGATGCGCCGCCACAGGCGCGCCAAGAGCCCTTCGTTCGCTTGGGGCCCCACGGGCTGGAGTACGAGCGCGCCATCGGCGGCGCCGTGGAAACCGATGGCCGTGACCCCTCCCTGGGCTACGGGTGACTGCACACGCAGATTCCCGACGGTCGCGAGCACCTGGAGCTCGGGTGGAGCCGACGTCACGGGGAGCGGCGGCACGGACGGCGCCGACGATGCTCCGCCTTCGCCGTCGAACGCTGTCAGCGCGAGCGTCGCGGCGCCGAGGAGTCCGATGACGACTGCGACGGCGAACCACCGCGCTCGCGCCTGCGCTCGGCGCCGGTCCGCGCGCAGCCGCGCAACGTGACGTGAGCGCGGAGTCGCCATTGCACGGACCGTAGCAAGGCGTGTCGCGCGCGAAGACGGCAGGGCGCCACGGTACGATCCGCGGCATGGCCGGCCCTGGCCCGACGATCCAGATCCCGCGGTGGATCCAACTCGTCGGTCTTCCCGTTCTGCTCATTCTCGCGTTCTTCTTCGCGCGAACGCTCGGCCATGTTCTCTTCCTCTTCCTCGCTGCCAGCGTGATCGCCTTCACGCTGAATCCGCTCGTCCGCGACCTCACGCGCGTCAAGGTTCCCCGCGCGCTGTCGGTGCTGATCGTCTACGCGATCTTCGCGGCGGCTGTCGTCGCGCTCCTCATCGCCATCGGTGTCGTGGCATTCGATCAGGCACGTCATGCCGCAGAGCGGGTCGACGACTACGTGACCATCGAGGATCGCGTCACCGGAAAAACCGCCGCCGAGCTCGACATCGACGGCCTCCAGGCCTGGCTCGACGACCACGGTCTCGAACAGATCCAGGTGCGGGCGCAAGGGAACGAGTGGATCGACTCCCTGAGCGCCGGCGAGATCTCGGGGTACGCCCAGGATGCGATTTCCTTCCTCCAGGGCGCGGCGTTCTCGTTCGCCGTCATGGTCTTCTATCTCATCCTCATCGTCGTCATCTCGATCTACATGCTCCTCGACATGCAACGGCTGGAGCAGTCGATCGATTCACGCTTTCCGCGGCACGACGGCCCGCCACTGACCCAGCAGATCGAAGGCGCATTGTGGGGGTACCTCAAAGGGCAGGCGATCCTCTCGATCGTCATCGGGACGAGCGCCGGAGTCGGCATGTACATCCTCGGGGTGACCGGTCTGGTCGAAGGTGCCGACGAGTATGCGCTCCTCTTCGGGCTGTGGACAGCCTTCATCGAGGTGATCCCGTACATCGGCCCGTGGCTCTCGGCCGTGCCGCCGGTCATCTACGCGATCTTCGTCGACCCGATCGGCGTCATCTGGGTAGCGGTTCTCTTCCTCATCATCTACCAGGTGGAGGGGCACATCGTCGTGCCGAACGTCATGGCGAATGCGCTTCGCCTGCATCCGCTCCTCGTTATCTTCGGTCTCCTCGCGGGGGGAGAGCTGTACGGCATCGCCGGCGTGCTCATCGCTCTTCCGACCATGGCCGGACTGCGCGCGATCTGGGAGTTCTTCCGGACACGCGTGCGCTTCGAGCGCTGGGACGAAGGCGGGCCTGACATCCCGGTGGAGGTCGAGCTCGAGCCCACTCGGGCCGAGCCTCCGCGCGCCGCCAGTAGCTCCGGCTAAGCGTGAATCCAGGCTAAGTTCCGCACCGTGTGGGAGACGATCGCAGCCGAGGCCGGGGCCGAGAGCCAGCTCTGGGCGGAGTCGCTCTTGCCGGAGGCCGGGCAGTTGCGCGAACCGGTCTTCTCTCCGCTTGCACCCGCGGGACACGCTCTCGGCCTCGAGACGATCTACGAGGGGTACCTCGTGCACTACGGCCGCGCGCGGCTGTTCTCGCCTGCCGATCCGGACGCGGCTCTGCTTCTCGGCGATTACCTCTACGCGCACGGGCTCGTCCGCGTTGCGGCGACCGGGGACGTCGCGGCTGTCGCCGATCTCTCCGAGCTGATCTCGCTCTGTTCGCAGGCGCGGGCCGAAGGGCGAAACGGCGACGGTGCCGCGTGGGCCGCCACCGCGGCGTCGCTCGGTAACGGCGATCTCTCGGCTGCGAGGGACGCTCTGAGATTGAGATCCGACTCGAGCTTGCTCGAGGCATCAGCGCGCTCGACGGCAGGCGACGCACCAGTGGATCGCGCACTTGCTGCGCACGCCCGGCTCGTCGGCTAGAGTCGCGCCCGATGAGTGCGCTCGCCCCGTTTCTCGCTGACGCTGCGGAAGAGGGCAAGGACGTCATCCTCTCCATGCTCGTCGTCGGGCTCGTGTTCGTCGCCGCGATCTTGCTCG
>JBCKBY010000099.1:0-6927 GCA_038910715.1 Gaiellaceae bacterium
GTGCGGCAGGGTGATCGGACGGCTCCCTTCCGGCGGGATCCTGCTGCGGCCGATGAAGCTGATCGACGCATCCCAGGCATGGTTCTGGACACCGGAGTGGCAGGAGGGCGAGCGGCAAGCCTATGCCGAGATCGCAGCTGGGCTCGGTGAACGGTTCGAGAGCGACGAGGAGTTCATCGCTGCTCTCCGGGCGCGCATGAAGTCGCTCGATGCCGACGCGTGAAGCCCTGCCCCAGTTCTGGCGCGACTGGGCGCGACTGAACCCGGATCAGCAGGAAGCGTTCCTCGCCGCAGTAGACAAGTTCGTCGACGACCTACGTGCCGGTCGAGGTTTTCTCTCCGGTCTTCGCGTCAAACGCGTTCGAGGAACTCCCGGCGCGTACGAGCTGACCTGGGCTCCTAACGGAGGGCGACGTTTTCGTAGGGCCGATCGATCGTCGGCAATGAGCCTCACATCATCTGGCGCCGAATCGGCACACGCGAGATCCTTCGCGAGCCCTAGAGAAGGCGGCGAACGATCGTGCGGCGCCCGGCATTGCGTACCGGCTCGAAGCCGGCGTCGAGGAACATCGGCAGGTACCCGGTGTAGGCGTCGATGTTCATGTGACCTTCAGCCACCGGATAACCCTCGAGGATTCGTGCGCCGCGTTTAGAGGAGTGGGCGAGTGCCGATTCGAGGAGCGCCGAAGCGACGCCTTCCGCTTCGCGGCCGGATGGGCATGAAGGGATAATTGCCAGCTTGACAGGAGAACGTATGTTCGTATAGAACATGTGTTCGAATGATCGCGTGCCTCCTCATTCCCGGATTCGAGCTGAGAGCGGCACTGCGCTCGCGTCCGCGGCTTGCACTCGTTCCCGCCGCACTCGCGCCGGAGGCGGGTGAGGAGCCGCTCCTCGGCCCGGTGACCGCCGCTGCGGAAGCGGCCGGCGTGAAGCCGGGGATGCGCCTCGGGGAGGCGCTCGCCACGTGCCCGTCGCTCGTTCTCGTCGATCGCGATCCGGCAGCCGTCGAGAAGGAATGGGAAGACGTGCTTCGCCGACTCGAGGATGCGGGCTTCGCCGTCGACCCGGCCGAGCAGGGTGCAGTCGTCTTCGAGACGCGCGGGGTTGAGCGGCTATACGGGGGCGTGCAGCCGGCGCTGGAGCGGGCACTCGCTGCTGTCGGCACGGCCTGGGATCCACGCATCGGTGCCGCCGGACGTCGTTTCACCGCCCTTGCAGCGGCGAGCGTGGCGCGATCCGGCCAGATCCTGATCGTCGCAGAGAAGGACGAGCAAGCTTTCCTCGAGCCCCTGCCGCTCTCGCTGCTCCCGATGACGCCCGATCGCTACGCAGAGCTCGAGGGGCTCGGGTTGCGTCGGCTCGGAGAGCTCGCGCAGCTGCCAGGCCATGCGGTTGCCGAGCGGTTGGGCGCCGAAGGGCGGAGAGCGTGGCGGCTCTCTCAAGGAGGCCGGAAGGCGAAGGTTCACGGTCGCAGGCCTGCCGCAGAGCTCACTGAAGCGCTCGTCTTTCCGGAAGCCGTTGCGAACGAGATCACGCTGCGACGGGCGCTCGGCTCTCTCCTCGAGCGCCTACTCGCGCGACCAGAACGGGCCGGGCGGCCATTTCGAAAACTCGCGCTGGCCGCCCGGCTCGTCGACGGAGGCTCGTGGCGACGTGTGGCGACTCTCCGCGACGCAACTGCCGAGACGGCGCGTTTGCGCGCGGCGCTCGGGCCGAAGCTCTCGGAGCTTCCGGCGCCGATCGTCGAGCTACGCCTCGAGGCGGTCGAGCTCGCAGAGCACACGG
Organism: Gaiellaceae bacterium; assembly: GCA_038910715.1. Taxonomy (GTDB): domain Bacteria; phylum Actinomycetota; class Thermoleophilia; order Gaiellales; family Gaiellaceae; genus GMQP-bins7. The sequence goes on from JBCKBY010000099.1 coordinate 1,789, forward strand.
GACAGCAGCTCGCGCTCGTGGAGCCTGCGGGGGAGGAGACGGCTAGTCGTCTGCGCGAAGGCCTGCGGCAAGTGCGAGCGAGCACGGGGACGGGTTCTGTGTGCGCGGTGGTGGAGGTGGCGCCGTGGTCGCGGGTTCCGGAAGCGCGAGCGCTCGTCGTTCCGCGGGACGATTAAATGCGCCACGCCTGGCGCTCGTCGAGTCGAGCCCCGGTGGGACGCCGCGAGTCGTGAACCGTGAGCAGGTGACGCTCGTGCGAGAGGAGTGGCGCGTCGTCGACCGCTGGTGGACGGAGGAGCCGGTGGACCGGCGCTACTTCGAGGTCGTCCTCGAAAGCGGGCGGAACGTCTGCGTCTACCGCGACGGGGAGCAGAGTTGCTGGTTCACCCAGAACGCCTGACGCAGTCAAGTTCCTCCCATGTCATGCGTGAAGCATGAAGTACGTCGAGTTGCACTGCCATTCGGCGTATTCCTTTCTCGACGGCGCGTCCCAGCCAGAGGAGCTGGCGGCACGCGCAGCCGAGCTTGGGTACGAGGCGCTCGCGCTCACCGACCACGACGGCGTCTACGGCTCGCTCGAGTTCGCGCACGCAACAAAGGCGTTCGGCGTGCGGGCGATCACTGGCGCCGAGGTCACGCTCGACGGCGGGGCTCACATCACGTTGCTCGTCGAGAGTCGACGCGGGTACGCGAATCTCTGCCGGCTACTCACCGCCTCGCATGCAGGGACGCGCCAGAGCGGGAAAGAGGATCGCGATCCGCTCCCACCCTCCGTGCCGCCGGAGACGCTCGTCGAACTCTCCGAAGGCCTCGTCTGCCTGTCGGGGTGCGCGCGTCGCGGACTCGGGCTCCTCGACCCGAACGCCGCCGCACGGCTCGCGGGAGCGTTCGGCCGCGAGCGCTTCTTCGTCGAGCTTCAGCGACCTTTCGAGCGCGGGGACATGCGGCGCGTCGCGCTTCTGCGCGACCTGGCAGAGCACCTCGGCGTCGAGACGGTCGCGACCGGGGACATTCACGCGCACCATCCACGACGCACGCTGCTCCAGGACGTGCTCGTCGCTATCCGCTGTCGCACTTCACTCGAGGGCTGCGAGCCGGAACGTCGCGGAAATCGTGAGAGCTTCTTACGACCACCCGAGGAGATGCTCGAGCGCTTCTCCTTCGACCGCGCAGCAGCAGAGCGGAGTGCGATCATCGCGGAGCGGCTCGAGTTCGATCTGACGGAGGAGCTCGGCTATCGCTATCCGGACTTTTCGAACGAGAGCGAGCCGGCGATTCACCAGCTCGCCGCGATCTGCCGCCACTCGCTCGAAGAGCGCTATCCGCCAAGTAACAGTCTGTTACTTGGGCGAGCCCGCGCTCGCCTCGAAGACGAGTTGAAGCTGATCGACGAGCTCGGGCTCGCCGGCTTCTTCCTTCTCCACCACGAGGTGCTCTCACTCGCGCGCGAGGCCGCTCATGAGGTGCGCGGGCTCGACTCTCCGCGGAGCTTCCTGCCGCCAGGACGGGGGCGCGGGAGCTCGGTCGGCTCGATCGTCTGCTACCTCACCGGCCTCTCGCACGTCGATCCGGTCTCGAACGAGCTTTCGCTCGGGCGTTTCCTGAACCGCGAGCTCGCCTCCGTGCCGGACATCGACCTCGACTTCCCGCGCGACATCCGCGAGAAGCTGATCGTCGCGGTCACCGAGCGCTACGGGCGCGAGCACGCTGCGCTCGTAGCGAGCTTCTCGACATACCGCTCACGTGGCGCAATTCGCGATGTCGGCAAGGCACTCGGTCTCCCGTTCGCCGAGCTCGAACGCCTCGCCCGGCTCTCGGACGGCTGGGATGCGCGCCGCGTGGGGGAGGAGGTCGCGCGGCTGCCCGACGGGGCGCGGAAGCTCGAATCACGCCGCTGGCGTGCGTTTGCCTGGCTTGCGGGCGAGATCGCAGGGCTCCCACGGCATATCTCGCAACACCCGGGCGGGATGATCGTTTCCACACGCCCGCTGATCGAGCTCGTCCCCGTGCAACCGGCGGCGATGGCCGGCCGCCAGCTCTGCCAATGGGACAAGGACTCCTGCGCCGACGCGGGCTTCCTCAAGATCGACCTGCTCGGCCTCGGGATGCTCTCTGCCGTCGAGGACTGCGTCGAGCAGATTGCGCGGGCGCACGACGAGGTGATCGACCTCTCGCGGATCCCCTTCGACGACGAGGCTGTGTTCGAGGACATCCAGCGCGCGGACACAGTAGGCGCGTTCCAGATCGAGAGCCGGGCACAGATGCAGAGCCTCCTGCGAACGAAGCCGGAGAACCTCGACGACATCACCGTCCAGGTCGCTCTCGTCCGGCCTGGCCCGATCCAGGGGAAGGCAGTGCACCCCTACATCGACGCGCGGCAGCGGATCCGCGAAGACCCCTTGTACGTCTTCCCGGTCGATCACGAGCTTCTGCGCAAGCCGCTGCGCTCGACGTTCGGCGTCGTCGTCTTCCAGGATCAGGTGCTCGAAGTCGCGATCGCGCTCGCCGGCTTCACGGTCGGAGAGGCCGAAGGGCTGCGGCGGGCGATGAGCCGTAAGCGGAGCCATGACGCGCTCGAGGCCTACCGTGGGCGATTCGTCGCAGGCGCGGCCGAGAAAGGTGTGGACGCGGAGACCGCGGATCGTGTCTTCGACAAGCTCGCCGGCTTCTCCGGCTTCGGCTTTCCCAAGGCGCACGCGGCGGCGTTCGGGCTTCTCGCCTACCAGTCGCAGTGGCTGCGCCACTACTACCCGGCAGAGTTCCTGTGCGCACTTTTGAACGCGCAGCCGATGGGCTTCTATCCGCCTGCGACGCTCGTCCGCGATGCCCAACGGCACGGAGTAGAGGTGCGCCCGGCCGACGTCAACCTGAGCGCAGCCAGGTGTGTCCTCGAGGGCGCCGGCGTCCGCATCGGCATCTCCTACGTCACCTCGGTGGGGACAGACGAGGCAGAGGCGCTCGTCGAAGACCGGGAAGCGAACGGGCCGTTCGCAGACGTTGCAGATCTTGCCCGCCGCTTGCAGCTCTCCCACGACGGGCTCGAGGCGCTCGTCAAGGGGGGCGCCTGCGACGGCTTCGATCGTCCGCGCCGCGATCTGCTCTGGGAGCTCGGCCTCGTCTTCCGGGCGCAATCGGTGCCGGGAACAGGGGGAGAGGCGAAGCAGTTGCCGCTCTCGCTCGAGCCGACGACCGAGACGCCCGCGCTCCGCGATCTGACGCGCTGGGAGCGCATGCTGGCCGACTACCGGCACACGGGGCTGTCGGTCGGGACGCACCCGCTCGCGCTCCTGCGCCCACACCTGCCGGCGGGAACACTCTCGAGCGCGGAGCTCCAAGAGCAGCGGCATGGCCGCAGGGTGGCCGTGGCGGGCATGACGATCGCGCGCCAGCGGCCGTCGACGGCGAAGGGAATCGTCTTCATGCTTCTCGAGGACGAGCATGGGCAGGTGAACCTGATCGTCCAGCCGCACGTTTACGAGCGCCATCGAGCAACGGTTCGCGCCGAGCCGCTCGTCCTCGCCCGCGGACGGTACGAGCGAGTGGGGGAGAACCGGAACGTCCTCGTCTCGGAGATCGAGTCGCTTGGACCGCTCGCGCGCCATGTCGCCGACAACGACACCGTGTGGGAGTCGTTGCCGAGGCCTCACTCCTTCGGCCGCCGGTGAAGCGCTCGTGTCGGGGACGGTGAAGGACCTCGTCGCGGGCTCGGGACTGGAATTCGAGGATCGAGGATCGGCGGCCCTCAAGGCGTTCCCGACGAGTGGCGGCTCTTCGCCGTGGTCTCCTAAGGCCCGCGCGTTTGCCCACGTCCGAGCGTGAACGCGGTCTCGACGAGCGCAAGATGGGTGAACGCCTGAGGGAAGTTCCCCACAAGCCGCCGCGTCTCGGGGTCGTACTCCTCGGAGATCAGGCCGAGGTCGTTGCGCAGGGAGAGGAGCCGCTCGAAGAGCTCGAGCGCCTCGTCACGACGGCCCTGCTGGGCGAGGACCGCGACGAGCCAGAAGGAGCAGGGCAGGAAGACGCCCTCGCCAGGGGGCAACCCGTCAACGCTGACGTTCTCGGCGTCCGCGCGATAGCGCTCGACGAACCCGTCGCGCATGAGCTCGCGCCGAATGGCGTCCACGGTTCCGAGCACCCGCGCGTCGGTCGCCGGCAGGAACCCGACGAGTGGGATAAGGAGCAGGCTCGCGTCGAGCCGGTCCGAGCCGTAGTACTGCACGAACGTCCCACGATCAGCGTTGTACCCCTCGCGTAGCACCTCGGTCTTGATCTCCGCGCGGGTGGCGCGCCAGCGCTCGACGGGCCCGTCGCGGCCGAGTTTCTCGACCGTCTTCACCGCGCGGTCGAACGCGACCCACGCCATGACCTTCGAGTGCGTGAAATGTCGGCGCGGCCCTCGGACCTCCCAGATGCCCTCGTCCTCCTGGCGCCACCCCGACTCGAGCCAGTCGAAGATCCGTCCCGTCAGCCTCCACGCGTCGTCCGAGGGCTGGAGCCCCTGTCGACGCGCGCGGTAGAGGGCCTCGACGACCTCGCCGTAGACGTCGAGCTGGAGCTGGTTCGAGGCCCCGTTTCCGATACGGACAGGCTGGGAGCCCTCGTAGCCCGCGAGCCACGGCAGCTCCATCTCCGTGAGCCGCCGCTCACCGGCGACGCCGTACATGATCTGGAGATCTTCCGGCGAGCCGGCGATCGCTCGGAGCAGCCAGTCCCGCCACGCGCCTGCCTCGTCCACGTATCCGGCACGCACGAGCGCGAGCAGCGTCAGCGTGGCGTCCCGGAGCCAGCAGTAGCGGTAGTCCCAGTTGCGGACGCCGCCCAGTGCCTCCGGCAGCGAGGTCGTCGGCGCAGCGACGATCCCTCCCGTCGGGGCATACGTGAGCGCCTTCAGTGTCAGCAGCGAGCGCTGGACAGCGTCGTGCCAGTCACCGGTGTACGTGCACCGCGCGGCCCACTCCTCCCAGAAGGAGACGGTTTCGGCAAGCGCTCGTTCCGGATCGATGCGGCTGGGAAGCGCCTCGTGCGAGGGCGTCCACCGCAGGACGAACGGGACGCGGTCGCCCTCGGCGACGGCGAAGGAGGCGTAGGTGCGGAGATTCCGGCCTTCGAGCTCGACCGGAGTCCGGAGGAGGACGGCGT
>JBCKBY010000100.1:0-6872 GCA_038910715.1 Gaiellaceae bacterium
CCGTCGAGGTGACCGAGGAGCTGGCCGCCCGACTCGACGGTTTCATCTGGCGGCGCCATCGTGAGGTCGACGACGACCCCACCGGGGACGAGCGCTTTCAGCAACCTGCGCAGGACGTCCACGACGCCCTCGGGCTCCATTCATCAAAGTGACCAGGAGAAGAAGACGAGGTCGACGCTCTGCGGCTCGATTTCGATCTCGTCCGCGCTCGCGACCTCGAAGCGCACCTTCTCGCGCAGCTCCTCGGGGCATGCTTCTCGGGCGCTCGCAACACTCTCGGCATCGGGGTCGAAAGCCAACACGGACGACGCGATCGACCCGATCCCCCAGGTCAGCCGGCCGTCTCCGCCTCCGACCTCGAGCACGCGCTTGTCCGAGAAGTCGGCGGCGCGCAGGATGGCCGCAAGGTGCACACCCTCGGCGTCGACAATCCGAGTCACGACCGGAGCTTGCCGCGGAGCCGGTCGCCTGTCCAGCTGCGAATTGACATCATGGCCGGAACGCGGTGTGATGTGGCGTCCCGCACACGCGTGAGTTGCAACAACGGGGTTCAGCCGTCGTCATAGGAAGCAACCGACTCAGAGGAGAGCAGATGAGGAAAGGATTGATCGCAGCGGGGATTGCCGTGCTCGTGGCGGCGGCGTTCGTGACAGCCGGGCTCGCGAAGACGGAGGTGCTCGCGGCGCCCGCAAAGACGGAGGTGCTCGCGGCGCCCGCAAAGACGTGTGATGTCTCGGTCGGCCTGGCCGTCCCCGCGACCGGACCCGCCGCGTCCATCGGCCAGGAGCAGCTCCATTGGGCCGAGTTCTCGCTGGCTGCATTCAACGCTGCGCACAAGACCAAGTACAAGATGGTCGTCGGCGACACGCAGTTGCCCAATGTCGCGGCCGCGATCGGTGTCGCACGGCAGTTCGCATCGAACAAGAAGATCGTCGGTGTCGTGGGCCCGGCCGGTAGCCAGGAGGTGCAGGCCTTCGGTCCGAGCATGAGGAGCACTGCCTACGTCTCGATGTCGGCGACCCGGGACGACCTCACGAACGGGCAGCGTCCGACCTTCTTCCGCGTTGTCGGGAGCGACGACACGCAGGGCGCGGTCGACGCAAGGTACGCGATCAGGACCTTGAAGGCGGACAAAGTCGTCGTCATCAATGACGGGAGCTCGTACTCGGTCGGACTTGCGGCGAGGTTCGCGAACGTGGCCCACATCCTGGGCGCGTCGGTCGACCTCGACGAGATCACCCAGCAGGAGACCGACTTCTCGGCGCTCGCCACCAAGATCGAAAGCGACGTCGACCTTGTCTTTCTCCCCTGGCAGCTCGCAACGCAGGCCCAGACGTTCGCGCAGCAGATGAAGGCGAAGGGGAAGAACGCGATCATCTTCGGCTCGGACGGCCTCTTCACGAGCGACTTCGCCATCGAGGGGGCATACGTCTCGGCTTTCGCCCGTGACATTCACGGCGTCAAGGGTACGGCCGCGCTCATCAAGGCCTACGAGAAGAAGTACGGCAAGTTCGGTACGTTCGGCCCGCCGACCTACGTTGCCATGCAGGTCGTGTTGGATGCCATCGACAGGGCCTGTCAGGCCGGCGCGGCGACGCGCAAGAGCGTCCTCGCGCAGGTCAAGAAGACGAACCTCAAGAAGACGATCCTCGGGCAGGGAATCAGGTTCGACGCCAACGGGGACGTCGAGGGCGGGGTCTTCTTCATCTACCGGATCGCGAGCGGCAAGTACCAGCTCGTCTTCCCGACGAAGTAGAAGCGAACCGAGTGTGGCCCGTTTCCCGCGGGCCACACTTTTCCACTCTAGGGTCCGCTCGTGGACTGGACGAAGTTCTTCAGTGTTCTGATCGACGGGATCCAGCTCGGCAGCGTGTACGCGCTCATCGCGCTCGGGTACACGATGGTCTACGGGATCCTCAAGCTGCTCAACTTCGCCCACGGCGACATCTACATGATCGGCGCCTTCATCGGGTTCGGCGTGCTCACGTTCTTCGGCGGCCCGCTCAGCCCGGACCTGCCTCTCGCCCCGCTTTTGATCCTGATGTTCGCCATCGCCATGATCGGCTCGGGGTTCCTCGGGGTCGCCGTCGAGCGCTTCGCCTATCGGCCGCTGCGAAACGCCCCGCGGATCGCGCCGCTGATCAGCGCCCTCGGGGTCGCGTTCTTCCTCGAGAACTCCGCGCTGCTCCTCTTCGGGTCGCAGTACCGGCAGTACAACGGCTTCGAGCTGATCGGGACCGGTGGCTTCTACATTGGCTCCGTGAAGATCACGTGGATCACGGTCCTGGTGGTCTCGTCGGCGGCCAGCCTCATGGTGGCGCTGATACTGCTCGTCTCCCGCACAAAGCTCGGAAAGGCGATGCGTGCGACCTCCTTCGACCAGGAGGCGGCGGCGATGATGGGCATCGACGTCGACCGGGTCATCGTCGCGACCTTCTTCATCGGCTCCGCGCTTGCCGGCGCAGCAGGCGTCATGGCGGGACTCGCCTACTCGAGCATCTTCCACTTCATGGGGTTCACGGCCGGCCTGAAGGGGTTCGCCGCCGCGGTCGTCGGTGGGATCGGGAGCATCCCGGGCGCGATGGCCGGCGGCCTTCTCATCGGCCTGGCCGAGTCCTTCACCACCGGTTATATGAACGGAACCTGGAAGGACGCGGTCACGTTCTCGATTCTCGTCCTCATCATGCTCTTCCGTCCGACCGGGCTCTTCGGAAAGCCTGAGATCAAGAAGGTGTAGGCGTGGCAGGCGAACGACCTCATCCCGACGTGCCGACGCCCCGCATCGGCGCCGACGAGTGGGTCTCGCGGGAGCAGGAGCACCGTGAGGGTCGTGGCGGGCTGACCGGCCGGGCCCTCTCACTCATCGAGCGCATCCCACCTGCCACTTGGCTTGTCGTGTTCATCGCGATTGCCGCCGTCCTGCCGTTGCTCATGAACACGGGCGACCTGAACCGGTACGGCCTGAACGTTGCCCTCTTCGCCCTGCTCGCGCTCGGCCTGAACGTCGTTGTTGGCTGGGCAGGCCTGCTCGACCTCGGGTACGTGGCGTTCTTCGGCATTGGTGCATACACCTACGCCCTGCTGTCCTCGAGCCACTGCTTCACCGAAACGACGTGTGGCGTGCACTGGCCAGGATGGGCGACGATCCCGATCGCCATCGCCACGGCCGCCCTCGTCGGCTTCCTCGTCGGTCTCCCCTCGCGTCGGCTGAGCGGTGACTACCTCGCCATCGTGACGCTGTTTTTTGCACAGCTGTTCTTGACCGTGGCGGCACAGGGCGATCGAGTCTCGGCGCTCGGTTTGACGAGCGGCGTCAACCTGACCGGCGGGCCGAACGGGGTCCCGGACGTCGACCCGATCCGTATCTTCTTAATCAGGCCGACGACGGTGGAGGCGTATTACTACTTCACGGTCGTTGCCCTGGTTATCGTCGCTACGGCCCTCTGGCTTCTAATTCGCTCGCGCACCGGACGGGCCTGGACGTCGTTGCGCGAGGACGCGCTGGCCGCTGAGCTCATGGGCATGCCGGTCAACTCGCTCAAGCTGCTCGCGTTCTCGATCGGCGCGGCAATCGCAGGCTTGGCCGGAGCGATCCTCGCAGCCGAGCAGACCGGGGTCTTCCCCGGCAACTTCAACCTCGCGATCCTCATCACGATCTACGCCATGGTCATTCTCGGTGGCGCGGGCAGCATGGCGGGTGTCGTGCTCGGAGCGATCGTGATCACTGTCGTCTTCGAGGTTCTCAGCCCGACGACGAGCCCCGAAAAGCTCAGTCTGTTGTTCTACGGTGTGATCCTCGTAGCGCTCCTCGTGAAGATCCGGCCTTGGTGGCGGCTCGCGTTCGTTCTCGGTGGCACGGTCGTTCTCGGCTACGCCGTGCGCGTGATTGCACACGCCGTCTCGGCCTCCTCTACAGAGGGCGAGGTGGTCTCAGGTGGGTTCGTCGGAGATGTGGTCGAGCTCTTGGTCGTGACTCCGGCCCAGCCCGGCAACTGGCCAAAGTACGCGTACATCGCGCTGATCGTCGCACTGCTCGCCCTCACGCGCCTCGACGGATGGCGGCGAACTCTCCTGATCCCGCCGACCCTGTTACTCGCAGCATTCGTCTGGGAGACCCTTCTCGTCCAGCAACCGACCGTCACGCGCTTCATCCTTTTCGGCGCGCTCCTCGTCGCGATGATGACCGCTCGGCCCCAAGGTCTTCTGGGCAAGCTTCGAGTGGAGATCGTCTGATGGCGCTGTTCGGGCTCCGTGGCGTGAGCAAGTCGTTCGGCGGACTCCAGGTCCTCAGCGACCTCGATATGGAGGTCGGTGAAGGCGAGATCGTGAGCGTTATCGGCCCGAACGGCGCGGGGAAGACGACCCTTTTCAACGTCATCACCGGCGTCTACCCGCCGGACAAGGGCGACATCCTCCTCGACGGACGGAGCATCGTCGGCCTCGAGCCGCACGAGATCACGAAGCGTGGCGTCGCGCGTACGTTCCAGACGCTGCGACTCTTTCTGAACATGACCGTGAAGGAGAACGTCATGGCCGCGGCCTACGGGCACACGCGCGCGGGGGTGCTCCGCACTGTCCTCCGCACGCCCGGCATGCGGCGCGAGGAACGAGAGATTCACCGGCTCGCCGAGGAATGTCTTGCCTTCTTCGGCGAGCGCCTCGTGGGGTACCGCTTCGACCAACCCGCCTACAGCCTCTCGTACGCCAATCGGCGCCGGCTCGAGATTGCGCGCGCCACCGCTGCGCGGCCGCAACTCCTACTTCTCGACGAGCCAGCGGCCGGAATGAACCCCGTCGAGACGCACGAGATGACGGAGCTGATCGGGCGCTTGCGAGCGGAGGCCGGCTACACGATCCTGGTCATCGAGCACGACATGCACGTCGTCGAGGGGATCTCCGACCGCGTGGTCGCGCTCGACCACGGGGTCAAGATCGCCGAGGGCACGTTCGATGAAGTTGCCACCGATGCGAGGGTCATCGACGCCTACCTGGGGTCGTCGCGGGCGGACCGGATGTGAGCACGAACGGCCAGCCTCAACCGCTTCTTCGCCTCGAGGGCGTCAATACGTTCTACGGGCAGATGCACATTCTCCACGACCTGAGCCTAGAGGTGGGGGAGGGCGAGCTCGTGTGCCTCCTCGGCGGGAACGCCTCCGGAAAGTCCACGACACTAAAGACCATCCTCGGAATCGTTCCGTCCCGCACGGGCTCGGTCGTCCTCGCGGGCGAGGACGTGACCAGGTTCTCGACGGGGCGCCGGATCCAGTGCGGGCTCGCGATCGTCCCGGAGAACCGAAGGCTGTTCGGCCCGATGACGGTTCTTGAGAACTTGGAGATGGGCGCATATCTCCGCACCCGCGCCGACCTGAAGGAGGATCTCGATCGCGTCTACTCGATATTTCCGCTGCTCGCCGACCGTCGGAAGCAGCTGGCCGGGACGCTCTCGGGCGGCGAGCAGCAGATGGTGGCGATGGGGCGGGCGCTGATGGCGCGACCGAAGCTGCTCCTTATGGACGAGCCGTCGATGGGGCTCGCCCCGATCCTCGTCGAGCGGAACTTCGAGATCATCCAGGAGGTGCACCAGGCGGGAGTGGCGCTCCTCATCGTCGAGCAGAACGCGAACGTCTCGCTCTCGATTGCCGATCGCGGCTACGTCCTCTCGACGGGGCGGATCGTCCTCGAGGGCAAGGCGTCGGAGCTCCTCGAGCACGACGAGCTGCGGAAGGCCTACCTTGGCCGCTAAGGACATGACCCCGGGAGCTGAAGCCCGTGCGGACTTCCCGATCTTCGAGCACACGACGTACGTCAACTCGTGCTCGCAGGGTGCGCTTTCGAACCGCGTTCGGGTTGCGGCGGAGGAGTGGCTGGCTGGTTGGGACGAGAACGGCGCCGAGTGGGAGTTCTGGGTAGAGCGGAACGAGGCCGCTCGCTCCGGTTTCGCCGGCCTCGTGCATGCGTCCGCCGACGACGTAGCCGTGACCACGTCCGTCTCGCAAGGGGTCAGTGCGTTGGTATCGGCACTCGACCTCGGCGGTGAGCGTAACCGCATCGTGATCAGCGAGTACGAGTTTCCGACGGTCGGGCAGATTGCCCACGCGCAGTCGCTGCGCGGGGCCGAGGTCGTCCACGTGAAGCCGGCCTCGAACGGCTCGATACCACCGGAGCGCTTCGCCGAGGTCGTGGACGAGCGCACCGCGCTCGTTTGCTGCACCGCAGTTTCTTTCCGCACGGGCCATCGTCACGACTTAACTGCGATCGCCGAGATCGCTCACGCCCGCGGGGCGCTCATGCTCGCCGACAGCTACCAGGCCGTCGGCGCCCTCGAGCTCGATGTGCGCACCCTCGGGGCTGACGTCGTCACGGGCGGGACGGTGAAGTACCTCCTCGGATCAGCCGGCCTCGGATTCATGTGGATACGCGAGTCGTTGGTCGCCTCGCTGATGCCGACCCAGACGGGCTGGTTCGCCGACGAGGACATCTTTGCCATGTCGATTGCCGACTACTCGCCGCACGCGTCCGCGCGACGCTTCGACAGCGGCACGCCACCCGTGCCCTCGCTCTACCCGGGGGCAGCGGGCATGGAGCTCGTCGCCGAGGTCGGAGTCCCCGCAATCGAGGCTCACGTCCGCGGTTTGGTCGACCGTCTGCTCGCAGGACTCGACGAGCTCGGCGCCACCGTTGCCACGCCGCGCGGGGAAGCTGACTACGGCCCGCTGATCTGCGTCGTCTCCACTGACCCCAACGCCCTCGTCGCCGCGCTCGCGACGCGGCGAATCGTCACGTCGACGCGCGACGCGAACCTCCGCATCTCGCTGCACCTCTACAACGTCGAGGAGGACGTCGACCGCATCCTCGAGGCACTTGCGGCAAAT